>CAZITQ010000033.1:0-53853 GCA_964542165.1 uncultured Rickettsiales bacterium
CCGGTCGTGTCGTCGTCACCCGTGGCGTCGTCGTCCTCGGTGGCGTCGTCGTCGCCCGTGGTGTCGTCGTCGTCGCCGGTGGGGCAGCCGACGAGCACGAGGAGCACAGCGAGGATCGAGGCGGTGAGCTGGATTCGCATGGGACCTCCCTCGTGCGAAGGCTACCACCGTCTCGGGCGAGGGGCGACGCCGCCGCCTGCGCCCTTCGGGAGCGATTCGCCCCTGGCGAACCCCGTTGTTGATGTGCATCATGAGCCCATGTCGCGCGGAATCCATCTCCTGCGCCCCATCGCCCTGGGGGTCCTCTGCCTGCTCCTCGTTCGCTGCGACGAGGGGGGATGCGGGGCCGACGACGACGACACCACCGGCGACGACGACACCACCAGCGACGACGACAGCGGCGACGACGACACCACCGGCGACGACGACACCTCCGGGGACGACGACACCACCCCAGAGGACGCCTTCGAGGTCCTGGACACCTGCGACGTACTCGCCGCCCTCGACCCCGACGCCTTCGATCCTCCGGGCCACAGCAGCGAGGGGTACTCCCCTCCCCCCGGTTTCGTACTCGACGGGGTCTCGGCCTCGATGGAGGCGCTGATCGCAGGGGACGGGGAGCTCGCGCTCTCGTCCCTGGACGGCACCGACTACGCGCTGTGCCGGGGCAGCGGCGACGAGAGCGAGGTCGCCCTGTGGTCGCCGGTCCAGCCCGGAACGGGCCGGGCACTGGTGGCCTGGCGCAGGGGTTCGGCGCGCCCTGCCATCGTGGGCGTGCCCCACGCCCACCTGGAGCTGGTCACCCATGAGGAGGGGGTGACCGCGTTCGAGCGCCTCGAGACCCGGGCCCTGGTGATCGCGGGCACCCACCGCTGCGCGAACAGCGCCGCGACCCCCTGCGAGGGCACCACCACTGCCTGCGCCCAGGGGGTGGAGCCCTTCCGCGAGTCGGACATGGCCCACGTGACCCAGAGCGTGTTCCAGGCAGCCCACGAGGTCCTGGTCGCGGCCCACCCCGACGACTGGGTGCTGAACCTGCACGGCATGGAGCTGTCGGGCATCAGCGTGTCCGACGGAACGGCCTACGACACCGAGCTCGGCACGCCGGTGGCGGTGCTGGGTGCTGCGCTGATGGGCGCCTTCCCCGGGGAGAACGTCACGTCGTGCAACGCCTGGCCCGGCGCGGTGGTCGAAGAGCGGCTCTGCGGCACCTTCAACGTCCAGGGACGTCTCGTGAACGCCTCCCACGACCCCTGCTCGGAGGACGCCGGCCTGTCCGCGGGTCGCTTCCTGCACGTGGAGCAGTCGGTCACCGTGCGGGAGTACCCGGATCTCGTGATCGGCGCCCTGGACGCCGCGATCCCCGACGCCCTCTGAGCGCCGCGACGAGCGCCACCAGGGCGATGACCGGCCACCTCGGGCGGCCGCCGTTCCCCTCGCTGCACCCGCATCCCTCCGGTTCCGGCGGTTCGACGCCCGGATCGGCGGTGGTGAACTCGAAGGCGAATGCCGCGTACTGCTCGCCGTCCCAGGTCTCCAGACCGTCCACGGACACCGTGTGGAAGGCCTCCTCGGTCCAGTCCGCGGTCGGATGCAGGTTCACCACGTGGGAGGCATGGCCGTAGTACACGTGGATGTCGGGCAGGTGACCCGCGTCGTCCTCGTCCTTCACGGCGATGCTGTCCGGTGTCGCGCTGTCCGCGTTCAGTCCCCGGGAAACCACGAAGGTGACCATGGACTCGATGTCGTCGGCGTCGTGGGGGTGCGCGAACCCGTCCGCCTCCGGGTAGCTGGCCATCAACGGGGTGGCGATCGGATCCTGGCCGTGGAGGCGATCCCACAGCCGCTGCCAGTAGACCGCGATCACCGGGGCGGCCGTCGGCGGGCTCCCCGGCACGCCTTCGTCCATCTGGTGATCACAGGCCCAGGGGTAGGCCTCCCGGTGCTCGGCCACCTGCTCGGGGTCCTGGGAGACCTGGCTGACGAAGTAGATCGAGAAGGCCACCAGCTCCTGGCCGTCGGAGATGGTGGAAGCGTCGACGGTGTGGCCCATCGCCTCGACCATGAGCTCCGCCATGAGCTCGGCGGGCAGCCACAGCTCCGGCGGATCCAGCGGCCCCGCCTCGGCGGTCAGACAGACGTCCGTGGACCCGTCCCCGCCGATGCTGGATCCGGGGGAGCCCTCGTCGTACACGCCCGCCCGGCGGAGGTACATGGAGTCGTAGAGCTGGTCGGACATGCCGTGGGACGCCATGCCCATCAGAAAGGCGATGTGCTGGGCCGCCTCGTCGGTCCAGGGAGGTTCGAAGGTGTCTGCGATCCAGTCGAGATACGCCGTCTGGAACGGCTCCCAGTGGGCGATCTCGCCGTACCCGTCGTTCACCGCGTAGCCGCCGTCGGGGAAGTTGGCCCCGTTGCGCAGCATCAGGTCCAGGTCGTCGCGGGTGAGCAGGTCACGCAGCTCGCCGTCGGGGAGGTGGTCCAGCGCCCACAGGGTGACCCAGACATGGGAGACGTTGCCGTTGGCGCGGGAGGTCTGGACGGGCGCGAGGATCAGGAGCGCCAGGATCGCGGTGACCCCAGCGGCCGGCCGGCGGGTCGAGGCCGGCGGTTTCTCCCACGTTCCCATGGGGCGGTATTCTCCCTGCCGAACCGTGTCAGCCACCAGCGGCCCGGATCACGGCTCCGAGATCACCTCGCACCAGTCACCGAAGTCGTCGATGCCGCTGTCGAGGTAGGGGGAGGGCTCGCCGTAGGCGTTGGCGAACAGCCACTGGTTGCCCACGTTCATGGCGTTCTGGGTCACGGTGTGGCCGTAGTTGTGCTTGCAGCGAATCACGTGGTAGCCGTCGCCGGCCAGGTGGGTCTCCAGGCTGTCGGTGGCGGCGTCGAAGTCGACCAGGGGGAAGCCCTGGGGCCAGCCGTCGTTGTCGCCGCCGGAGACCAGCAGGAAGGGCAGCACCGGGTTGGGCGGCGTGCTGTACTCGGCGGCCATCGGGTAGAAGGGCAGCTCCACGTCCGAGCCGCCGGAATTCTCCATCACCACCGCCAGGGTGTCGCCCCGCTCCCGGGCCAGGACCGTGACGAACAGGGAGCCGCCGGAGAACCCGGTGGCGGAGATACGCCGGATGTCGACGCCGGCCTCGTCGACCAGACAGGTCCGCAGGTCGTCGTAGAGCACCAGGTCGAGCTCGTCCCGGTCCATGATCTCCCACATGAAGAAGAGCATGTTCAGCTCGTTCATGATCCGCGACTCGGGGAGCACGATGATCGCTCCGGTCTCGTCGGCCAGGGACTGCAGGCCGAGGGCGCTGGCCATGTAGTCGGTGGGGTTGGGGGTGTGATCCGGGCTGAGCAATCCGTGGAAGAAGAACAGCGCGGGGGCGCCCTGCTCCAGCTCCTTGGGGATCACGACCGTCACCTTTCGGTCCGAGCCGCCGGACGAGAATGTGACCGTATCCGTCTCCTCCAGGTCCGGGCACTCCCCATCCGACAGGGTCGCGAGGTCGGCGGGCATCGGTCCCTCGTCGGTGGTGTCGTCGTCGTCGTCGGTCCCGGCGGAGTCGTCGTCGTCATCGTCGTCGTCGCCGGCTGGGCAGCCGAGGACGGTGGGGACCAAGGCGAACAGGGCAGCGAGCAGCAGCTTGGGGAGCCAGGTTTCCCGGTACACGACGACCTCCTGGGGTGAGGTCGCAGTATAACCAGGGGCGCGGTGGATGCCAGGGCGAGCCCGTGCCTCAGTCCAGGGCACCCAGGGGCTCGAGGTCGCGCCCCCCCCTGAGCACGGCGATCAGGTCGTCCATGATCCGGTTCATGTCGCTGTCCTTGGGGGTGAACACGGCCCGCACGCCCCGCTGCAGGAGCAGCTCTGCGTCGGCCGCGGGCACGATCCCGCCGACGACGAGGGGCACGTCCTCCAGCCCCTCGGCGGCCAGTCGCGTCTGTACGGCCTCCGTCCATTCCAGGTGACTGCCGGAGAGCACGGAGAGGCCGATCAGATCGACGTCCTCGTCCCGGGCGGTGATGGCGATCTCCTCGGCGCTCTGTCGCACGCCGCCGAGGATCACCTCGAAGCCCACGTCCCGGGCCTTGATCGCGATCTGTTCCGCGCCGTTGGTGTGCCCCTCCAGACCCGGCTTGGCGATCAGCAGCCGGGGGATCCGCCCCAGCTCGCCCGCCGTGCGGCTCAACCGGGCCCGGACCGCCGACTCCCGCTCGTGGTCGCCGGCCGGAGACGCCCCGATGTCGATCCCGCTCGGCGCCCGGAACTCACCGAACACGCCCCGCAAGGCCCCCGCCCACTCCCCGGTGGTCACGCCGACCTTCGCGCAGCGGATGGACGCGGGCATCAGGTTGCCGTCGCCAGCGGCCTCCCGTTCCAGCGCCCGCAGGGACGCCTGGACCTGCGCGGGATCCCGGTTCATCCGGTGCCGCCTCACCGCCCGGGACAGCCGCCCCTCCACCGCGGGATCGACGCGCTGGATCCCGCCGTCCGAACCCTCGGTCAGGGGGGAACCCGCGGTGGACTCGAAGCGATTCACCCCCACCACGATCTGATCCCCCCGCTCGATGGCCCGCATCCGGGCGGTCTGACTGGCCACCAGCTTGCGCTTGAGATACCCGCTCTCGGTGGCCGCGACCACGCCGCCCGCGGCGGCCACCCGGTCGATCTCCTCCCGGGCCGCGTCGGCGAGCGCCCGCACCTTGTCCTCGATGACCGGTGACCCGTCCAGCACGTCGCCCAGCTCCAGCAGGTCGGTCTCGTACGCCAGCACCTGCTGGATCCGCAGCGACCACTGCTGGTCCCAGGGGCGCGGCAGCCCCAGCGCCTCGTTCCAGGCCGGCAGCTGGATCGCCCGAGCCCGGGCGTCGCGGGACAGGAGCACACCCAGCGCCTGCAGCACGATCCGCTGGACGTTGTTCTCGGGCTGCTGTTCGGTCAGCCCCAGGGAGTTGACCTGGACCCCGTAGCGGAACCGCCGCAGCTTCGGGTCGTCCACCCCGTACCGTTCCTGCACGATCCCGTCCCACATCGAGGTGAACGCGCGCATCTTGCACGCCTCTTCCACGAAGCGGATGCCGGCGTTGACGAAGAACGACAGCCGGCCCACCACCGCGGGCATGTCGTCCGGGGGAACCTGACCCGAGTCCCGCACCGCGTCCAGCACCCCCATGGCGGTCGACAGGGCGAAGGCCAGCTCCTGCGCCGGGGTCGCGCCCGCCTCCTGGAGGTGGTAGCTGCACACGTTGATCGGGTTGAAGTGCGGCATCTCGCGCACTGCGAACGCGATGGTGTCCACCGTCAGCCGCATGGACGGCCCGGGGGGGAAGACGTACAGCCCGCGGGAGAGGTACTCCTTGACGATGTCGTTCTGGACCGTGCCCCGCAGGTCGGTCAGGGGCACCCCCCGTCGTTCGGCCAGGGCCGCGTGCAGGGCCAGCAGCCACATGGCCGTGGCGTTGATGGTCATCGACACGTTGAGGCGATCGAGGGGGAGCCCCTCGAAGAGCTGATCCAGGTCGCCCAGGTGCGCGACGGACACCCCCACCTTGCCGACCTCGCCCGCGGCCCGGGGATCGTCGGGATCGAATCCGGTCTGGGTGGGCAGGTCGAAGGCCACCGAGAGCCCCGTCTGTCCCCGCTCCAGGTTGGCTCGATACAGGGCGTTGGACTCCCGGGCCGAGCTGAACCCGGCATAGGTCCGCATCAGCCACGGACGATCCCTCGTGGGCAGCTCGGCGGCCACCTCCCCTACCCCCTCTCCTTGACCAGGAGGCGGCGCTCGACCTCGAACACCTTGGCCGGGATCTTGTCCTTGCCCAGGGTCCGCTTGGCGGTCTCCTTGACGAAGAGGTCCTCGCCGTAGCGGTCCAGAGCGTCGGCCGCCGTCACGTTCTTCATCCCGATCAGCTGCAGGGTGAGCACGCCGGCACCGGCGCCCTCGGGCCCCGGATCGACGGCCAGGACCCGGGACAGCGCCGTCAGCGTGTCGCCGGAGACCGTGGGTTGGGTGTGGTAACCCTCGGTGAAGCCCAGCTCCCACAGGGCGTTCTCGCTCACGTCCCGGCTGGCCAGTCCCTGCAACCAGGCGAACACCAGGCCGCCGTAGACGATGGGTTCGCCGCTCATGGCGCCGGAGAGCCCCATGCTGTAGAGCCGATCGCTGTGCAGGGGGTGGGTGTTGGTCACCCCGTAGCTCCAGGCCATGTGCTCGTCGGTGACCGTGCGGCCGTTTCCGTGCACGACCAGGTCCCCGGGGGTGAAGTCCTCCAGGTAGGTGGCGGTCCCCGTCAGCCCGCCGGGGTAGGGCTCACCCGACAGCGGGAGACGCACGGTCGGCCGGTCCTCCCAAGGGAAGTCGGGGCGCTCGGCCGGAGGCGGCGAGGTCGGCGGACGTTCGCCCCGTCGCCCGACCATGATCTTGCGCTCGTACTGCAGCACCACCTGTTCGTGCTGATTCACGCCCACGGTCTGCACGTGGACGATGCCGGGCTTGTCACCACCCCGGTCCTTGCGATCCACCACCCGGGTCAGCGCCCGCAGGGTGTCGCCGGGGTAGGCGGGCCGCAGGAAGCGGGCCTGGTAGTACCCCAGGTTGGCGATGGCCTTCTCCGAATCGTTCTGTACCCCGAGGGAGAGGACCACGTTGAACACCAGCTGGGGGCTGAGCGGGGTGTCCTCGAACCCGTGGGCCCGCGCGAGCTCCCGGTTCAGGTAGAGGGGGTTGGCCTCGAGGAAGGTCGCGTTGAAGGCCCGGGCCATGCCCGCGTCCAGGGTCACGCCCCGGGGATGGCGGAACACCAACCCCGGCTCGAGATCGTCCAGGTAGCGGCCGTACTGGGGTGCCCGGACGCGGCCCCCGTCGAAGGGGACATCCGGCGCCAGCTCGGGCTGGTCCTGTAGCACAAAATCCAGGCTCATCCCTGGGCCTCCCCTCTCTGGCGGGCCGCCCGATCCAGGAGCGCCCGCGTGATCACCCGCAGGGCCAGCACCTCCTCGGCGCCCTCGAAGATCGACAGCACCCGCGCGTCCACGAAGTAGCGGCTCACCGCGGTCTCCTCGGCGTAGCCCATGCCGCCGTGCAGCTGCATCGCCTCGCGGGTCAGCAGCTCGGCCTGCCGGCTGGCGTAGAGCTTGACCAGGGAGGCCTCCATCTTTCCCCTGCCACCGTCGAGGAGATCGGCCACGTGGAAGGTGAGCGCACGGCTGCCCGCCAGCTGCATCCCCATCCGGGCGAGCTTCACCTGCGACAGCTGGTAAGCGCCGATGGGCTGGCCGAACACCCTGCGTTCGGAGGTGTACGAGCGGGTCCGATCGAAGGCCGCCTGCATCACCCCCAGGGCTCTCGCGGCGGTCTGGATCCGGCCTCCGGCAAAGCCGGACATCATGTGGTAGAAGCCCCTGCCCCGTCCCTCCTCGCCGCCGATCAGGTGGCCGTCGGGTACGAAGAAGTCGTCGAACCACACGTCGAAGGAGTGCATGCCCCGGTAGCCGATGGTGGCCGTGGCCTTGCCGCTGATCCTGCCGCCGCCGTCCTGCACGTACTCGAACTCGTGGCCGTCGAAGGTGGGCTTCTCCACCAGGAACAGGGAGAGCCCCCGGTGCCCGAGGTCGAGGTCGGCCTCGGTACGCGCCAGCACCAGCAGCACGCCGGCCTGGCCCCCGAAGGTGCACCAGCTCTTGGCCCCCTGCAGCGACCACCCCCCCTCGACCGGCGTGGCGCGCAGCCGCATCCCGGCCACGTCCGATCCATAGTCGGGTTCGGTCACGGCCACCGCGCAGAGCGGATCGCCCATGGCCAGCCTGGGCAGCCAGCTCTCCTTTTGCTCCTCGGTGCCTCCGGCGAGCAGGGCCCGGGCCACGATCTCGGGGCGGGTGACCAGGGACCCGGCGGCGCCCAGCGAACCCCTCGAGAGCTCGGCGGTGGCCAGGATCATGCCCATGGTGTCGTCGCGCTCGTCGTCGCACAGCCCTCCGTAGCGGGCGGGAATCGACAGCCCGAACAGACCCATCTCGTTCAGCGGCGCCAGGATGTCGTCGGGGATGATCCGGTCCTCGCGATGGATCGCCTCCGCCAGGGGCTCGACCACCTCGTCGGCGATCCGGCGGAAGGTGTCGGCCATCATCCGGTGCTCCTCGGACAGCCCGCTCGCCAGGTCGCCGATTCCCCGCTCACCGATGCGGTCGCCGATGGAGGCCAGGTTGCCGGCGGAGAGCTGTGTCGCACAGAAGGCCCGTGTCGACTCGTCGCCGAACAGCGTGTCCAGCTCGTCCGGGGCAAAGCCGTAGTCGTGGGGACAGCTCTCGAAGCGGCCCCGAACCCGCTGTACGGTGTCCGCGACCAGGGCCGCCGCCAGTCGCCCCTCCAGGGTGAGATCCGAGGCCCCGTCGACCTGGGCCATCGCCCGATGGGTCAGGGCGCGCGCGGCGGCCACCTCTGCGGCGGACCAGGCCAGCTCGAAGCTGATCAGCTGGTGCTGGTCCAGGGCCGCGCCGTTCACTCGACCGTCGTCGGTGACCGCGCCTTGCAGGAAGGCCACCGATCGGTCCACGGCCGAGGCGGTGGACTCCAGGATCCCGGCGGCCTGCTCCAGGACGCTCGCATCCAGGGTGTCCATTCAGGCCTCCGCCCGGTTGCGGACGATGGAGAGGAAGGACCGGGAGCGGAGCTCGTCGAGGGTGATGCCCGTGCGCAGCACCTCATCCTCGGTCAAAGCTCCGCAGGCCAGTCCGCGCAAGAAGAAGTTGAGCAGCCCCTGGCCGGTCGCCGCGTCGTCGAAGGTGTTGCCCACCAGGGTCGCCTGCGCCGCCCGCTCGATGAACTTGCTCAGCCGGAGCGAGGCGTCCCCCAGTCCTTCCAAGAAGAAGTTGTAGACCGCGGCGTAACGGATCGGCAGCTGGGCCGGGTTCAGATCCCACCCCTGGTAGTAGCCGTGTCGCAGCGAATGGGAGATGTTGTCGAAGTGCAGGCGCCAGGCGTCGTGAATCACCGCCCGATTCTCGGCCTGCTGTTCCCCGGTCAACGGAGCGTCCGGGGTCGCCCTATGGGGGCCGATGGGCATGCTGGTGGTCGCCCCGTCGGAGATGGCCACACCCGTGCCCGCCAGGCTGACCTGCAGCACGTGGCGGGCGAAGTCCGAGGCCGGGTGGGTGTGGGACTGGAAGGCAGCCGTGATGTTGCACGTGGCCGTGTAGTCGTAGGTCCCGAACGCGGTGTAGCGGACCCTCCCCTTGCCCGCGCGGACCAGGGAGAGCACGGCGTTCTCCCCGCGCTCGTTGATGATCGCCTGGGTGACCTCGATCATCAGGTCCAGGGCCACGGCTCCGGCCTCGATGCCGAGCTTGCGCTCCAGGCGGTCGAGCACCCCGGCCAGCGCGGCGACCTGGACCGGGTTGGTGACCTTGGGCAGGGTGACGACGAAGTTGTCGGGCACCTTGCCCCCGGTCTCGGCCGAGAGCGTGCTCAGGAAGAGGTCCAGGGTCCGCAGCGAGCGGTCCCGGGACTCCTCGGTGAACGGCTTGATCCGGACGCCGATGAAGGGCGGTAGATCGTTCTCGGCCATGGCCACCGCCAGCTGGGTGGCGGACCGGATCGCGTGGCCGTCCTCCTCCTCGTCCGGTCGGTTGCCGTACCCGTCCTCGAAGTCGATGCGGCTCTCCTCGACCGGCTCGCGTCCGATCTTCTCGCGCACGCGCCGGTAGATGGTGAACGCGAGCCACGCGGGTTCGTTGACCTGGCGCACGGCCTCGGGATTGGCGGCCAGCGCCTCTTCGAGCCGGGCGATGTCCGAACAACCATCGGGCAACGAGTCCGCGCCCCGGAGGCCCAGGACCTTGGCGAAGGACACGAAGTCCGGTGCGTAGCCGTCCAGATTGCGCAGGGCGATCGCGCCCAGCTTGCGGTGAGAGCCGGCCTTGAACAGGTGGGCCCCGCCGTACAGGGTGTGCACCGGCTGCCTGTCGAGGGCGTCCCCGGGGTATTCGCGCTTGAAGCGCCCGTTGGCGTCCGACAGCTGGGCCAGCAGGTCCGCCGTGTCGTCTGGGGTCAGCGTGGGTTCCATGATTCTCCTCGCCGTCGCGTCAGCCGGCGACCAGGCCGCCGTTGCCCGTGGATGGCTCCTTGACGAGCTTGCGGATGATGTCGGTCATCGAGATCACGCCGATGGGGAAGGGGCGCCCCTCCCGTTCCTCGGTCACGATCAGCCGGTGGATGCCGCGGCGGGTCATGTCGGTGACCGCCTCGGAGACCCGGGTCTCGGCCGTGCAGTGGATCAGCGCCGGTGTCATGATCTCGGCGGCGCTCAGCGACGACAGCTCGTCGGCACCGCGTCCCTGTCGGGCCAGCACCACGTCGGTCTGGGACACCACGCCGACCGCGTGGTCGTCGTCGTCCATGACCACCACGGCGTGGATCCGATATCCGACCAGCAGCTTGGCCACCTCGGCCACCGTGGACGCAGGTGCACAGGTGATCACACCCGGGTGGAGGATCGCCGCGACCCGCGTGTCGTCCTCCACCAGGACGGACGACACGCCGGGCTGCTGGGGATCCTGCAGCGGAGGCAGGTAGACCACCTCGGGCTCGCTGGGCTCGTCCTGGGCCAGGGCGGCGACGGTCCGCGGGCCCTCGGCGTGGATCCCAAGATCGAACTCGGGCGCCCCGATGAGGACCGCCATGTTCCCGTGGGGGTGGCGATTCTCGTACATCAACTGGTGGGCGTCGGGCAGCTCCGCGCAGGTGAACGCGCGGGACATGCATGGGTCGACCTTGCCCTCGAGCACCAGGTCGTTGAATCCCCTGGCCTGGTCGTCGTTGGCGAAGTGGGATCCCTGCAGGCGCTTCTGACGCATCCACAGGTAGCGCAGATCGACGGTGGCGTTGTAGCCGGTGGTCCCGGCGCAGACGACCACCATCCCGCCGGTCTCGCAGACGAACATCGAGGTCGGGATCGTGTTCTCCCCGGGGTGTTCGAACACGATCCGCGGATTGCGCTTCTCCCCCAGCGCTTCCCAGACGGCCTTGCCGAAGGAGCGGACCCCCTTGAGCCACTCCGCGTACCCGGCCCGGTCCTTCCAGTGGGGCAGCATGCCCCAGTGGTCGAAGTTGCGGCGGTTGATCACCCCCCGGGCGCCCAGGGCCTCGCAATAGGGCGCCTTGTCGTCCGAGGAGACCACGGCCACAGGATCCGCGCCGATGGCGGCCGCGATCTGGATCGCCATCGAGCCCAGCCCGCCGGCGCCGCCCCAGATCAGCGCCACGTCCCCCTCCCGCAGGGAGCGCTCCTCCCACCCCAGGAGCATGCGGTAGGCAGTAGCACCCACGAGCATGTAGGACGCCGACGCCTCCCAGCTCAGGTGCTTGGGCCGGGGGAGACACTGGTGGGACTGGACCTTGGTGAACTGGGCGAAGGAGCCGTAGTTGGTCTCGTAGCCCCAGATGCGGAAGGACGGATCGAACATCGGATCGTCGCCGTCGACCACGCTGGGCGCGTTCACGTCCCAGATCCCGCAGTGCACGACCACCTCGTCGCCCACCGACAGGTCCGAGACGTTGGCCCCCACCTTGTAGACGATGCCCGAGGCGTCGCTGCCCCCCACGTGGAAGTCCTCGGGCTCACCCGCCCGCTGGCGCGCGCCGATCACGTCGATGGGCACGCCGAGGCCCGCCCACACGTTGTTGTAGTTGATGCCGGCCGCCATCACGTAGACCAGCACCTCGTCGTCCCCGATCTCGGGGACGTCGATCACCTCTTGCTTCCATGCCTGGGTGGGTTCGCCGAAGCGGTCTTGACGGACCAGCCAGGCGTGCATCTTCTCCGGAACTTCCCCCAGGGGCGGAGCGTCGCCGATGTCGTAGAGCGTCTTAGCCATGATTCTCCCGGAAGCGGGCGTCGACCCCGCTCGCTGCGTGAGCCAGGAATAATCAGGCGGCTAATCTTGTCAAGCCTGCATACTTTAGTTTTGCTTGACTAACTCGACATCCCCACGACGGGACTTCGCGAATCCGGGGACGACCGATTCGGGTCAGTGACCGGCAATCACGCCGGAGATCCGACCTGTCTCGTGCTCGACGGTGAAGTTCAAGAAGTGGCCGTGGCCGTCGCGGGGCTCGCTGCGGATGTGCCAGCCCCGATCGTCGACACGAACCTGAACATCGAAGTGCTCGACCAGCCAGGCGAATCCCGGCGTCACGTTCCCGTAGACGCCGAAGTCGCCGTGCTCGGCCAGCGCCTGTTCGAGGAACGCGCGGTCCTCGGCGACGAGGAGGCGGGCCGGTCGGAACGGAACGTCGAACCAGGATGCCCCTTCGACCTCCTGGGCAGCCAGGTCGATCCAGACACAGAACAGGGAGCCGAGGCCCATCTCGACGAAGACCAGAGCCCGGTCTCCGAGGCGGCGCGCGTCGATCCTCGACGCCGGGACCTTGCCGCTGGTCGAGACCCAGGGCCGCTCGATATGGAGGAGTGCCGTCCTACCCTGGCTCGTGTCGATCCGCAGGCACTCTCCGTTGGCCGGCGCGATGATCCACAGGGTCCCCGCAGCCTGGAGGATCGCATCGACCTGCTGCAGCTCCTGCTCACCGAGGGCTGGGGCGTCCGGGAGGTCGGGCCCCTGGGTCGACATGCCCCCGTGTTCCCGGTCCACGGTGATCTGGAAGCTGACCCGTGGGGGCAGCCGGCTCACCAGCCCGAGCACGAGGGTGCGCTCGCCCACCTCGGGCCGCAGCTCGAAGTCTCGCTCGAGGCCCGCCAGCCCCTCGCTCCAGGCCGACCCGAAGCGCTGGAAGTTGTGGTCGAGGAAGGCGCGGTCCTCGTCGGTCAGCACGGCTGGTTCCTCCTCGGAGAGCGGGGGCGACGGTGTAGCCCCGATCAGGGCCAGCGCGAGACAGGCGACCGCGGCCCGCGGGGCCAGGGCGGACGCCGAGATCCCGGGTGACCGTTCGCTGACCTCTGGCTCGAGCACGTTCGACGACCTCCCTGGACGGCAGGATAGCAGTCCATCCCACGGCGACCCAGGCGTCCGCCAGCGGATCGCGAACCACGGTGGCCGCAATGGTAGAGTGCCGGCGACGGCCCGCGGGAATGCAGGGGTCGTCGGGAGGCCCCGAGATGGTGACCCGCCGGATCCGCACCGCATGCCTGTGGCTGGCGCTCGTCGCGGCCATCGGCTGCCGTGGAGGCTCGGGAGGGGGTGGGGCGGACGGCACCTCAGAGGGCGCCCAGAACGAGCTGGGCCTGCAGGTCCTCGACCTGACCGCTCAGCTCCGGCGCACGGAGCTGGAGGCCCGGTTCGCCACCCTCGGCGACCACCGGCGGGAGGCGGTCCTGCTCGCCGCGCCGGAGGCGAGGACCGCGCCCCTCGACGTGCCGACGGTGGACCCGGTGCTCCGCTTCGCCTACGGGCAGGTCGAGGGCCCCGAGGGGAGCTGTCTCGCTCCCGTTCGCGTCCGGGTCTTGATCCACGAGTCGGGAGCCCCCCCCCACGTGGCGTTCCAGGAGGAGCTGCCGGGTGGGGAGCGGGGTTGGCGCCACGGCTCCCTGCCGATGAACACGTGGGCCGGCAAGGCGGTGACCCTGTCCTTCGAGGCCACGTCTGGCGAGGCGGCCGGCGGTGAGGTGGAGGAGTGCCTCTCGACCCCCACGGCCTTCGGGGACGTTCGGGTGGTGGCGGGCGAGGTCGGCGCGGATCGCCGACCGGACCTCTGGGTGGTGGTGGTGGACGCCCTGCGGGCCGACCACGTGGGGTACCTCTCGGACGAAGCCCCCGACACCCCCCAGCTGGATGCGCTCGCGGCCACGTCGTTCCGCTTCACCGATGCCATCACCCCCTCGTCCTGGACCCGGGAGGCCGTGTACGCCCTCCTCTCCGGGGGGTACGCCACCGCGGCCCTGCCCGGGATCCGGGACGTGTACGCCACCGACCTGCCCGGACACGTACCCACCGTCCCGGAGCGACTCCGGGCCGAGGGCTACCGGACCCTGGGGATCTACGCCAACGCGGTGCTGAGCCCGGACAACGGCTCCGAGCGCGGATTCGACGTGTACGCCTACGTGCGCGGAGACGGCGATCTTCCGGACTACCTGGACGTGCTGCGCCAGGAGAGCGACCCCCGCCGGCCCCTGCTGGTCTATGCCCACCTGATCTCCCCCCACGTGCCCTATTGCCAGCACGAGGGCATCACCGAACGCTACCTGCGCGAGGCCGGAGTCGCCCAGCCCTGGCCCGGCTGCGTGGGCGAGCTGGAGGACAACCGCGGCCGGCCGGTGGCCACCCGGGACCGGGCGACCGTGTCGGCCTACTACCGGGGCGAGGTGCAGTTCGCGGACTGGGTCGTCGGACGGCTGATCGACCAGGTGGACACCCGGGAGGGTGACCGCCCCAGCTGGTTGATGGTGACCTCGGACCACGGCGAGGAGCTCTGGGACCACGGCGGGTTCGAACACGGGCACACGCTGTATCGCGAATTGCTCCACGTGCCCCTGCTGATCCGACCCCCGGACGGTCACGCGACGCGGGAGGGCGGCGTCGACGTGGACGACCCGGTCACCCTGGTCGATCTGGGAGACACCCTGGCCGAGCTGGCCGGCATCCCGTCCCCCGACGAGACCGCGGGGCTGTCCCTGGTTCCCCTGCTGCAGGGCGAGGCGTTGGACAAACCGTCCGAGCGAACTCGCCTGGCCTACGGTCTGATCTACGGCGCCCCGAAGGTCGCCCTGATCCGCGGCGCGGAGAAGCGAGTCCTGACCTGGGACCACCCCCCCGAGCTGGAACACTTCGTTCTGACCTCCGACCCGGACGAGCTGCGACCCGGCGGGACCGCGGACGGGGGAGAACGGGCTCGCTTCGCCGCCGACTGGGATCAGCTCGAACGACTGGCCACCTCCGGCACGGCCACCCTGGCCGTGACCGCCGCCCCCGACCTCGGCTGCACGCCCACCCTGGTCCTGGACACCCCGGCGCCGGTGACCCCCGTGACCGGCGCCGGTCTCGACTCCACTCCGCTGCTGGCCAGTACACCGGGGACGCGAGAGTACCGCTTGCTGGGCACGGACGAGGAGCCCTTGCGGCTCCAACTCGACGGGCTGTCCGAGGCGTCCCCGCCCCTGCGAGTTCGATTTACTTGCGACGACCAGAGCGTCGCACGCGACGACCTGCGTCTGCCAAGGGGCACCATCTTCGACGGCGTGACGGCTTTCGTCCCCACGCCCTGGTGGTCCGCCCCCGATGACTCTACTCGGGGCGAATCCCGATCCCCCCACATCACCCTGACCTGGGTTCGCCCTTCCGCCGACCTCCCCTCCATCTCGGGCCCTGACGATCCACTGCGGTCTCGGCTGAAGGAGTTGGGGTACGTGGAGTAGGAAGAAGAGCGACGCGACGCACGTGGCGCTCATTGAGTCCGTCTTCGGTCATTCGCGTGCTCGCGCGATTGCATCGAGCCCCGTCGGTTAGCCCGGTCATTTCGCGTCCGCCACGGATGTGACCGATCCAGCCGCGGATCCACCTGGCACAGGATTTGGACGCCGAGTTCGGGCGTGAGATCCGCCAGTAGGCGCAACGCCCACTTTCCCCTACGACCGATCCAGCCGTTTCGACGAGGTCAGCCAGGGGCGAGTCGTTCGACGACCTGCGTGAAGAGATCGCGGTAGTGGTAGGCGCTGGAGAACAGGAAGCGGATCCGACGAGTGTTCCGCAGCACGACGGGCTCGAACTTCAGCCCCGGAGGCACCGCCACGGTGGACGGGTCCCTGTCGACTGTGGGCGACGACGTCATGCAGTTGACCCTCGATACCGAAATCGTGTTCGCGGCGTTCTGCGACGACGCGGAGATCTGCTTTGACGGGGACGTGGAGTACGCCGGCTGGATGCAGCGGGTCGACGACAGCCCGGACGAGTACACGGGCGGTCGGGCTCTCCAGGGTAGCGTGGACGTGGTCGGCGATTTCGACGACACCATCGACGCCATGGAGGTCATGATCGTGGCACACGACCGCACCTACGGGTGGATCCGGGTGGGCGGCACGGAGTACGAGGCCTCCTACTGAGAACCCCGGCCGGATAAGAGATAGATAAGGTGCCGGTTATTGAGCTTTTAGCGATTTCGGAATGGCACAAAGCTCAATAACCGGCACCTTATCCACGTATCCACGTGTGATTCGCGTGGCACCTCGTGTGGGACCGAGACCGAGACCGAAGCCGAGACCGAGACCGAGGACGAGGACGAGTCATCCCCCCCTTCCCTTGACCCCTCCCCCGAGTTCTCCTCAAATGGTGCCCCGGAGGCGCAGGAGGAGAGATGCGCGGCTCACGATGGTGGTTCCCTACGCTGCTGGCCAGCCTGCTCTGGCTGGGGTGTCCCACGACCCCGGAGGCGGACGACGACACCGGCGACGACGACACGGCGGATGACGACACCGGCGACGACGACACGACCGGCTGCGAGTCCGAGTGCAGCGCCGGCGAGTCCCGCTGCAACGGCGATACGGTCGAGGCCTGCTATGTGGACCCCGACGACTGCGGCCAGTGGATCTATGGCACCGACTGCGCCGCCCTGGACCAGGTCTGCGACGACAGCTCCGGTTCGGCGGTGTGCGTGGACGACGAGGTGGACCCCTGCGAGAACGGCGTCCAGGACGATGCCGAGACCGACGTGGACTGCGGGGGTGGAGTCTGCGAGCCCTGTGACGTGGGCGGCGCCTGCCTGGACAACGACGACTGCGCGTCGGCCACCTGTGACATCCACGACACCTGGACCTGCCTGACTGTCGGCTCGGAGACCTGCGGCGACGGGTACGCCAACCAGGACGAGTCCGACACCGACTGCGGCGGCGCGGTCTGCCCGGCCTGCGACCTGGGCATGACCTGCCTGGAGAGCACGGACTGCGCAACGGGCAACTGCGACGTCAACGACACCTGGATCTGCGTGGGCGCGGCCGAGGAGACCTGCGGCGATGGCGCGCTGGACCAGGACGAGACCGACGTGGACTGCGGCGGAGCAGTCTGCGACCCATGCGGCGACGGACTAGGCTGCGACGACAACGCCGACTGCGCCAGCGCCGCCTGCGACGTTCACGTCAGCTGGACCTGCCTGGCCCCGGGCAGCGAGACCTGCGGCGATGGTTTGCAGAACCAGGACGAGTCGGACGCCGACTGCGGCGGACTGCTCTGCCCGGCCTGCGCCCTCGGAGACGCCTGCAACGAGAGCGGGGACTGCGACAGCGGCAACTGCGCCACCTTCGACAGCTGGACCTGTGTCGACGCGGCCACCGAGACCTGCGACGACGGCGTGCTGGACCAGGACGAGAGCGACCTGGACTGCGGCGGGTTGATCTGCCCCGGCTGCGACCTGGGCGAGGCCTGTGCGGTCGGCAGCGACTGCGACAGTGGCAACTGCGCGGTCTTCGACTCGTGGACCTGCGTGGACCCGGGCGCCGAGACCTGCGGCGATGGCGTGGCCAACCAGGACGAGTCGGACGCCGACTGCGGAGGAGCGCTCTGCCCCGCCTGCGACGACGGCCAGCTCTGCTGGGTCGACTTCGACTGCCAGAGTGTCCTGTGTGACGTGGGCATCACCGACGCCTGCGTGCCGGCCGGCACCGAGATCTGCAGCGACGCGCTGTGGAACCAGGACGAGACCGACGTGGACTGCGGCGGCGCGCTCTGCGACCCCTGCGCGGTGGGTGACGACTGCCTGGCCAACGACGACTGCGACACGGCCCTGTGCGACGTGGGCCTCGGCTGGACCTGTGTGGACGTGGGCACCGAGACCTGCGGCGACGGACTCCACAACCTGGACGAGTCGGACGTGGACTGCGGGGGGGGCTGCCCGGACTGCGCCGAGGGGAACGCCTGTGGCGATCACGACGACTGCGCGAGCGAGTACTGCGATCCCTTCACCGACACCTGCGAACAGATGGTGCCCCAGTACCAGGTCAACGAGGACTTCGAGACCGGCGATCTGACCCGCTTTCCCTGGGAGACGATCGCCGACCAGGGCAACACCTGGGAGGTGACCGAGGATCCGGCACTCTGCCACGGGGGCGACTTCTGCCTGCGGACCAGCCCCTTCCAGGAGGGCGGCGAGACCGCCACCGCGTCCGTGGCCCTGTCGGTGCGCGAGGACACCGACGTCACCTTCTGGGTCTACCTGAACACCGAACCCGGCGAGCACCGCTTCCGGTTCTACGTCGACGGCGTGGAGCAGGACGAGTTCTCGGGCCAGCAGGGGTGGCAGCTGCTGAGCTATCCGGTGCCGGCCACCGGCGCCAACGGACCGGACCGGGTGCTGACCTGGGAGTACGAGCGGTCCACCTTCGTCGATCCCAACCACCCGGCCTGGAACGAGGTCTACATCGACGACGTCGACATGCCCGACTGGAACAGCGGACCGCTGACGCCCGAGATCGTGGCGCCGGGGGACGGGGCCTACACCGCCGACGTCCAGCCCCTGTTGCAGTACTGGAGCTTCGACGCCGACTTTGATCCCATCACCTACACGGTGGAGATCGACGACGACGCGGCCTTCGGCTCACCCGAGTCCAGCGGCGAGATCTTCGACACCCAGTGGTCGCCGGCAGCGCCGCTGGCCGACGGCGTCTACTTCTGGCGCGCCCGGGCCAAGGACGACTCGGACTACCGCTGGAGCGAGTGGTCGACCGTTGCCTCTCTGGAGGTGGACGCCAGCTTCGGCTACAGCGACATCTGGCTCCAGCACACCGCAGAGCAGTTCCAGATGGGGGACCTGAGCGGCGTGCAGTTCGACGGCGACACGGCGCGCAACAACCGCGGGACCTACTCGGGGACCGAGGAGGATGGCTACTTCGACAACAACGAGATCGCCGAGGTGGACTTCACGGGCCTTCCGGACACCATCGCCGGCATCGACGGCACGATCACCTTCCGGGTCAAGGCCAACTACAACGACGGCTACGTGGACTACCTGCGCTTCGAGAACGAGAGCTGGCACGACCACTGGAACCCCAACACCAACACCTGCGACAGCTACAGCACCCGCTCCAAGACGGTCCCCGGCATCTACCTCTACGTGAACGACGGCTCGGCCCATGCGGAGGTCGAGAACTCCAACGGGGTGAACTGCTGCTGGTGCGGCGATGGCTTCGAGGCGACCCTGAGCTACGACTACCCGGTCGCCGGCGGCGTGATCACCTCCCCGCCCATCGACCTGACCACCTTCCCCGCTGCCACCCTGTTCAACAGCGTGCACGTGGTCGGCAGCGGCACGCTGGTGCTGCAGCTGCTGGACGAGGGGGGCGCCCTGGTCCCCGACGACCAGGTGCCGGGTAACGCGGCCGGGATCACCGACGTCAGCGTGCACCTGTGGGACCTGGATCCGGCGGCCTACCCGGTGATCCGCCTGCGGTTGACCCTCGAGAGCCTGGGGGCCGAGCTCGAGGAGTGGTCGGTGGTGGTGTCGGACCGCCACGAGTTCCGCTTCGACGTCGAGGGCGACACCGAGGGCTGGGAGGCCGGGGACGCGGGGGCCACGCCCAGCATCGACGCCACCGCAGGCGCCCTGCTGCTGGAGTCCGGTGCCGGCGGCACCGATCCGCACGCGCTCTACACCTTCCCCGCCGCCATCGACGCCACACGCTTCGGGACCCTCGCGGTGACGATCCGCACCTCCAACAACGCCCACAACGACGACGTCACGCTGATGTGGGAGAGCAACTACGGCGGCTTCGACCCCCTGCGCTCCACCACCATCGAGCAGGTCTTCCTGTACGGCTACCAGGAGCTGCTCTTCGACCTGACCGAGGTCCCCGTCGCCCCCAACCAGCCCTGGCAGGGCCAGATCGACGCGATCCGGATCGACGGCGTGGTCGAGTTCCTCGACGAGATTGGCGATCCCACCGACGGCTGGTTCGAGATCGACGCGATCGCACTGTACTGAGGGCGGATCGACGGGGGACACAGGAGAAAGGGCAAAGGAGCGTCCGAGGTCGAGTCCGAGTCGGATCCACCAGAGCTACGCTCGCCGGCCAGTTCGGCCGCCTCCCGGGCCACCAGGCCCGACTCGTAGGCCTGCGCCGACAGCAGCCGCACCTTCATCGAAATGTTCGTGCGGCGCCGCGACCTCTGCCTTGTCCTTGCTCCACCACCAGCCCATCGCTCCCTCCTTCCCCGGCACGTGACCGGGATTCAGGGAGGGGGCATGTCAACCCATTACCAGGGCGAAACCGTGATGAAAGTCGTTGGACGCTGCACCCGTGAAAGATCCATGAAGAACTGTGCGTAGAGTCCAACATGATGGCTCGACGTACCCGCTACCTCGTGGTCTCCGATCTGCACCTCTGTGACGCGGAGGACCACGCGGATCGATGGATGGCACACAAGCACTCCCGGTGGCACTTCGACGGGGAGTTCGGGGAGATGGTGCGGGGGGAGCTGGGGCGGGCCGAGGGGGACGGGGTCGCCCTGACGGTGGTGTTCAACGGGGACGTGGTCGACTTCGATCTGGTGACGGCCGTACCCGAGGAGCCACCGTGGCCGCTGCGGCCGGGGGAGAGGCGGCGGGGGCTGGAGCCGACGGCACCGCGTTCGGCGTGGAAGCTGCGGCGAATCCTCCAGCACCATCCCACGTTCGCCGAGCTGGTCGCCGAGGTGCTGGAGCGCGGTCATCGGCTGGTGTACGTGCTGGGCAACCACGACCGGGAGCTGCACTTCGCCGAGGTGCGGCAGGTGTTGCTCGAGGCGGTCGACCAGGCGGCCCGGGCGCGGGGCTGGGCGGCGGTGGCCGCCACGATTCGCTTCGAGCCGTGGTTCTTCCACGTGCCCGGCGAGATCTACGTGGAGCACGGGCAGCAGTACGACTCCTACTCCAGCTTCCAGCACCTTCTGGATCCGGTGGTCGAGCGCCGGGGCGAACGGGTCCTGGCCCTGCCGATGGGCAATGTCACCAACCGCTTCTTGCTGAGCCGGATGGGGCACTTCAACCCCTTCGCCTCGGACTTCATCCTCTCGGTGTGGGGCTACGCGGCCCACTGGTTCCGGCACTACGCGCTGTCGCGGCGCGGGATCCTCGTCCCCTGGGCCTGGGGCAGCCTGCACGTGATGGTGGTGATGCTGGGGCTCAAGCGCCGGCTGCGGCGGCCGCCGGCCAACTACGAGGGGCGGCTGGCCGAGGTGGCGGAGCGCAACGGGGTGACCGCGGACACCGCAGCCCGGCTGCTGCGCCTGCAACACCCGCCGGTCACCGAGCGGTTCAGCTGGATCCTGCGGGAGCTGTGGCTGGACCGGCTGGCGCTGGTGGTCGGCACGGCCCTGGGCATCGCGCTGCTGGCCCTGGTCGGTGCGCCCTGGTGGGCGGCCCTCCTCGGTCCGTTGCTGCTGGCGCTGGTCGTCCAGGGCGTCATCCGCTACCGGATGCGGGGCACCTTGTCGACCGGTGTGTACAAGCAGAACCCCGAGTGGGCGAGCCGCATCGCCTCCCTGCTCGATGTCCCGCTGGTGACCTTCGGCCATACCCACGAACCGGAGCGAGTCGACCTGCCCGGCGGCGCCACCTTCGTCGACACCGGCGCCTGGGCGCCGATCCCCGACGCCGCAGATCCCAGCCGCCTGGCCCCTGGCTACCGCAACGTGTTGCGGGCCGACCTGGGGCATGGCCCACCGCGCATCGAGTTCTTCTGCCACGAGGCGGGCGAGCGGGCCGCTGGAGCGGAGCGCGGCGACGCCGCCTGAGTCGCTCACGAGCCCCCACAGGCAACGAGTTGCCCGTGCCACCCGTCCCTGGACCTTGAAATCCCTGGACCATAGCGGTGGCTCAGGCTGTGACACCAACTCGACGGACACAACTATTCGTGAGATTCGGGTGGCACCTCGTGTGGATTCGGGTGGCACCTCGTATGCACCTCGTATGGACCCGGGGTAGTCGCTCTTCCCGGTTTGCGCCGTCTACCGCCCCGCGGCCAGTTCCTCCAGGGCGGCGAGGACATCCCGCCAGTGCTCGCGCATGCGGTTCCGCTCGTCGGGACCGGCCAGCTTCTCGTGGTGGAACCGCAGGGTGGTCCGCTGGTCGGTATTGCGGGGACAGCTCAGGGTCAGCTGCAGGGTCGTGTGCGCGGGGCGGTCCGCTGGCTGCCAGGTCAGGCGGATCCGCTCGCCGGGGCGGATCGCGCGGATCTCACCGGTCAGCCCGTCGGACGCCCGGTAGCTCTGCCCGGCCTCGACGACACCCTCGGTCCCCGGCCCAAGCCAGATCTCCAGTCCCTCCGGGCTGGTCAACAGGTCCCACAGGGCCTCGCGGCCGAGGGGAACGGCCTTCTGGACACCCAGCTGGAAGCCCGCGTCCCCGGTCTGGCCCACGATCCGTCGCCCCTTGGCGTGCTCGTACCCCACGGTGACCATCTGCTGCCACCAGCCGCTGCTGACCCCGCCCTCGCGGCTGACCAGCTCGACGATCTGGCGGTGGTCCATACCCTCGCCGCCCCGCCCGTCGATGAACTCGATCCAGCGGTCCCAGCCCAATCCGGTGGCCTTGTACACCGCGTCGCTGGAGACGTTGTTGATCACGTTGTGGGTCATGGCTCCCCTCCATTACCGGGCGATGCTCGTCGCTGGTTTCCAAGCACAGCATAGGTCCACCGGCAGCGGGAGGCCCGGGGAGGCGGGTTGGTCGGGGGCGGTGAGGGGGAGCTGCCGGTGGTGAGAACTCGGTCTAGCGTCAGCCGGGCAGCACAACCGAGTCGATGACGTGAATCAGGCCGTTGCCGGCCTCGGTGGCCGACGTGGGCGCAGCCAAGGAGCAGGCAAGGGACATCGACTTGCTATTGATCCTCGGCGAGCTGTTCGCCCTGGTGGCCTACGGGTAGGCGATCATCGAGTTCCGCAACCTGCACCCGGACGGGCAGTCCGACGACCTGCTGAAGCAGATCTTCGGCTTCGTGATCCGCGACGTCACCAAGCTCGCGATCCAGCGTCACTCCAAACCCCAGGCCGCCGCGGCCCAGATGAAGCGGTCGCGGTCCAAGAACCGTAAACCGGTGCTCGATCCCGAGCGCTACGCGCTGGTCTTGGAGGAAGCGTATTCCGTGAGGGGTGCCGACACGATGAATGACTGACCGGCAGCTCACCGCCTCTGGCTGGCTACGTGGTAGTCTGCCCGGCTGACCTCGGCCGTTCGCTACAGTGGAGGGGACCCCGGCACGATGCCGACCATCACCGAGGAGCTGGAACGTCTGGTCGCGCTACGCGACAGTGGTGCCCTCACCCCCGCGGAATTCGAGGAACAGAAGCGAATCCTCCTGGCCGACGGACGGCAAGCGACTACCCCGCCCCCGGACGAGACGGATGCACCTCAGGAGATCGGCGCCTACCGGCTGCTGGCCCCCATCGGCGAGGGCGGCATGGGGGCCGTGTACCTGGGGAGACACCGATCCGAGACGTTCGCCGAACGGCAGGGCGGGGATGTGGCGATCAAGGTGATGCATCCCCAGTTCGCCCGCGATCCGAGCTACCGGGCGAGATTCGAGCGGGAGGCCGGCCTGGGGCTCGAGCTGGAGCACCCGGGGATCGTGCGGGTGCGCGACCTGATCGTCGACGGGGGCGACCTGGCGCTGGTCATGGACCACACCAGGGGAGCCCGCTGTCCCATTTCGTGGGGCCCTCCGTAGGCCCCATCCCCTGGGAGCGGGCTTGGCCCCTATTTCGCCAGCTGGTGGACGCGGTGGAGTACGCCCACGGCCGGGGAGTCGTCCACCGGGACCTCAAGCCCGAGAACATCCTGGTCACGCCGGACGGCGAACCCCATGTCATCGACTTCGGCATCGCCCGCGAGCCCGAGGGATCTGGTACCCGGACCGGGACCGGGATGGGCACAGTAGAGTACATGGCCCCTGAGCAGTACACCGACGCCCGGGCGGTGGACCGCAGGGCGGACATCTACTCCCTCGGCATGATCTTGTACGAGATGCTCGCAGGCCGTCTGCCCTGGGACGCGGGCACGCCTCAGTTCGAGATCCTGGAACACAAGGCCCGTCGACAACTGGTGACACCAGCAGCGTACTGCCCGGACATCCCGGCTGAGGTCGTGGCGGCCCTCTCGGCCGCGCTGTCGGCGGACCCGGCTTCGCGACTCGCGACCGCCGGAGAGTTCGCCGCGATTCTGGCCCGGGCCAACCAGCCCGACGTCCGGCGGGTGGTCCCCCTCGTCACCGCACACCAGGGAGCGCCGGGGGCCGTGGACGAACCCGCCGTACCCCCCGCGAAAGGCATGGGGGGCGCGAAGATCGCGATGATCTCGGGGCTCACCGTCCTGGGCGCGGCGCTGATCGTTGCAGCGACGGTGTGGATGGTCACCCAGCCGGCGCGGAGAGACCGCAAGGCCTGCGGGGCGGCCGAGGCGCAAGACGAGCTGGAGGTCTGGCGTGCCTACCTCGAGCGGTACGCCGACGGCCGTTGCACCGAACAGGCGGAGGAGGCTGTCCAGCGGCTGGAGGACAGGCTTGCCTGCGACGTCGCGGTGTCCCGGGGGACCTTGGCGGCCTGGCGCTCCTATCTCGCATCCAAGCCTCACGGGGTATGCGCCGGGCGCGCGGAATCCGAGGTCGCGTCGCTGCAGGACTCGCTGGCCCGCGACCTTGCCCGGAGTGCGGACGACCGCGAGGGCTGGCGAGATTACCTCTCGCGCCACCCGGACGGCACGTGTGCGGACCAGGCGCGGCGATTCGAGCAGCGGCTGGTCGCGATGGAGTCGTGGAAGGGGCTGTTCAGCTTCTACGAATGTGCGGCCGCACACCTGTGCTGGAGCTACTCGTTCTGGGTCGAACCCAAGGGGGACCAGCTGCGGGTGTGGGCAGAGGTGTCGGGCCACCAAACCTGGGAGCAGTACAGCGGCGAGGGGACGGCGGCCGAATCCACCCTCGAGGTCCGTGTCCGGGGGAAACGGCTCGCCACCCTCACCTGCGACCGGCCCGGTCGACGGTGTACCCCCTCCCTGGACCTCGGGGTCATGGTGTCCCCCATCGGCAAGGGTCCCTTCACCGGCGGGAGGGCGTCCCTTCCGTCCCGTTTCAGGAAGGACTGGATGCGCTGACGCCGGACCCGGTTCTCGCACTCCAGAGGGGCCGGTTCTTACCTCCTACGCCAGTCAGTTTCCGCACAGGTCCCTCGCCGCCGGTCGAGAATCGAGAGGTGCCTCAGCAGCCCTTCAGCGCGATCACGGCGAGAAGAACGGCGTTGAGGAGCAGGATCCCCAGCCCGGCGAGCAAGAGGATGTTCCGCCCCGTCGGCCACGATCTTTCGGCCGCCGGGGGCACTGCATCCGACGTGGCAGGTGGAGGCGACGGGAGTGGTGGATTCGCTTCCGGGGAGGTGCCCGGCATGGGTTGCGGAGCCACTGGAGAGGGGAGCGCTCCAAAGGGGGGGGGCGTGGGCGGTTCCGGCCGCCATCCGGCTGGCCTGAGCAAATCGGGCTGGCCGGAGATCGCCACCCCACGGACCGAACCACGGAAGGGATCTCGCTCGGGCTCCCAGCCCAACTGGAGCCCCGACGCCTGCTGTACCTCGCGAATGCGGAGGTCCGCCTTTCCGTGGCCGGCGGCCTGCGCGCGCTCGTACCACTTCAGAGCCATGGACAGATCCTGCGGGACGCCTGAACCCATGTGGTAGAAGTAGGCGATGTTGTACTGGGCTTGGGCGTGGTCCTGGTTCGCCGCTTCTTGGTACCAGGAGAGACCCGTGGCGACGTCTTGAGCCGCTCCCACACCCTTCTCCAAACACCAACCTACGGCGTTCTGTGCTTCCGCGTGACCCTTCTTCGCCGCTTTGAGGGCCCAGCGGAAGCCGGCATCGGGGTCTTTGTCCGTCCCGATCCCGTGTAGCAGGCAATATCCCAGGTGGTACTGGGCGACGACGTGGTCCTGGTTCGCTGCACGTCCGTACCAACGAACCGCCTCCGCGGCATCCGGCGTCGTCCCGTGTCCCATCTCCTGGCAGACACCCAGCATGTACTGCGCCTCGGCGTCGCCCGCCTCCGCGGCGTCACGGAAGAGACGGGTCCCTCGGAGCCGCCGCAGGTCTTCCTGTAGCCGGGCATCCTCCATCGAGGTCTGGGCATCGATGGGATCGCCGGGGTGTCCAGCCTCGGCCCAGATACGCAGCAGCCGCTCCCGCGCCGCGTCGAACTCTCCCCGGAAGTCCACGTGCTGGATCGAGACCAGCGCCAGATGCAACTCCGCGGGGTCGCTGCCGTCGAGCAGGACCGGAACGACCCGGCCCCTCCTCCGTTCCTCGGCCCACGCGACCTCCCGGTTCACCCAGGCGGACCGAATCGACCGGCGGGAGATCACCACGAGGAACCAGTCGCAGGACTTGAGCCCCTCGAGGATCGCCCGCTCCCAGTGCGAGGCCGTATGGATGTCCTCCCGTGAATACCAGGTCTCGATGCCGTGGCTCTGCAGGAACGACACGATGTGCTGGTCCACGAACCGCTGATCACCGGTAGCGTGGCTGATGAACACCCGGGGCATCGATCCTCCCCTTCCCGGATACCACGAAACCTGGGCCGTCGTCCCCAGACGGCCCGTGCTCCATCGGCTCGGGCCGGATCGCGAAGGGCGGATGAGTCCCGCCTAATCTAACTTTCTTGACCTTCGAATCGACGCCTCGATATTGCGGTAGCAAATTGCCTCTGTGTCGTTCGAATGGATCGACTTCCCCCCGCCTAGCCTGAACCTCCCCGAGCCCCCGTGAAGCACGGGCAAATCGCGGATTTCGGCCTCCTCGGGTCGATGTCGTGCCACATCGACATCATCGAACTTGCTCACCTCCTACATGGCGACGATAGCACGGCGTCCCGCAACGACCGGCTCGCCCTCGTACCCCTCGCGCCGATCCAAATCGAGGTCAGCGAGGGTCGCGGGATGCGGAGATCGTCGGCTCAACGGCTGAGAATCGCTCGGGAATCAAGGTGCCGCGAGATCCGAGGCGGCGGCGGCGGGTGGGCGTACGCCTGTGACCGCCTTTGGCCTTGCCGGCCATCGGGTTCGAGCGCGGTCAGCTGAAGGGTGCCGTGTCGATATCGAACTCGGGCAACCCGTCGTCGCTGGGAGGGTCGAAGAAGCAGGCCTCGTCGGGAGGGGCTGGGTCGACCACGAGGGCCTCGTCGAACGGCCCGTCGTCGATGAACAGCTCCCCCTGCGAGGCGCTGGGATCTCGGTGTCGAGATCGTAGACGCCTGCATGGTCCGCGTCGGCACCCGCAAGCTCGTGCGCACTGTGACGGCACCCAGGTCGTCGGCCTGTACTACCGCCTCGAACCCTGGCGCCCGTACGGCCGCCTGAAGGACGCGGGACGGAACTTGGAACGGGACGTCAGGGCGGTGCTGCGGGTGCTGGCCTACGTGCAGTAGCGCACTCGGGCCGTGCATCTTTCGATCGCCCGCTCCCGGTGGCCGGCAACGCTGGCGAAATCGAAACGAACGGCTAGACTGCGCCGGGAGGGAGCGAAGCCATGCGCACGTTCATGCGTCATCTCTTCACCGCGATCCTGACCCTGTCGTGCCTGTCCGCGGCGGTTGCCCTGGCGGGAGATCCTCCGGGCAGCGCCTCGGCCGGCAAGACCAAGACCGGTCCATGCGTGGCCTGCCACGGCGCCGACGGATTCAGCAACACCGGGCTCTTCCCCAACCTGGCCGGCCAGAAGGAGGAATACCTGCGTCACGCGCTCCACCAGTACCGAAAGGCTGCCCGAGGCGAGGAGTCGGAGCGCACCGCCAAGATGATGTGCGGCGCCTCGGCCTCCCTGAGTGATCCCGACATCGCCGACCTGGCAGCCTACTACGCCAGCCTGCCGGCCACGCCGCCCGCCGAGACGGATCCCGCGCCGTAGACGACCTCCCCGGGGACGCCCGGGACCGCGAACGGCGTGGGAAACGACCCCAACGCCCCCGCCCGGGCCCGGCCGGCTCGTTCGACACCCTCGGGCACGCGTACTCCTCGATCACCGAGCCGGCGGACCCTCCACCACCCGGTCGGGCTGCGAAG
The DNA here is from genome assembly GCA_964542165.1 of uncultured Rickettsiales bacterium. GTDB lineage: Bacteria > Myxococcota_A > UBA796 > UBA9615 > CAYRNR01 > CAYTBN01. The sequence continues at coordinate 28,006 of CAZITQ010000033.1, forward strand.
GCGAGGTGGGCAGGTTCCCTTCGTGCGAGTTCCTCCGCGGCCACGTCAGGCTCCGTCTCCGCATCCGCCCCACCGAACGCTTCTACGTCTCCGTGGACGCCGGCTGGCGGCCTAGTACGGCTCCACCGAGATCACCGAATCGAACGATTCCAGGCTTGATACACTCGTCCCCATGGACGAGACACCGGCCGAAGCATCCGGGATCCCGACCCCCGCCGAGGCAGCGCAGGACGCGCTGGCGCGAGGCGCCAAGGACATGGCCCATGACGCGGTCATGCGGCGGGTCCACCGTTTCATGCGAACGAAGCTGCCGCGGCCGATCTACAACCTGCTGTTCCGGGGCGTGAGCGCTGAAGACGTGGCCAAGGACGAGGTCCGGCGGCGGGTGCGCTCGCTGATGTGGGGGTGCGGCTTCACGGCGGTCTTCGGGGCGGTCGCTGGTGCGGTGTTGCTGTTCGTGGTGGTGGCGGTCGGGCTCGCGATCGCCACCTCGCTCTGAAGACGAGGGGAGGCAGACACGGCACGCGGACGTCCATCGAGAGGTGAATCGGCCGGTGGTAGGATTGCCGGGTTGCGCACCTCCCTCCCGACCACCGCGATCGCGCTCCTGCTGCTGTGGGGATGTCGGGCCGGTGACGACGACGACTCCGCCGTTCCCGACGCCCCGGCCGCGCCGTTCACGGTGTTGACGGTCAGCGACACCCACGTCGGCTTCACCGACGACGGTGCGGACGGCGATCGACTGCGGGAGCTGGTGGGCCTGATCAACGACGGCGAGTGGGAGGATCTGGACCACGTCCTGCTCTCCGGCGACATCGCCGACGCGGTGTGGGCCGAAGAGACCCCCGACGACCCCGCCGTCAACTTCATCGCAGAGTCCGCCGAGATCCTCGACGCCCTGGCGGTGCCCTACCATCCGGTGGCGGGGAACCACGAGTACAACTTCGTCTCCTCCGACCGCGCCGACACCCCGGAGGAGGTCGAGCAGGTGCGCCAGCTGTGGTGGGACGCCTTTCAGCGCGAAACCTACACTGCGTTCACCGACCGCGGCTTCCGCTTCGTGGGGCTGGACAACTTCCGCGGCAGGGTGATGAACGAAAACGGGCACTACTTCGAAGACGAACAGCTGGACTGGCTGGAGCAGCAGCTCGCCGAACCCATGCCCACGGTCCTGTTCTTCCACTACCCGATCCAGACCGATCACGACCTGCCGTGGACGGTCGACCAATCCAACGTCGTGACCCGGGACGAGGCGCGGGTGTTCGAGATCCTCGAGGCCCACCGGGACGACATCCGGGCGATCCTCGTCGGCCACGGCCACCTGTGGGTCCGCGACACGCTGTTCGACACCATCGAGGTCTACGAGACCGCATCCCTGGGCAAGAGCTTCCCCGACGTGCGCAACGTGCACCTGCTGCGATGCGACCCGGCATCAGGCGAGGTGGTCGTCACGCCGGGCCGCGACATCGACTACAACGAGGCCGACTGACCGGCACCTCAATCGTTCATCGTGTAGACACCGCGCAGGGCGTAGACCTCGTTCCAGATACGATCGTAGCGCTCGGGATCGGGCACCGGCTTGCGGACCATGGCCTGGCACAGGTCCATCTGAGCCTGGGTTGCCTGGGGTTTGGAGTACAGCTGGATCGCGAACTTGGTGAAGTCGCGGACCATGAAGTCGAAGATCTGCTCCAGCAGGTCGTCGGACAGCTCGTCTCGGTGCAGGTTGCGGAACTCGATGAGCGCCTGACCGTAGGCCACCAGCGTGAACAGCTCCCCGAGGGTCAGCAAGAAGTCGATGTCCCGGGCCTGCTCCTTTGTGGCGGCCACGTCGGCGGCCGACGCCATCAGGAAGGTCTTGAGCACCGTGATCTGCTCCTTGAACAGGTTCACGTTGGGCAGATCGACGCTGTCGTAGGCCAGGTTGTAGTCGTGGAACTGGATGTTCCCCAGCCCCCGGGTCGGCCCCTGCTCGAAGAGGAAGTCGTCGTTGCGTGGCTCGTCGACCTCGGGGATCTCGGGGAACTCCCCGGGCATGAAGAAGTAGTTGCGCATGAACTTGACGATCAGGGCCATGTTCACGTGGACCGTGCCCTCGAGCTTGGGCAGTGCGCGGATGTCCCGGGCCGCCATCTCGAAGTACATGTCTTTTTCGAAACCCTTGGCCGCAATCACGTCCCACAGGGCGTTGATGACCTCTTCGCCCTGGGTGGTGACCTTCATCTTGACCATGGGTGTGTACAGCAGATAGCGCCGGTCCGTGGCCGAGGCGGTTCGGATGTAGTCGGATGTGCGCAGGGCAAACGCCTTCATCGCCACCAGCCGGGTGTAGGCGTCGACGAACAGCTGCCGCACGTGGGGGAAGTCCGTGACGTACTTGCCGTAGAGGTTACGGCCGGCCGCATGGTCGATGGCCTCGTACAGGGCGTGGGTGCACATGCCGATGGACGCCCAGCCCAGGTTGTACTTGCCGATGTTGACCGTGTTGAGCGCCATGTCCCAGGCGTCGCGCCCCCGCGCGAGGATGTCGGCATCCTCGATGGGGTAGTCGTTCAGGGCGTACTCGGCCACGAAGGACTGGCTGTTGACCACGTTCTTGACCACCTCGTAGCGGCCGTGCTTGGAGCCCACCACGAAGAAAGCGAAGTGGGCGTAGCGGTCGGTCTCCTCCTCACCGGGCGACAGGATCTTGCCCAGGGTCGAGACCAGCGCGGCTTCGTTCCCGTTGCCGATGTAATACTTGCGCCCGTTGGCCAGGTAGCCGCCGTCCTCCTGGGGAACCAGCCGCATCTCGGTGGAGTAGATGTCGGCGCCGTGCTCCTTCTCGGACAGGCCGAATCCGAAGATACCGCCGTCCTCCAGCAACTGCGCGGTGCGGCGCTTGACCCCCTCGTTGTCGGAGATCCAGATCGGCCCCAGGCCCAGGATCGACACCTGCCAGGTGTACCAGTAGCACAGCCCGTAGAAGCCCAGGATCTCGTTGAACTCGCAGTTGCGGTAGGTGTCCCAGCGACGCTGCGGATCGCCGCCGCCGTAGGCGGCCGGAGTCAGCAGCTGGGCGAACAGCCGGTGCTCGTGCTGGAAGCGCAGGAAGTCCGCGTACCAGGTGCGTTCGTGGTCATCCTTCTTCAGCTTGCCGCGGCCCTTGTTCTCGAAGAACGCGATGGTGTCGAGCATGAGCTGGCGCGAGGCTTCGTCGCGGTAGGGCCGGACGTGTCGCTTGGGATTGAGGAGCAGCACGGTTACCCCCTGGCTTTCTGAATGAGCGTTCATTCAGGATGACCATCATAGGGGGCGGGGGGCAAAACGCCAACCGAACCGCCGCGCAGGGGATCGGAGCAGGAACGGGGGGATCGGGGACGGAGCACGACCCCTGGTCAGTTCGGCCGAAGCCAATCAATCCAAGAATGACCCGGAGTCGACCTCGGTCCCCTGCCACCCCTGCCACCCGGTCTTCCTACTCCGGCACGTCCAGCCACTCCAGGAAGAACATCTCGAGGTCGTCGGCGACCTCGGGTGCGGCGCTGAACATCAGGGTGCCGTGGTCTCCTCCGGGGTACTCGTGGAAGGCCCAGGTACCGGGGTCCAGGTCCATCTGCCCCTCGGACCAGGCCGCCTCGTCGGTCGAGTAGGTGAAGACCGAGGGCACCGCTGGGACGTTGGACATCCAGGTGTTGGCGATGGTGTAGGTGCCCCCGGTCATGTAACCCAGCAACACCGGCTCGGGGAGTCCCTCTTCCGGGGCCCAGACCGCGTAGTCGATCATCGACGTCGTGCCGTTGGACGCTCCGACGATGGCGAGGTCGGCGTAGCCATCCTCCTGCAGCCGCAGGACGCAGGCCTCCACATCCCACTTGCCCTTCTCGCCGTTCCACGACTCCTCGGGATCCCCCTCGGAATTTCCCGCCCCCCGCCGGTCGGGCACGATCACTGCCCAACCGTGGCCGGTGAGGGTCTCGATGAAGTCCAGGGGCCAACCCGTGCGGTCGTAGTAGACCGCGTACATGTGCAGCAACACGAACGCCGTCGCGCCTTCGGTCGTGGAGGGGTAGTAGTCGGCCTCCAGCATCACCCCATCCCGGGCCTCGAGCTGGATCACACCACCCTCGGGCGGCTCCCACGACGACGTGTCGTCGTCACCCGCCGAGTCGTCGTCGCCCGCATCGTCGTCGTCGGTCGCGGGGCAGCCCAGCAGCAGCAGATGCATGCACAGCGCGGCCAGGAGAAGGTGAATCGTGCGCATGGGGTCTCTCCTTGCGGGGCACGCTACCACGGAACCGGTCTCGCAGCCGGTCAGCAGGAGACTCGATGGGAGCGACAGGGAGGCCAGGGACGACGGGGGGCGAAGCGGTCTCAGTGCTCGAGGTGGAAGCGAGCGGCGGCGTACTTGACCGGGTAGCTGTCGAAGCCGGTGAACCAGACGTGGGCGTCCTCGACCTGGCCGGAGCCGTCCTCCTGGAAGTCCAGGGCCACGGCGTGGACGCGGTTGACCTCGGTCAGGTCGTCCACGGTGCCAGAGAAGATATCGACGCTGCGCAGCGCGCCGTTGCCGCCGGGCTCGGTGCCCACGCTGCCCACCGTGGCCCAGCCGCCGAAGGAGGCCAGGTCCGAGTGGTAGGGCGAGCCCGGGGTCGCGGGCAGATCGGCGCGGCCGTCGAAGGTCATGTCGTCGAAGCGGTACAGCTCGTCCTCGTGGAGCACCACCGCCAGGTCGTGGTACTCGTCGAAGGAGACCCTGGCGCACTTGTACAGCACGTCGCCGTTGTCCAGATCCTGGGTCCGATCCCAGCCGGCGCCAGGAGTATGGCGATACAGCCAGGCATCGGACGACCCGCCGGAAAAATCGATGGTCGTGACGAAGGTCTCTCCGTCGTCCGAGCGGTCCATGTCGCAATAGATACGGCCGGTGAACCCGGGATCGAAGGTCCCGGGGATGGGCGCCTCGTAGTCGTCGAGGCCGCTCAGGTCGGCGCGCCACAGCAGCTGGTAGCCGTTGGCGTGCAGGACCCAGGCCTGGTCCGCGTCGTGGTCGTCCTCGGCCATGGCCACCACCTCCCAGTCGCCGGCGAGTGGGACGTTGCCCTCTTCGGTGCCGGTGGCGGTATCGAACACCCGCAATCGTTTGTCCGTCATGCCGGAGGCGTTCCGATCGTCCGCGGTGAAGAGGCGAGATCCGTCGTGGGACACGGCTGCTGCCCCCTCGGTGGGGTAGTGCAGGCTCAGCTGGGGAACGCTGGGTTCGTAGCTGCCGAACTTGCAGGCCGTGAACGAGGCGACCAGCGCCAGGGAAGTCAGGATGGCGGGGCGCGTCCGGGACAGGATCGTCGTGGCGTTCATCATCGTTGGTCCTCCGTTGGATTGTTGAGTCGCCCCACCTCGTTGCAGCGACCGTGCCAGGTAGGAAATGCCCGCAAACGGGGCGATCCGGCTGGCGCGGGTTACACCTCGGTGGTTACGGGTCCCGCCGCGGCGGTTACAGCGGAACAGGGGTTGCGTGATGGAGGGGGCGGAGTTTGACAGGATCTTTGCCCGACAGCGTGGGTTTCGCCGACTACACTGCAGAGCCAACCGGAGAGGTCTCGCACATGGCCCTACGTCGACAGCGCGTCGGCTCGTTGTCCCTTCGCGGACCCGCGCTACTCCTCCTGGCGACCCTGATCGTCACCCTCGGGGGCACGGCGGGGACCGCGCACGCAGCGGATCCCGACCTGCGGGTCCTGGAGGACAGCGGCGATCGGATCGTCGTCGAGCTGTCCATCGACGCGCCGACGCTGATCCCCACGAACATCGCCGGCCAGCCTCACGTGGAGGTCTCGCTCGGCCGCGAATCGCGGATCATGGAGGCCGGCGAGCCGGAGCTCCCCCGGGTCAGCCGCAGCCTGATCGTGCCCGGCGACGCCGCGCTCGAGCTGCGGGTCCTGGAGGTGGACTCGATCACCCTCGAGGACGTGGCGGTGGTCCCGTCCCGGGGCATCCTCTCGCGCCAGATCGATCCGTCCACGGTCCCCCGGATCCACGGGCCGGTCTACGGGGCGGACGGGCCCTACCCCGCGACCCTGGCCCAGCTCCGCGACCCCCACGTCCTGCGGGACCACCGGGGTGTGGTCGTCGACCTGCACCCCCTGCGCGTCAACCCGGTCCGCCGGACCCTCGAGGTGGTCCAGCGGATGGTGGTCGAGGTGGTCCGCGTCGAGGGCAGCGCCACACCGGCAAACCCCCTCCCCCGCCGTCCCGAGGGCCCCCGCAGCCTGGCCTTCGAGCAGCTGTACCAGCACCACTTCCTCAACGGGCCGTTCCACGTGCCCCAGTACCCGCCCATCGAGGAGGAGGGTGAGCTGCTGATCATCTGCCACGACGACTGGCTGGGTGAGATCGCGCCGCTGGTCGCGCACAAGAACGGCATCGGGATCCCGACCACCGCCGTGGGCGTGTCGACCATCGGCAACAACGCCAACGCCATCGGCGACTACATCCAGTCGGTCTACGACAGCTCCAGTCTGGCGTTCGTGCTGCTGGTGGGCGACCACGACCACGTGGCCTCCCCCGACGTCTCCGGTGCCCTCGCCGATCCCACCTACGCCCTGCTCGCGGGCAACGACAGCTACCCGGACGTGCTGCTGGGCCGTTTCTCGGCCAACTCGGCCGACGACGTGGCCACCCAGGTCCAGCGCACCCTCGAGTACGAGACCATGCCCGCCACCGAGCAGCCCTGGTTCCACCAGGCCATCGGCATCGCGTCCACCGAGGGCCCCGGCGACGACAACGAGATGGACCACGAGCACGTCGGCAACATCCGCGACGACCTGCTGGCGTACGGCTTCACCCACGTGGACGAGTTCTACGGAAACCCGGCCTCGGCCAACCAGATCTCGGCGGCCCTCGAGGATGGGCGGGGGATGGTCAACTATTGCGGCCATGGCTGGGACGAGGGCTGGGTCACCGGCGACTACACCAACAACCACGTCGCTCAGCTGCAGAACGTGGGCATGCTGCCGTTCATCATGACGGTGGGCTGCAACGTGGGCGAGTTCGACAGCGGCACCTGCTTCGCCGAGGCCTGGCTGCGGGCCAGCCACGGCGGACAGCCCACCGGGGCGGTGGCCTTCTACGGTTCCACGATCAGCCAGTCCTGGAGCCCCCCCATGTCGGCCCAGGACGAGTTCAACATGCTGATCGTGACCGAGGCCCACATGAGCTTCGGCGCCCTGGCGTTCGCCGGTGCCAGCAAGATGATCGACGACTACGGCGGCAACGGCGAGAACGAGTACAGGTACTGGACCGTGTTCGGCGATCCGTCCCTCCGCATCCACGGGGTGGCCACTCCGGTCAGCGGACTGCGGGTCGATCCCTACGACGGTCTGGAGGCCGAGGGTCACGCGGGCGGACCTTTCGAGCCGGCCGACAAGGTCTACACCCTGGACAACCCGGGCGACACGGCCCTGGACTACGAGGTCTACCACTCGGAGAGCTGGCTGCAGATCGACGGGGCCAGCGGCACGTTGCAGCCCGGCGAGACCGCCACGGTCACCCTGTCGTTCAACGGTGACGCCACCGCGCTCGGCAACGGCCGCTACGAGGACACGATCGAGTTCGTGAACCTGACCGACGGCGAGGGGGACACCACCCGCGCGGTGGTGTTACGGGTGGGAATCCCCGAGCTGCAGTACGAGTGGCTGCTGGACGAGGACCCGGGCTGGACGGTCGAGGGTGAGTGGGCCTTCGGCGAGCCCCAGGGCGGCGGCGGCGAATACGGTTGCCCCGATCCCACCGGCGGCTTCACCGGCGATCAGGTGTACGGCTACAACCTCGGCGGCGACTACCCGGACAACCTGGCCGAGAGGCACCTGACGACCCCGGCCATCGACTGCACCCACCTGACCCGCACGTCGATCCAGTTCCGCCGCTGGCTGGGCGTCGAGGACAGCGAGTACGACCACGCCTCGGTGCGGATCAGCACCGACGGCAGCAGCTGGACCACCCTGTGGGAGAACACCGGCGAGGTCGCCGACGGCGAGTGGGTGCTCCAGGAGGTGGATCTGGAGGACGTGGCCGACGGCCAGCCCACCGTCTACCTGCGCTGGACCATGGGATCGACGGACGGCGGCTGGCGCTACTGCGGCTGGAACCTGGACGACATCCAGCTGTTCGGCCTGGGCGAGCTCGGCTGCTGGGACGCGGACGGGGATGGATACACCGATCCCGAGTGCGGGGGGGACGACTGCGACGACGGCGATTTCGACGTCCACCCCAACGCCATCGAGGACTGCACCGACGGCGTCGACAACGACTGCGACGGCGCCGTGGACGCCGAGGACGAGGACTGCGGTGGTTCCGGGGACGACGACACCGGGGACGACGACACCTCTGACGACGACACGGGGGACGACGACACCAGCGCCGACTCCGACGACGTGCGACTGGGCGCGGGCGACTGCTCTTGCCGCGTCGCCGGCACCCGACCCGCACCGGCCCTGGCCCTGGCCCTCCTCGTCGCCCTGAGCCTGATTCGCCGTCACCGCCGCCCCTCTCCACGCCGGTGACCCATCCGTTGCCCGAGCGAAATCCCGGGATCGTCGAGATCGATCCGGACGCCCGCCCCCGGAATTCCTGCCCGATGCCCCGGACGACCCCTGGGCGGTGCTGTACGTGCAGCTCGACGAGGAAGCATTCGCCGCGGTGACCGCGGAGGACCCGGACCTGTACGAGGAGTTGCTGAGCGTCGGCGCGGAGCGTGTAGCGCTCGCCGAGATGTTCGAGGTCACCGACAGCGCGACGGACCACACCGCCGAACTTTGCTGAGCCCGCCTACCTGACTCCCCGCTCGGTGCCCGCGTTGGGATCGATCTCTTCCCTCAGCTCGTCCGCCCGCTCCCCGTGCGCGTGGATCTGACTGTCCACCGCCGCGAAGAACCCGCGGCTCTCGGCCAGGAACTCGCCGTACGCGGAGACGGCGCCCACCTCGGACTCGGCGAGGATGTCGCCCAGGTCGGCGATCATCTCGTTGAGTTCGTGCATGTACTCCTGCGCCGCCTCCTCCATGGCCTCCGAGTCCCCACTTCGGATCGCCTCGCGGTACGCATCGGTGGCCTCCTGCGCGTCCTCGTTGGTGACCACCTGGTAGGCGTTGATCAGGTCGGAGCGCTCCGCGAGTTCCTCCTCGAGGGCCTGCCGAGCCGCCTCCATCTCTTCCATCGGAGCCTCGTGCGTCCGGCGGTCCAGGCACTCCCCGTAGGTCTCGCCACCCGGGAAGAGGCGGGGCAGACAGGCCGCCCGATCCAGCAACCCCGGTCCGCTGAGCTGGACCGCCTGCGCCGCAAGCGGATCCACCAGAGGATCGGAGAGCTGCTGCACACCCATGGAGCTGGAATCGCCGCCGCCGGTTTGTTGTACGGGCTCCGCCTCGAGCCCACCTGGACGTCTCGTTCTGCGGGTGTTCATCGACGAGTCTCCCTCCCACGGCATCACTGTGTCACGGAACCGCCCGGCATGCTGTGGTGCGACGCACCAATCAAACTCGCCGCGAAGGCTCCCGCTGGCCACACACCGTTCAGAACTCGATCCCGCGGGCCCCGTACATCCCGTCGCGGATCTCCAGGATTTCACCGTCTCCCCCGAAGAGCAGCTCGTCGCAGACGTCGGCCTCGAAGGTGCCCCAGATGGACACCACCTCGCCCAGCATCTTCTGCTCGATGTCGATGCCGTCCACGGTGATCGTGGCCCAGCCGCCGCAGTCGTCCCACGAGCCGTAGAAGCCGTCCTCGTCCCAGATGACGTCCGTCCCATCGTCGCCGCTGTCGTACGTGCCCACCTCCCAGTCCCGGATGCTCAGGGAGAGGGGGTCGAGCATCAGGTCGACCTCCATCAAATCCTCGAGCACCGACGCCTCGCTGTAGAGCACGGAGCCCGAGAGATCGACCTCGGTCCCCTCGATGACGGCGGTGGCGCGGGCCTCGTCCGAACCGGAAGGGCGCGGGTAGTCGGCCGGGATCGGGTTGCAGGCCGCGATCGAGCCCAGAAGGACGACGGCGAACACGTGAACGGATCGCATGGTTCCCCCTTTCCGGTGACTCGACGAGCCTACCAGCACCCGAGCCCACCGCGGGCTCACCGCTCGCTCCGGCTCTTCATGGCGAGGATCGCCGCCTGGAACGAGACGTAGGAGCACCCGGGCTCCAGCTGGTGGGTCAGCTTCCAGATCCGGGCCTCGTCGAGCCCCATCCCCAGGAGTAGATTCCAGGAGCTGGCCGCCTGCCGCCGCCGGGTCTCGCTGTCCTCGACCGCGCAGGTCTCGAAGTAGTGATCGATGGCCCGCGCCCGCAGGTCGTCGGGCTGGGGCGGGGGCGGCGGGCCCGCCGCCGACCCGTCCGCGCCGTCCTGGCTCCCCCCGGCCTCCTGGACCCCCTCGTGCACACACAACATGTTGGCGACCACCGCGATGTTGGATCCCTGCATCCGCAGCACCCCGGACGGTCCCCCGGGGGCGTAGCGGTCCAGCCAGCGGGCGGTCTGCTCCTCGTTACCGGCGTCCAGGAGCTCGCACCGCCACTCTCCGACCACCTCCCCCCCACCGATGTAGGCGCCGGCGTCACCCGGGTGGGTGAACCAGTAGGCCACCAGGTTCACGGTGATCAGGCACAGGACGATGATGAACAGCTGGGTCCGATTCATGGCTTCCCCCGGGCTACGCTTCGTCGTGCCCACGAGGGTAGCAGGTGGACGCACGGGCCTGTGACGGGCCCGACACCGACCTTCCCCCCGAGCACTCCGGGTGGGAACGGGCCAGGGACGACCGGGGGCGCCCGGATTGCAGGAAGCTGGCCGCGTTCCTACAGTCCCCAGACTGGGGAGAGCCACGATGAACACCCTGCCGCCGCCTCTGGACAGCGAGGAGACCCTCGTGCGACACGAGCGCGAACTCTACGCTGTTGCCAGCCGAAGGAACATCGAACGTTTTGTCGGTACCGCGCGGGTGCCGGTGGGCCTCGCCGGGCCACTGCACATCTCGGGACAGCACATCGAAGGGGAGGTGTACGTCCCCCTCGCCACCACCGAGGGCACCCTGGTCGCCTCGACGACACGCGGAATGAAGGTGCTCGGTCGTTCGGGCGGCGTACGGACGCGCATCACCCGACCCGCGACGATCCAGCGGGCGCCGGTGTTCCTCTTCGGGACCCTCGATCACGCGGCGCGCTTCGCCGAACAGATCGAGCGCGACTGGCGACGGCTCGGCGAGGTGGTCGAGGGCGTCACGCGGCACGGCGTGCTCGACGGCGTGTCGTGCCATGTGCAGGGCCGTCTCGTCCACCTGCGGATCAGCCTCGCGCCAGGCGACGCGGCGGGACAGAACATGGTCAGCGTCGCGGCGGCCGCCTGCGTCTCTCGGCTCGCGGAGCGCGCCGAGGGTGTGGAACGAATCTGGCTCGAGGGCGGATTCTCCGGCGAGAAGGTACCCGCGCCGCTCAATCGGCTCCTCGGCCGCGGTCGGGGGGCCGTGGCCAGCGCCACCATCGAGGGTGAGGTGCTCCGCCGTGTGACCCGCGCCGAGCCCCGGGATATCGCGGCCCTGTTCACGGTCTACGTCAACGCCGGCAGCTGGGCCGGCTACGCCAACACCCACGCCAGCCTGATCAATGTGCTGCCCGCGATCTTCGTCGCCACGGGCCAGGACGTGGCCTCGGTGTCGGAGAGCAGCGTGGGCCAGAATCAGATCGACTACGACCCGGATCGCGACCTGCTGCGCTGGGAAGTGGTCTGCCCCAATCTGGTGGTCGGAACGGTGGGCGGTGGCACCTACCTGCCGACCCAGCACGAATTGCTCGAGGTTCTCGGCTGCACCGGCGAGGGTGGCGCCGACCGGCTGGCGGAGATCTGCGCGGCCACGGCCCTGGCCAACGAGGTCTCGTTCTGGTCGGCGATCGTGGCCGACGAGTGGGTCGCAGCCCACGCAGCACTTCGCGACCGTTGACGGGGCGCCCACGCGGCCGGGTGGGGAGCCTCGCCCCGGCCTCGCGGACCGTCCTCCGATGAGCCATGGTCCCGCCGCGCCGGTGTCCGCTGAGCACGATGCTCGCTGTGGCCTCGCTGCTGTTCGGGGTGGCCGGTCTTCCCACCCGTGGCCTGGCAGACGAGCGTCCGCAGACGCGCCGCTCGACGACGCCTGGCTGCAGCTAGACGTTCTGGTCCACTACGGCTTCTGCCCAACGACCTGCCGGACGAGGTGTTGTGCCAGCCGCGCCGTCGCCGGTGTCCGGGCTCGACTCCGCCCCGCCGGGGAGGACGACGATTGCCGGCGACCGCGTCCAGGTGAACGGGGGTTCGGGCATGGCGTCGATCCCGAACCAGCTGAACCAGAACGCGCGGCGATCCCCCTCGTAACCCTGGGCTTCGAACACATCCACGGCCGCCTCGTAGGCCCGCAGCGCCTGGTCCCGGTCTCCCAGCAGGTCGTGGCAGATCGCGATCCTGCGGTACACGGCGATCCGGGCCGCGAGTAGCTCGCGGGGGTCGTCGATGGCCGAATCCAGGGCCGGGAGTGATGTTTCGAATCCAGCGAGGGCTTGTTCGTAGCGGCCCAGGTGAAGGTCGAGCTCGGCGGTGGCCCGGGTGAGCCCGGCGGAGGGGTTGTGAGTCTCGCGCCAGGCAGCGAGGATGCGCGCGGCCTCCCGCACGTCCTTCTCGGCGATCTCGTTGACGTCGTATTTCTCGTACAGGAGGGGGCGCACCCTTCGCGTGTAGTACTCAGCGACGGCGGCTGGATCCTCGAGATCGTAGTAGAGGCTGAGGTCGCGTTCGTCGAGGAAGGCGCGCACAGCCGGGTGCACGGGCTGGTCGGGCGGGACGACCAGGCCATCGAACCGGGTCACGAACACGCCGTCGACGCCGGCCAGACCCTCGTCGAGGGCGTGTTTGTGTTCCGCGCCGGTCAGTACGACGATTCTCTCGCCGACGTGCTCCGCGGCGACTCCCGCGGCGGCCTCGAGCATGTGAGCATGACGGGACGGGGCGTACAGGTTGGCGGCACTGTCTCCCCAGACCTCGGCAGACAGGCGGTAGCTCTCCTTCACGTAGCGGTTGAAGTCGTCGCCATTGAAGAACGTGGCATCGAGTTCGTCCGCCTTCTCCCCGATCTCCTCGTCCGTCCCGTACCTGGAGTGGAAGTCTCGCAGCAGGGGTGAGGCGCGTTCCAGCTTCCGGGCGCGTCGCCGCTGCTCGCGGTACTCCGGGCTCTCCATCATCTCCTGCTGCTGTTCACGGGCGGCGGGATCCCCCCACCAGTCGATGGGGTGGACCGGGATGCCCATGGCGGTCCCCTGGATGGTGGCCATCACCATCTCGTCCAGGTAGTAGGTTCTCCGGAAATCCTGCGGACGGATTTCCACCGCGATCGCCTGCGGATCGAAGGCCCCGATGATGCGCGAGAGTTCGTCGAGTCCGTAGCTGGGGTGATCCAAGTGTGCCTGGTGAAGGGTGCCCAGGACGAGCACGGTCGTGTCGCCGTCGCGAAACTCGTCGCGGGAGATGGGGTCCGCCACGTCGAGCGCGACGGGATCCCGGCAGCCCGGGAGGATCGAGAAGACGAATGCGAGGATCGCCGCTGCAGGTGTCTTGCCGTGCATGTCGTCCCCAACCCCCAATCACCGCGATCCTGGTGCTCACGACTCCTCGTGGCCGCCGTTCGCCGCAGCCCGTCGCCGACGCCGAACCCACCATACCAGGCCACCCACGAAGATAGCCGCGATCACCAGCGGCAACCAGCCGCCCGCGAGGGGAATCCAGCGCATCCTGGCGAGCCCTGCGGGCATCGAGATCATCCAGCCCACGCCGGGCACGGGGCGCGCCACGAGCACCGCCCATCCGCCCCAGCGATCGAACCAGCGGCCGACCCGATCGAACATCTCGGGGGTTCGACCCAGGCGCGCCAGGGGGTAGGGGCTTCGGGATTCACGGCGCGATTCCATGCCTTCGCACCCTTCCCGGTTCCTGTCCTGCGGGACATCGAATCACCGAGGGAGAGGGAGGTAAGCAGAATTGCTTTGCGGTGGACCGGCCTTGGGATAAGGTGCGACTTGCGGAAGCGGGAAGGACACTCTTCGTCCTCGATTACAGGTACCTGGCGCTGGACTGCGGCGGGTGAATCCTGTGACGCGCCTTCCGGCCATGAGCGGCCGAGCAGCGTCGACGACGCTGGTGCGCCACCATGTCTGGAGGAGCGATGCGCTCTCGCATCCTGGTATTCGTGATCTCCCTGTGTCTGCCCGCGGCCGCACTGGCGCAGGACGGCGGTGCCGTCTGCTGGACCGGCGCCGAGCTGGCCGACGACCCCACGGTCACCTTTGGAACCCTCAGGGACGCCGTCGTGGACGGGGACAGCCTGCTGTTGAGCGGCTACGACCCGCCGACCGAACAGCTGGACCGGATGATCTCGGTACCCCTCGACCTGGGCGAGTGTGGCGCCAGCGACCCGATCACGGTGCTGGCGACGGTGGTGGAGACGGCCCGCACGGGCGTCTGCGACCAGTACGACGCAGACACCTCGGCCGGCCTCAGCGACGGGTCGACGACCATCGTGGGCGGCGTGGCGGACAATGCCGACGGTCGGCTGGTGGTCTACGACCTGCCCTTCCCCGACGAGATCCAGTCCTGGAGCGCCATCGTCTGGGACGCGGTGCTGGACGTGGGCGGGCACCCGGGATTCGGCGTGCCCTACGAGTTCAGCTACGCGTTCGAGCTCGACGCCGATGGGTCGGACCTGGTGTTCTCGGCCCTGGACGGCGGAGCCTCCACCTCCCACCCGGCGCTGGTCCACGACGGCGCCCTGTGGTTCGACTTCATCGGCACCGAGGGGGGTGAGCAGTACCAGATCGACTCCCTGTGCGTGGAGCTGATCGCCGACTGCCTGTGCCCCGATGCGGACGACGACGGCGTCTGCGACGACGACGATCTCTGCGAGGGCGACGACCTGACCGGTGACGACGACGGCGACGGCATCTGCAACGACCTGGACGTGGACGACTGCGACTCCATCGTCCCCGACACCTGCCTGACGATCTGGCAGGCCCACGCCCGGGGCATCCTGCACCTGGTGAGCTCCGGCGGCCAGGGCGAGGGGGTGACCTTCACCAACGTGGGCGACGTGCCGGTCTGCCTGGACGAGCAGGCGCTGTACACCAGCCTCCAGACCCAGGCCTTGGTCATCGATCAGGGTGTGGTCGACGACGGGGCGATCCTGCAGCCGGGTGAGGAGATCACCCTGTACTACGGGTCCTGGACCACCGACAACGGCCACTACGAGGCCTACCTGGGCGAGTACGCCTGGTGGTGCGTGGAGGCCGCCCAGTACGTCCAGCGGGGCCAGACCTTCGACTTCTTCGGCGAGATGGCTCCGGAGGACCTCCTGGAGATCGTCAACGGAGAGTGGGACGTGGACGGCGACGGGGTCGAGGACCACCTGGACTGGGCCGGCGGCTTCGGCGTCCAGACCAACTACTCGGTGTGGGAGTACCAGGAGACCCACGCAGTGGCGACGTTGGGCAAGACCGCCGCCGCCTACGGCAGCGAGATGGAGGTGACGCTGACGGCGCAGAACATCGGCGCGCTGGCGACCACGGTCACGATCACCGACACCATCCCCGCGGGCTGGACGGTGACCTACGTCGACGAGCCCGACAGCGAGGTGGTGAACGACGACGGCACCGTCACGGCCACCTGGGAGCGGACCCTGGACGGCCTGGACATGCTGGTGGTGGACGTGGAGGAGATCACCTACATGCTGGCGCGCGTCAGCGGCACCGACGCCCTGTACGTGGAGCTGCCGGCAGCCTCGGCGGCCTTCTTCGACGGCGAGGACGACGAGACCTCGGTGTCCATGCCCGCGGCGCTCTACGGCCTGGACGTGGACGGCGACGGCGAGGTCGCCTGCCTGTGCGACGACGCGGACGCCGACGGCACCTGCGACGACGAGGATCTCTGCCCCGACGATCCGCTCAAGATCGAGCCGGGCGACTGCGGCTGCGGCGCGGCCGACGGGGACGAGGACGACAACGGGATCGCGGACTGCAACCAGGACACGCTGTTCCTCGAGGGTCGGAAGTCCCACGTCAAGTGGCACGCATCGCGCCCCTACGCCCTGTTCACTGGCCGGATGGAGCTGGGCGGCGGCCTGCTGGCCCCGGACTTCCGGGACGGGGACGTGGGCCAGGGTCAGATCCGGGTCGAGGTCGGCGCGGCGAACCCGGTCACGGTGTACGACGAGACCCTGGAGTTCGGGGTCTCGGAGCACAACAACGGCGTGGACACCGACAACCGCGAGAAGTGGCGCTACAAGGACGGCAACCGCGAGCGGGCGACCATGCGCTGGAAGAACTCCATGCGCTACCGCTCCGAGAACGACCCGGCGATGCCCGGCATCCGCGACGACGACAACTGGGGTCGCGTGCACAGCCGCTTCATCCACACCGACGAGACCCGGCTGCGGGTGCGCTGGAACAAGCGGACGGAGCTGCCGCTGACCATCGTCATCGACGGCATCCCGCTGGTGACCATCGTCGAGGACGGCGACGACTACCAGGTGATCTCCACCTACGAGACCTACGAGGTCTACCGCAGGGACGGGACCGAGCGGCAGCGGGTGGTGGACGTGGCCTTCGTCGGGGACCGTCTGGGCGACGGCAACGTCATCGCCTGGTACGCGGACGCCGATCCGGACGACGGCCTGGACAACCTGCTGAACAGCCACGAGGCCATCGATCAGGGCACCCAGGACAGCGTCTGGTACAACGCCGGCGCCAGCTTCAACGTCAAGGTACCGCTGGACGGCTACACCCAGCCAGCGGACGACGAGGCCCAGGCCTCGCTGTGGATGCAGTTCGGGGACGCCGAGACCGATTCGGTGATCACCGGCGAGGTCACGTACTGCGGCTACGTGGTCAACGGCATGCACTGGCGAGCCAGGGAGGTCGTCGACGACGGCAACCACCTGGGGGTCTGTCCCGGCGGTCCGTAGCCAGACGCTGCGCCCCCACCGGAGTCGTCACACCGGCCGGCGCTACGGGGCGTCGACGAGGGCCGGGATGCGTTCCGCGGCGTAGGATCCGAACCGGACGGCCGGGTCCGAGGACTCGAACCAGGCCTGCCACACCTTGCGTCCGTCGGCGTCGAGCTCGAACAGGCGCGCCGGGGTCGCCTCCTCGTGGGTGCTGCCGGCGAGGACCAGGGTGTTGCCGTTGACGAGCCGGTCGGCGTCGCCGCCCACCGGGTTCACGAACAGGTCGTCCACGTCCGGGCCGGGGTACTCGAACACGATCTCGGCGACCCTCGCCCCCTCGTCCAGCGACCACTCCGCCACCCGGGAGAAACCCCGGTCGTCGTGGCCGTTGTCGTAGAACAGCACGTTGCCGTCCGGCAACCGGTCGAAGCCGTGGCTGCCCCAGGCGAAGGGGTACTCCACGTCCTGGGGGTTGGTGAAGTCGCCGTGCTTGCCCAGCCGCCACAGCACATCCCCCGTGGGGCGGTCGATCTTGTACAGGGTGCCGTTGGCCACACCGTTGAGGTAGGCCACGTCCTCGTCCAGGTCCACCTGGACCGCGTTGCACCAGATGTAGGACGACTGCTCGGGGACGTGCTCGCGGAAGTCCCACTCCCAGACCCGGTGGTGGTCGGCGTCGAACTCGACGATCACGTCGTAGGTGCCGTCCTCGTAGGCCCACTCCAGGGTCAGGTAGTCGTCGTTGTCCAGGCGCTCGAAGTCGTGGTGCATCTGACCCACGACCATGAAGTCCGAATCCTCCTGCGGCGGTCCCTCCCACAGGACTCGGCCGGCCAGGTCGACCTCCACCGGGCTGGCAGGCGCCGTCCCTCCGCCCGCGAGCACGCGTTCTCCATCGACCAGGCTCGCCACCAGATCTCCCCGCCCGGTGCCGTCGCCCTCGAGCTGGTAGCTCCACACCGGCTGGGCCTCCTCGTCGATCATCAACAGCAAGCGCGGATGGTCCCCATCGCCCGACGCGACCACGTTCAACAGGGTCCAGCCGGGTTCCATGGCGTCGGGGTCGTGGACGTCCACGGCGAAGGTCAGCTCGGGGATCGGCAGGGGGCCGGTGGCGTGGGCCAGCGGGGCGCTGCGGAGCGTCGAGCCGTCCTCGTCTCGGGAGGCCGCGATCAGTGTGTAGCTGCTCTCCGGTCGAAGCCCGACCACGGCCACCTCGTGGTCGACCCTCGGGCCGTCGTCACCCACCCGGTGGAGGACCTCTCCGTCCCGTGAGACCTCGACCCAGGAGCTGGCCGGTGCCGTGGTGCTCCAGGACAGGACCGCGGTCAACACGGCGCGCTCGGGCACGGTGACCGCGACGTCGAGGATCGCACCTTCGGTGGGCGGGTCGACGTCGCCGATGACGTCCGGCTCACACCCCACCGACAGGGTGAAGGCCACCGTCAGGGTCACAGCGAGAATCCTCGGCACCCGACACCTCCCGACCGCGGTCGTTGCTCTCTCACTACGGCCGGGGACGTGCGGCGACCAGCCGCCCACCCGCTCGGAGGGGTCCCGACGCCCTCGCAGGAGTCCGACCACCCACCCGGGCCCTTCAAGGCCCCCCCTTCACGGCACGACCCTTGCTAAGCCCCCTCTCCAGGAGGACACAGACACCATGATGCTGCGCACCACGCTGCCGATGATGATCGCGCTGTTCACCCTCGCCGGACCCGCCCGGGCCGCGGACCTGGGGAGCCCCGAGTCCAAGAAGGCCGGGACGGCCCTGGTGGTCACCGGGGTGGCGATCCAGCTCGGCGGAATCGGGTTCGCCACCGCCAGCCTGTTCGACGACGAGATCGCGGCTACCATCCCGCGCCTCATCTACCACGGGGTCACCGTGCCGTTCGCGGCGCTGACCGTGCTGGGTTTCGAACGGCTGCTCGCCGACGGCACCGAAGGCGGACGTTTCCGGGCGCTGGGCGTCGGGTTCCTCCAGGGCGCGGCCTACGCCGGGATCGTGGCGGGCCTCTCCTTTCTGGAGATGGCGGTGGGGCCGACCCCTGGCGGGGGGTACGAGAGCACCGACGTGGGCTCGATCTTCTCGTTCGGGTACGGCCTGACCCACCTCCCGGTGATGGTGGGCCTGTTGATCCCGGGCATCATCTGCGCGGTGCGGGGTACCACCGGACCGTCCGCCGACCGAACGCCGATCCTCGTGACCCCGTGGGACGACGGCCACGCCCGCGGCCTGGCCATCGTCGGTCGTTTCTGATTCAGAGGGGATTCTTGTCCAGGAACCTATAGAGGGTCGCGCGACCCACCCCCAGGAGCATGGCCCCCCCCCCCTTGTTACCGTAGGGCAGTTCCAGCCCCCGGCCGCCCGCCTCCAGATCGAGCTTGGCCCGGCCCTTCCGCGGAGCCGGGGCCACGGCGAAGGCCCCGGGATCCTCGAACGCCGGGATCTCCGTGGACACCGATAGTTCCGAGGGGGTGCTCTCCCGCAGCTCGGGGGGCAGGTGCCTGGGCAGGATCTGCCCGCCACGAGCCTTGATCAGGGTGTAGTAGACCAGGCTCTGCAGCTCCCTCACGTTCCCCGGCCAACGGTAGTCGATCAGCTGCGCCAGGGCGTCGCGGGACAGCCCCTTCGACCGGTAGCCCTCCTGGGCGGCCAGCTCCAGGAAGTGCTCGGCGAGCAGGGGGATATCGGTCTTGCGGTCCCGCAGCGGCGGCAGCTCGATGGGCACCACCTTGAGACGGTAGTAGAGATCCTCGCGGAAGTTCCCGGCGACAACCTCGGCGGCCAGGTCCCGGTTGGCGGCGCTGATGATGCGCACGTCCACCGACAGGGTCCGCTCGTCCCCCACCCGCTCGAACTTCCCCTCCTGGAGCGCCCGGAGCAGCTTGACCTGCAGCAGCTTGGGCAGGTCCGCCACCTCGTCCAGGAACAGGGTGCCGCCGTCGGCGAGCTCGAATCGGCCCTTCTTGTTGCGGATCGCACCGGTGAACGCCCCCCGCACGTGGCCGAAGAGCTCGCTCTCCAGCAGCCCCTCGGGCAGGGCTCCGCAGTTCACCGGGACGAAGGGCTGATTGGCCCTGGGGCCCTCCATGTGGACCGCCCGCGCCACGAGCTCCTTGCCGGTGCCGCTCTCCCCCTGCACGAGCACCGGCACCCGATGCTGCGCCAGCTCCTTGATCGTCTCGAAGGTCTCGAGCATCCGCGCGTCACGGCTGATGATCCCGCAGTAGGAGTGCTCGGCCCGCATGCGGGCCGTGATGTCCTGGACCGTGCCCAGGGAGCGGAGGGGCTGGCCGTCGTCGCCGTACTCGGTCTCGCAGCGTTCCTGAACGTACTTGATCGCGCCGTCCCGAAGCAGCAGGCGGTGGACGATGTCGTAGCCGGTGCGGTTCTCCACGGAGCTGGAGTAGGCCCGGTTGACGAAGTCCCGGTCGTCCGGGTGGACGGTCTCCAGGAAGGCCTCGTACGTCGCTCCGAACTGATCCCGAGAGAGCCCGAAGATGCGGTAGATCTCATCCGACCAGTACAGCGTGTTGGCCGCCAGATCGAGCTCCCAGTGGCCCAGCAGCGCCACCTGCTCGGCCTGGCGCAGACGGGCCTCCCGGACCCTCAGCTCGTCCCGGTCACGACGGACGCGGTCCAGCTCGTCGCGGAGGTCGGCGACCTGGCGCTGAAGCTCCTCGATGGTCGGTCTCTTCCCCATCCGGCGCTATTCGACCACAGGACGTCGTACAGCACCAACACCGTGGCGTCGGGACGCCGCGATCCGCGCACGCCCGCGTCCGCGACAGCGGACCTGCTATCCTCCCGGCGTCGACAGGGAAGGAGCGCCAGGATGGATCCCAGAATCCTCTTCGTCGCCGTCTCGCTGGTCCTGGCCGCGAACCCGGCCCAGGCCAAGAAGGCCAAGCCGCCCCCCGAACCGGACCTGTTCACCCCCTTCGAGGAGGAGCTGCTCCAGACCTCGGGGTTCGACGAGGCCGACGGGGCGGCGCTCAAGCAGATGCGCCGGTGCCACGGCTTCGACGAGAAGTGGAACCGGCAGCTGCTGGATCCCCACAACTTCTCCCTGGACGACACCGAGGGCACGATCCGGGTGTCGGTGGTCTGCTGGGAGAAGATCGGCAAGAAACATCCCACCGGCCACGAGGGGGTGGACACCTGGGTGGCGGCCTGGCACCGATTCGTGCAGGGCACCGCCATGTGGCTCGAGGGCCAGCGGGCGCGCCTGGAGGTGGATCGGGACCGCTGCTGCTCGCGGCTGGACACCGCGGAGGAGATCCTGGACGACGCCGTCGTGCAGGCCGAGGCCGTCCCCGCCCGCTTCACGACGCCGACCGCCGCCGAGGTGGCGACCCATCCCCTGCAGGCAGCGTCCCAGATGCGCGCCCAGGTCAAGGATCTGAAGGAGACCGTGGGCTGCCCGTGAGGCTGCCGCCCCGCCCGGCCCCGGCGACGGCCCCATGAGCCGGATCCTCCTGTTCTCGGACACCCACGGGCGCATCCCGCTGATGCTGCGGATCGCGCTGGAGGTCCAGCGCCGGGGGGGCGTCCGGATCGACGGCATCCTGGTTGCCGGGGATCTGGGGGTCTGGCCGGTGGACGAGCGGCTGGACTCCGCCACCCGGCGCTTCGCGCAGGTCGATCCATCCGAGCTGGGCTTCCAGGCCTTCACGCCCATCCCAGCCACCGGAGTCGACCTCCCCGAACGCCGGCACCCCTCCAGCGACCGGGAGCGGTCCCGGCAGAGGCGGCGGGAGCGGGCGGTCATCGACGCCGCGGACGGCGAACTGGACGCGGACGTCCTGTTCGTGGGCGGAAATCACGAGGACTACGAGTACCTGCGCCGCTGCTCCGAGGTCGCGCCGCCGGCTCGGCCGATCCCGGTCGAGGCCTCGGGCCGACTTCGCTGGCTGCCTGCCGGCCGTGTCCACGAGGTGTCGGGCCTGCGCGTCGCGGGATTGTCGGGCATCGACGCGGAGGAGTGCGGTCGTTCGCCCCACCGCTACCATCCGGCCCTCGCCATCGACGACGCCCGGGCCCTCGCGGTACTCGAGGACCTGGACGGACTTTCCCCCGATCTGTTCCTGACCCACGATGGACTGCCGGATGCGGTGCGGCCGGGCCAGGGCTCGCGCAAGCTGCAGACGGTCCTCGAGCTCCTCGCCCCCCGGCTACACGTGTTCGGCCACTTCCACCGCGCCGTGGAGCCGTTCCCCTACAGGGATCGCTACCCAGGCTTCGGGGACACCCCGACCCTGGGCGTCCACGTGAACAAGCTCGGATTCGACCGCGACGGGGCCCTGCGCCCCCACGTCGTCGGCGTGCTGGATCGCTCCGTGGAGGGCGCGCTGGACGTCTCGTTCTTCCAGATCCGCGCGCTCTCGCGGATCCGTGGTTCGACCTGGCATCACCTCTGAACGGCGTGGGACCTGTCGATCCACCCTTGCCACCCCCGACCGCCATGCCTTATCAACGTAGACCATG
This sequence comes from uncultured Rickettsiales bacterium, assembly GCA_964542165.1. Taxonomy (GTDB): domain Bacteria; phylum Myxococcota_A; class UBA796; order UBA9615; family CAYRNR01; genus CAYTBN01. Next base: position 50,478 of record CAZITQ010000033.1, read on the forward strand.
ACCTCCAGACGGTTGCTGCCCCTCGTCATCGCGCCCATCGTCCTCGGCCTGGGGCTCGGGTCGTGCCCCCGCGGGGCCGTGCGGTCCGACACCGCCGCACCCGCGGGCGCGCGCGATGACGCCGCCACGAGGCCGGCGGCCGCGGTCCTGGGGTTCCTGCTCTCCGGATCCACGGCCGGTGAGGTCGAACCCTGCGGGTGAAAGACCCGCCGGCTGGGCGGTCTGGCCCGGCGCGCGACGGTCCAGCGGTCCGCGGAGCACAGCGACGTCCCCACGCTGGTCCTCGACGCCGGCAACCTGCTCTCGCGGCGAAGCACCTCGTCCGACCCAACCCAGCGGGGCGGCGAGCAGAAGGCGGACCTGCTCCTGCGCGCGTACGCGCAGATGGGCGTGGACGCCCTGGCGGTGGGTGACGCGGACCTGGTGTTCGGCCTGGACTGGCTGACGGCGCGGGCGGCGCTCCACTCGCTCCCCATGCTCTCGGCGAACCTGGTGGATCGGGACGGATCCCGGATCTTCCCCGGCTGGCGGGTGCTGGAGGCCGGCGGCGTGCGGACCGGCGTCTTCGGGCTGACCGGTGGCGACGCGCCCTGTCCCGGGTGTGTGGTGACCGATCCCACCGCCGCGGCCGCCGAGGCGGTCGAGGCCCTCCGCGCGGAGGGGTGCGCGCTGATCGTCGGCCTGACGCAGATGGGCGACGAGGGGGCCGAGCAACTCGCGAGCGTGGTGCCGGGCATCGACCTGATCTTCGTGGCCGGGAACGGGATCACCGGCCGATTCCCCGAGCTCGCGGGGGAGACCTGGATCTTGCGCGCCTCGGCGAGGGGCAAGCGGATCACCGGGTTGACCTTGACCCTGACCTCCGGGGCGAGTGGACTCCACTCGCCCGAAGTGACCGCCGAGGCCGCGGCGAAACGCGGCGCCCTGGAGGGGAAGATCGAGCAGACCCTGGCGACCCTGGAGGCGGCCGAGACGCCCGCCTCCGCCGAACGGACACAACGCTCCCTGGATCGCTACCGGAGCCAGCGCGACCGGCTGGGCATCGCCGATCAGACCCCGGAGGGTCGGCACGTCCTCACCCTCTCGAAGGCGGATCTGGACGCGTCCGTGGCGGACGATGCCGGCATCGCGGCTCTGGTGGCCCAGGTCCTGGACGGCATCTCGAACGAAGAGGCGGCGGGCGTCGCCACCCGGCGCGAGGGGCGCATCGGGGACTTCGCCGGTTCGCCGGCCTGCCGCGCCTGCCATCCCGAGCAGCACCGTCACCACCAGGGTACTCGGCATGCGGGCGCCCACATGAGCCTGGTCCGGGAACAGCGACATCTGGACGAATCGTGCATCGCTTGCCACGCCACGGGATTCCACCTCGACGGTGGACCGACCAGGGCGGGGGAGGTGGCGTACCTCGGGGGAGTGCAGTGCGAGGCCTGTCACGGACCGTCCGCCGCTCACGTGGCCGATCCCTCGGCCCCACCCCCACTGGCCGGGCTCGCCGCTTCGACCTGCGTGGCCTGTCACAACGAGACCTCCCACGGAGGTGACGCTCCGGAGTTCTCCCCGGAGTCGGCGCTGGACGCCGTGCGCTGCCCCACCGCGCCTGCCGTCAGCCCTGAGGAGGACGCCGTCCCATGACCCGCCCCCCCTACGAGGCCGTGATCTTCGATCTGGACGGCGTGGTCACCCGGACCGCCCTGGTACACAGCGCGGCGTGGAAGCGCATGTTCGATGGGTACCTCCGCGAGCGCGCGGATCGTCTGGGGGAGACCTTCCAGCCCTTCACCCACGAGGACGACTACCTGCCCCACGTGGACGGTCGGCCCCGGTACGACGGCGTGGCCGCCTTCCTGGAATCGCGGGGGATCGAGCTCGATCGGGGGCGTCCGGAGGACCCCCCCGAGCTGGAGACCGTTTGCGGCGTCGGCAACCGCAAGAACGCCGCGTTCGCGGAGATCGTCGAGCGGGAGGGCGTACAGGTCTACGGGAGCACCGTGGCCTGGATCGACCGCCTCGTGGAGGCGGGGATCCGGGTCGGCGTCGCCTCCTCGAGCAAGAACGCCCGCCCCGTACTGGCCGCAGCCGGTCTGCTGGACCGGATGGAGACCGTGGTCGACGGCGTGGTGTCGGCGGAGCGGGGGCTCGCCGGCAAACCCGCCCCGGACATCTTCGTCGAGGCGGCCCGGGAGCTGGGGGCATCACCGGACCGCAGCGTGGTGGTCGAGGACGCGGTCTCCGGTGTCGCCGCCGGAGCGGCGGGCGGATTCGGGCTCGTGGTCGGCGTGGCCCGAGAGGACAACAGCGAAGCCCTGCTGGCCGCGGGGGCCGACCTGGTGGTCCCCGACCTCGCCGAGATCACCGAAGACGCCGTCCGGGCCTGGTTCGCTCGCGGCCTGGCCGAGGACGGCTGGATCCTGCGGTACCGCGGCTTCGAACCGGACCGGGAGCGCCACCGGGAGGCGCTGTTGACAGTGGGCAACGGCTACCTGGGCACCCGGGGTTCCGCCGCGGAGTGCCGGGCTGGCGAGTGCCACTACCCCGCGACCTACATCGCCGGTGTGTACGACCGTGCCACCTCGCGCGTGGGCGACCGGGAGGTGGAGAACGAGGATCTGGTCAACGCCGTGGACTGGCTGCCCCTCGGCCTGCAGATCGACGACCAGGCCCCCTTCCTCCCGGACGATGCCTGCGATCTGGAGCGCATCCTGGACCTCCGGACCGGGGTTCTCACGAGGCGCGCGACCACCCGCGACGGCGCGGGTGGAGTGGTGGACCTGGAGTCCCACCGGTTCGCGAGCATGGACGACCCGCACCGGGTCGCCCAGAGCGCACGGATCACGCCCGACCGGCCCTGCCGCGTGCGGGTCGAGGTGGGCCTGGACGGCGACCTGATCAACGACGGTGTGGCCCGGTACCGGTCCCTGGAGTGCAGGCACCTCGAGCCGCTGGACGCCGTGGCCGAGGGCCCCCGGTTGGCGCTGGTCTCGAGGACCCGCGAATCCGGGATCGTCGTGGCGGCTGCGGCGCGGATCGAGGTCTCGGTGGACGGCGAACGGGTGACACCCGCATGGGACCCACAGGTGGGCCCCGGCACGGCCAGGACCCGCTTCGAGGTGAATCTGGCCGACGGTCAGATCTTGCGGGTGGACAAGCGGGTGGGCATCCACACCTCCCGGGAGACCTCGGACCCCCTGACCGCCGCGGAGGCGACGGTCGAGGGGAGCCGCGGCTTCGACGCCGATGCTGCGGCTTCGGCCGCACGATGGGCCGATCTCTGGGACCGCATGGACGTGCAGGTCGAGGGGGATCGCCGGGCCCAGAAGCTCCTGCGCCTCCACCTGGCCCCCCTGGCCGTGTGCGACTGCCGGCGCACCGCCCCCCC
>CAZITQ010000034.1:0-11788 GCA_964542165.1 uncultured Rickettsiales bacterium
ACAGGGGGAGGCAGGCCCCGGTGAAGAAGAACACGCCGAAGAACACCAGGTCGAACCACAGGGAACGGCCGACCGGCGCATTGGGATCGTCGAGGGGGGCGACAGCGAACGCCAGGTTCACGACCGCCCAGAGCCCGACCGGGAAGAGGACCGCGCCCGCGCCCCACGCCCGCCCCCCCCCCCCCCGCCCCCCCCACAGCCCCAACCCCCCCCCCCCGGAGAGCAACCCCAACAAAGGACCCCCCCCCCCCCCCCCCCCCCGGCCCCCCCCCGGCGCGCCCCCCCCGCGCCCCGGCCACCGCCCGCGGCCACGGCCTCTGCGACTCGCCCCGCACGCCGAAGAGCAACCCCATCAAGGTCCCCACGACCAAAAAGACGAGAGTGTCCCCGAACAGGGTGGCGTAGTTGGCCACCTTGGCCGGGGTGAACCACTGCCAGTCCGCCCCCTCCTCGAAGGCCACGATCCCGAAGACCGAGGGGATCTGGACGCTCAGCAGGAAGAAGAGCCCGAACAGGGTGCCCTGGAGCCAGCCAGCCCGCGCAGGGATCGATCCCCGGGCCACGTGGAACAGGATCACCATCAGCACCACCTGGCCGCAGACGTAGGGCAGCAGGATCGGGATGTTCGGATCCCCGGTGATGCTCCCCTCCTGGGAGACCACCCGCCCCAGGAGGCTGTGGATGACCGGTGTCAGCACGATCATCGCCACCGCGACCGCAGCGGTCTTGAACACGACACGAACCCGATTCATCGCGACTCCCCCTCGCGGTCTTCGCTAGCGCCCCTCCCGCCGGGCCTGCTCCCGCTCGAACTCCACCACCGCCCGACCGGCGAGCATCAGGTACTCCGACGCCATGGGCATCGGATCCTCGTCGGTCTCGACCAGGAACAGGTTGGCCAGCCCCTGGCTGAAGAACCACATCAGGCCGTGGATCCGGGTCAGCTGCTCGTCGCTCAGCCCCTGGAGGATCGGCTCCTCCCTCATCCGCTCGAGCACGAACGCCGGCGGCTCCCGGTCCCGCAGCAGGTCCCCGATGGCGGGTCCCTCCAGGGTCACCGCCCGGTAGAGGTTGGGCTCGTCCTGGGCGAAGCGCAGGTTCCCCAGGCCGATCTGGAAGAACGCGGACCTCTCCCCCGCCGGCGGCGCCAGGTAGCCCATGGCCAGGTGCCCCGCCCGCTCGAGCACCTCGGCCCGCAGCTCGTCCATGGACGAGAACACCCGGTACACCGGCTGGGTCGAACAGCCCACCTCCTTGGCCACCCTCCGCGCCGTCAGCGCCTCCAGCCCCTCCTGTCGTACCACCTCGAACGCCCCCTCGACGATCTGTTCCCGGGTGGCCTTGATCTTCGGCGGCATGGACCTCTCCTCACGCATTCGATCCGTTACGTAACGGATGTTATAGAAACGTGGGAGCGGACGCCAGCGGAATCACTCGTGAGCCGGAGCGAGTCTCTCCACCGCCCCCGCGTGCGCGGACGTGGTGGTGATGTCGAAGCCCTGCAGGAGGGCCGATTCGGCGTCCTCGATGTGCAGGAACAGGCCCACCTCCCCCCGGGCCAGCTCCTCGTCCGCGAACCCGGCCGCGGTCAGGTCGAACAGCACGCGCCCCTCCGGATCGGTGGAGATGCAGCGGTCGGGAAAGGCCGCACAATCCGGGACGGGCGGTGGCTCCCCCTCCGCCACCGGCAGCGCCAGGAACAGCAGCACGTCCGTGGCCGGGGACACGGGGCAGGGCACGTCCTCCCGCTCTCCGGTGTCCACCCAGACGTCCTCGTGGGAGAGCTCCGTCTGGGGCACGGTGCTCAGCAGGGTGACGGAGGGGGCGATCAGCAGGCCGATCCCCGCGGCCATCACCGGGCCGTAGGTCCGCCAGTCGGACCTGTCGTAGTCCCCGGCCTTGACCAGGGGGATCAGGCACACGGCCCCCAGCCCGTACAGCAGTCCGATGCCCATGGGGGCGTTGTTGTCGAGCTTGTTCTTGCGGATGGTCACCTGGTCCGCGCGGGCCTGGGTGGCGGTCCAGCACCCCACCGGCTGGCTCATCAGCAGGACCTCGAGCAGGTCCCCGTCGAGCACCGCCGAGTCCACGGACAGGGTCGACGGATCGTCGCCGGCGTCCAGGGCCTCGACGAACTTCGTGCGGGTCTCCCCGGTGGGAAGGGTCTCGGTGATGGTGACGCGCCGGACCATACAACCGCTGCACAGCAGCAACGGCACCAGGAGGCCAAGCGCGACGCGGGCGAGGGTCGTGGTTGCAGTCATCGAAGCTCCCCGATTCGTGACGGCGAAAAGAATACACCGTACTCGCGGCTATGACCCACCACCCCGCGGATGCCAAGATGCCACCCGGAAGGTGGGCATGGTCGTGAGGGGGCACTCCTGGGGCAGGTTCGGCTCGGGCGCGCTGGGCCTGCTCGCCATGGTCCTGCTCACCACCGGTTGCCCCGTGCGCCCGTTCTGCCTCTTCCTGGGCCCGGACGAGGAGCAGCCCAACCACGTCCAGCCCTTCGAGATCGGCGTGGATCCCGACGCGCGGCGGGTCTTCTCCACCTCCCTGGGCAGTCGCACCGTGGCGGTGATCGACGCCGACGCGCAGCTGGTGGACCGCATGCTGCCCACCGGGTCCCGGCCCCTGGCCTACCCGGACATCGCGGTGGACGAGGACGGCATCGCCTGGGTCACCGCCCGCCAGGTCCCGCCGGTGCTCCGCTACGACCTGGACACCGGCGAGCGCAGCCAGACCGGGGCCCAACTCGCCAGGGCTGGCACCGGCATTCCGGCCCCGGGCGGCGGAGTGGTGCTCCTGGGTTTCGAGGGGGACGGCACCCAGGCGCTGGTGCTGATCGACGGCGGCGGCGAGGTGGTCACCCACCGCACCCTGGACCACGGCGCGTTCTGGATCCTGCCGGTGGACGACGACCACGTCGGTCTGCTGCGCCGCTTCGACGGGGAGGCCTGCTGCGACGGCGGCCTGCAGCTGCTGTCGCTGCCCTCGCTGGAGGTGGTCGAGACCTGCGACCTGCCCTTCCCCTCACAGCGGGGCGCCGCCCTCGACGACGGTCGGGTCGCCGTGGCCGACAAGTACCACATCGGCTTCGCGGGCTGCGGCGACGACGAACCCGTCGGGTGGACCGTGGGCACCGAGAACAAGGACGTGATCTCGCTGGGCGACGTGGCGATGGTGCTGGACCGCACCGGCACCGGCGAGGGCTGGGATCCCAACTGGGGAGTCGCACGGATCGTCGACCCCGACGGCGTGGTCGACGGCCGGACCTTCGTCACCGGCAAGAACACCGGCTACGGCGCCCTGGACCCGGTCACCGGCCTGGTCTGGGCCAACAGCGAGGGCACGACCGAGGTGCTCGCCCTGGATCCGGTCGGCGGCGAGGTGGCCGCCGGCGTCCGCACCGGCACCTTCCTCGACGGGCTGGTCACCGACCCCGAGAGCGACGGGGTCATCTACGCCACCGGCCGCCTGTCCAACACCTTCGCCCGCATCGACAACGGGGAGTGGACCGTCGAACACACCGATGTGGACTGGCCGTTCTCGCCCCAGGTGGACATCTCCCGCGACCGGGTGTGGGTCATCTCCCAGCTGGAGAGCACCGTCCACGGTCACCGTAGATCCGATCTGTCGCCCGAGGTGGTCATCGACCCCGGCCTGGGGGACAACCGCCTGCTCACGTTCGGCACCCTGGCCTTTCACCCCAGCCGCCAGACCCTGTTCTTCGCCCACAGCGCCACCGACCAGTTGCTGGAGATCCAGCCGGACACCCAGCAGGTCCTGGCCACCTGGGACCTGGGCGGCCCGGCCATCGAGTCCTGGGAGGAGATCGGCGAGCTGCTGGTGCGGGTCGAGGGGGGGTCGGGCGCCCTGATCGTCTGCCGCTCCAACGACGGTCGGATCCAGCGCATCGACCCGGACTCCCCCGACGTGCAGACCGTGTGGCTGGAGGGCGAGGACGCCGCCGCCGTGGGCGCGGGCAACGCCGTGGACTTCGCCGTGGTGATCCCCAAGCAGGACCTGCTGTTCGTGGCGGGCCTGGCCCTGGACGCCAACACCCTGGAACGGCTGCCCGACCAGGACCTGGACGTCCACCGGGTCGTCGGCCCCCACCCGGGCAAGCCCAACCAGCTGCTGGTGGTGACCCACGAGAACCACCTCGCCCGGGTCAACCGCAGCGGCACCCAGCTCGGCTCACTGCCCTTCGCCGACCACGACCTGCACTCCACGATCTTTCGCATCGACGGCAAGAACGACGCCGTCGCCATGGTCCGTGCCCACGACGCCTACGTGTGCTGGTTCGAGGTTGCCGACCTGAAATAGGGTTCCGGCGTCGGGCGTCAGGCGCCCGAAGCCTCTTTTTCACCGACCGGGAATCGTCTGAAGTCCGGGAAACATCACATCCTGCCGCGGATCGATCCCCGTCAGCTCCGCCTTCGCCCGGCCGATCTCGATGTGGAAGCCGAAGTCGTCGATGTGGATGAAGCCGTCATCGGTCACCATGCCGGGGGGCGGATTGGGGAAGGGCGCAGCCAGGCGCCAGGCCTCCAGGATGGCCTCGTCGAAGGCCGGGATGCCCGACTCGTCGGTCACCTCCACCGCCACCAGGTTGCCCTCGGCGTCCAGCATGGCGTTGATGGTCAGGTCGTAGGCCATCTTGGTCACCGGCACCCGGGGCCGGGCGTTGGCCAGGGTCTGGTTGGCGTAGAAGCTGACCATCCGCTTGACCCGGTTGAGGAAGCCGGCGAACAGGAACTCGTCGGCGTTGACCTGGGTCGCGATGCCGGGATCGATGTCGGGCAGATAGTCGTTGGACGGCGCCCCCTGGAGCTTCTGTTGACGGTGGGACGCCCGCGCCGGCCGCGAGGTGCCGGTCTTGTTGATGAAGTCGTACTTGGAGGCCATGTCCACGTACCGCCCGTAGGGCTTGCGTTCGAACACCACGCCCCCGGCCGTCGCACCGGTGGACGGGTCCTCCACGTTCATCTCCAGGACGTCCTCGAGCTCGAAGGCCGTCTCCTCCGTGTAGGTCGGCGCCACCACCTCGGGGGCGATCTTGAACTGCTCGGACCGGGTCTCCTCGGGCACTGTGATGTCGTACTCGGCCAGGAATCGGGCGTCCTCGGGCTCCTGGGGATCGGTGGGCTTGGGCATCTCCACCACCTGGCCGTCCAGGTCCTTGTCCTCGTCCTCCTTCTCCTCCTCGGGCTCCTCCTCGGGCTCCTCGAAGGGGTAGTACTCGACCAGGATCGGGTTGTCGTCCCACGAGAACGGCTGGTGGGAGCGGAGCATGACCACGTAGAGGATCACCACGGGCACGTGGAGCAGCAGCGACAGCAGCACTGCCAGCCAGACGATCCCGTTCCCTCGGCGCCGGTCGTACCTCACGTCTCCATTCTACCTGCCGTCACGTGCCACACCGAACGACGTCACTCCATCTCCCCTCGGGTCAAACCCCGGGCCCGGCAAGCGCTTCCCTCGATAGAACGATCGGACGCGCGGGGAGTTCCTGGAATTCAGACAGCCGCTGGAGCCGTGAGTTCCCGTGGACGGCCTGCGATGCAGCGGCCGCGGCCGCGAGGGGGGCGCCGGCCCCACTACTCCTTGAGCGACTTGCGGTACTTCAGGAGGACAAGATTGTTGGGATCCACCTTCACCTTCTTGGGCTTCTTCTCCAGCCCCTCGAACAGGACCTCGGTCCGCTCGCCGGTGGGGGTGACCATCCGGTAGTCGATGTCCTTGGGGGTGAACTGGATCGCGACCGGGATATCGGTGGGCGGCACCGTTCCTTCGAAGACCAGGGCCCCGCTGACCGTCCAGGTGCCGTCTTCGCCCTCGGTCACCTCGAAGGCCGAGCGCAGCCCGGGGATCTCGGTGCCGTCGATCCAGTAGGCCCAGAAGGGATCCAGCGCGTCCCCCACGTACTCGCTGGCCACCTGGCGCATCAGGTCGTTGGTGATCCCCGAGTTGGGGCTGCGGTTCATGGCCGACCGCATCAGGTTGACGAAGGGATCGCCGCCCACCTGGTCCATCAGCATCTGCATCACCGCAGGGCCCTTGCCCCACATCACGTCGGGGAAGTCGTGACCCAGGCGGTCGCCGGTGAGCAGCGACCCGCTGGTCTGGCGCCGCAGCGCCATGTCGTGCCAGGCGTCGATGCGATTCTCGTACGCCTTGCGGCCCTTGAACTGGCTCAGGTACAGGGTCGCCGAGAGCATCACCGCGCCCTCGGTGATCCAGCGCTCGCGGTAGGTCGCGGGCCCCACGTACTGGCCCCACCACTGCCGGGCGACCACCGACGCCGAGTAGGCCAGCGAGGCCTCGGACGTGTCGATGAAGTAGTAGTTGATGCCCCGGGTCTGCATCTGGTCCTCGGCGGGTGCCGTGGCCGGCAGCAGATAGGTGGAGCAGCCGGTGTCCGCGACCGCGAAGCCCTGCCAGGCGTAGAGGTGGCCCGGCGGCGAGCAGGTCCAGCCCGCCTCCTGGGTGTAGCGCACCGACTCGGTGGCGTCGTACTGCCAGTTGCCGTTGGGCAGGGGCTGGATCTCGGCCTGGTTCAGGGCCCGGTAGGGGTAGGGGCCCCACAGGGCGCCGAAGTACCGCACCATGGCCTTGGTGTTGTCCATGATGTCCTGGGCCAGCTGCCGGCCCTTCTGGGTCGTGAACACGTTGATCTGGACCCCGTCGACCTCCTCGGTCAGGGGGTCTCCGTACATGCCCACCGCGAACATGCCGCCCGCCACGCCGCCCTTCTCGAGGAAGACGGTCACCTGCTGCTTGTCGATCTCCTCGTCGGAGACGATCTCGCCGGTGGCCACGCCGCGCATGAAGCGGGGGACCTGGGTCGTGGTCTGCAGGGCGTGGCGATCGGGCCAGGGGCTGCGGGGGTACCAGGCGATGTCCTGCAGCGGCGAGTAGAACTCGTTGGCCTGGTCCGTGATGGTCACCGCCTCGAGCAGCTCGCCGCCGTAGTGGATCTTGAGCACCTCGAACTGCCCCGTGTTCAGCGGGGCCCGCAGCACGCAGAAGATCCGGTTGCGGTCGTGGATCGCCGGGATCGGCTGGTCCTCGAAGTCGTGGAACGAGGTGATCTTGAACTTGCCGAACTCCTCCTCGCCCTTGCAGCGGGCCTTGCGGCTCTGCAGACGAAGGGCGATGGCCTTCACGCCGTCCTGCAGGCCCGCGATCTTCACGTCGGCCTGGATGTTCACCTGCCCGAGGTTCTGGGCCGCGCCGCCGTCGGGCACGTCCACCACCAGCTCCACGGACGACATGTCATAGGGCCGCGCCTTGCGCTGGGCTTCGTACACCCGGGCCGAGGGGTAGGAGGCGTAGATCTCCATGGTCTGGGGGGCCGCACCGCGGGCGGCATGGCGGAACAGGCTCACCTCCTCGCCCGGGAACAGGGCGCCGCGGGGGTTGCGGTAGTAGGTGAGCCAGCGGGTGGGATCGAGGCCGAACTCGGCGTAGACGTACCCGCCCTGGAACCCGTCCCCGTACAGGTCGTGCAGTACGTCCATCTCCAGCGAGGGGCCGTGGTCGGCCCACTTGGGATCCCGGTACAGGTTCAGCCGGGCGGAGTGGGTGATCTCCACCTTGGCCGGAGCTCCACCTCCGGTGGCCCATTCACCCTCCTCGCCCAGCAGCCGGTCGACGGTGTCGTCGGTGGCCAGGATCCAGGCGCTGGCGAAGCCGTGGGTGTAGGCCGCCGATCCCAGGTGGAGCTCCACCTGCTGCTGCTCGCGGGCGTCGGGGGGGCTGAAGGTCAGCGACGCCTGTCCGGCGAAGGTCAGACCCATGATCTTGCCGTCGGCGCGCACGACCGGGTGGACCACCCCCTCCTCGAAGGTCAGCACCAGGTCCTCGTACTCCAGCGTCTTGCCGGCCACGTCCAGGTAGCGCTCCTGGTCGATCTCCGGCGCCATGAGCTTCTCGTACAGCTCCCGCAGCGCCTCGGCCTCCACCGGCTGGGCCACCGCGCTCCCGGCCCACGCCATCACCAGTGCCAGCACCGCGACCCACCGACCCGTCCGTCCGTACCTCATCGCTTCACCTCTCCGTGCCCGACCCGAGACCCCGAGGAACGCGCGCTTGCGCGGGATCCATCGGGTCGACGGGGCATCATAGCAACCCGGCATGCACGGTCGTGGGTCAAGTCTGTCTTCTGTCGGGAACCGGTCAGGAACCGGGGTCATGTATTGCATATTGCATGTTTAGCGGACCCTCCAGAACCGGGGTCATGTATTGCATATTGCATGTTTAGCGACCCCTCCAGATACCAGCTAACCAGCCTAGATGATTACACTTTCCATCTCCACTGGCTCTCCCCACAAACATGCAACATGCAAGACATGACCCCAGGAGATGACCGCCGAAGAAACATGCAATATGCAATACATGACCCCCTCTGCCCGGCCCCCCTGCCCGGCCTCGAGGGTTCGCCGCAGCGGCCTCAGGATTCCCCTCCCCAAATGCTATCTTCCCCCTCCCATGCCGCTCCGCTCCCCATCCCGCCAGGTCCACTACGCCCACAGCGGTGACGTCCGCCTGGCATACACGCTGCGCGGCAAGTCCGGCCCGCCGACGGTGTTCGTGACCGGCTACATGGCCCGGCGCCAGGTGTGGGCGCTGCAGGTGGCCCAGTTCTCGCGGACGCGCCAGCTCCTGGTCTACGACCGGCGGGGCGTGGGGGACTCGGACCGCCCCGACGATTACGGGCTGGAGCACCAGCTGGCGGATCTGTCGGCCGTGGTCGACGAGGCCGGGTGGGACCGTTTCGATCTGGTGGGTCACTCCATGGGTGGTTTCATCGCCACCGCGTTTGCCATCCGTCACCCCGACCGGGTGAACAGGCTCGCCCTGCTGGCCACCGCCCCCTACCGCACCACCCGCTCCGACTTCGGCGTCGGTGTGTTCATCACCCGCGAGGGCGAGCCCCCGGAATGGAACGAGGAGGGGGTCCAGCGCGCCGTAGCCCTGCTGATCCCCGAGCGGGACTCCACATGGCTGCGGATGGAGATGGCCCGCACCATCCCCGAGATGAACGACCCCGACCAGGCCCGCCGCACCTTCGCCGCCTTCGAGGGCGTCGACCTGCGCCCGGATCTGCCGCGCATCCAGGCCCCCACCCTGGTCCTCCACGGCACCCGCGACCACGTGGTCCAGCCCGAGATCGGCCGCCGCTTGGCCGCCGAGATCCCCGACGCCCGCTTCGAACTCCTCGACGGCCTGGGCCACATGCTGATGGTGACCGGGGCGCGGAAGATCAACGAGCGGCTGGCGGCTTTCCTGGACTCCTGAACCCGACGCGGTCAGCACGCCTCCCCGGCCGGCTTCCGCCCCACCCCAGAGTGGAGTAGGCTTCGCCCCCGGAGGTGAATCCATGCGATCGCTATCGACGGTCTCGCTGCTCTGTCTCGCGTTGCTCCTGGTCCTTCCTGCGGCGGCCAAGAAGAAGGCTGCCTTCGAGGAGCTGGCGTCGCCGGTGGAGGACAAGGCCGGCTACGGCGCCCAGACCGAGCTGGACTTCAAGCGCCTGTCCGCCGAGGCCACCGGCACGGGGGTCACGCTGACCATCGAGACCTGGGCCGCATGGGCCGATATTCCCGAGCCCGGGGATTCGCGAATCTCGATCTTGTGCCTCGACGATCGCGGGAAGGGATTCCTCCCGAATGCCTTCCGGCTCGCGCTGGAAGGGGGAGCGCTGGTGTTGAGCGAGGGCCCCGCCGAGGGCGAGGGGGACGGCGCGGCCAGCGACGAATGGATGCCCGCGGCGGGTTCGTGGCAGGCCAGCCTCGAGGGCACTGTGATCACGGTCACCATCCCCTGGGAGCAGTTCCCCGCCGATCGACCCGCGCTCCAGGTCTGGTCCTTGCACAAGCTGGAGACCACCGACGCCGAGACCGGCGAGGTCACGGTGAGCTACACCCACGGCAAGTCCGCCGGCGTGCCCACCGACGACGTGCCCAACCGGGGCAAGGTCCTGGTCATCGAGCGCTGACGCGAGGAGCCATCCCCGTGAGACCTCTGCTGCCCGCCCTCTCCGCGCTGGTCCTCGCCATCGCCATGGCCGGCTGTGATCCGGTCCTCGACACCTCCTGCGACGTGCCCGCCGACTGCCAGCTGATCAACGGCTGCTGTGACTGCATGGCGATCCACGTGGACGAGACGGCGCCTGAGTGCCACATGATGGAGTGCTTCGCCACCGAGTGCAGCGGCGAGTTCGGCACCAACGCGGTCCACGCCACCTGCGTCGACGGGGGGTGCGTGGTGGAGCTGGACGAGGAGCCGTAGAAGGCGCCGAGACGGTCAGTCCTGCTCGACGTGGCGGTAGAAGAGCACCGAGTCGTGCTGACCTTCGAAGTACTTCACCAGGAACCGCCGCCCCTCGTGGATCTTCTCCCTGCCACTCCCGGAGACCGGGAAGGTCTGCTCGGTCTCGAAGGCCGAATCGTCCGGCCCCTCGATCCGCAGGTGAAGCTGATAGGCGTAGGCGTCCCCGGCCCCCTTGCCGATGTACGCGCACCGAAGAATGGTCGCTTCGCCCACCGAAGCGCCGAGGTAGCGGAGGGTCCGTAGCGCCGGGGCTGCGAACAGGAGGATGGGGAGGAGGCCGATCGCCAGGACCCCACCCCCGAGGAGCCAATGCCCGATTCCCCCCACGAGGAGCCCGACCCCCGCGGCGAGGAGGAGGAATCCGACCCCGATCGCGAGCCAGCCGATCCGGTTGACCGTGCCCCCGCGCACCGTGCGGTTGGTGATGCTCGAGGCATACCCGTCCACGGCCTTGGCGGCCGCCTCCCCGTCCACCCCCGTCTCCTCCCGGTACAGCGCGATCGCCTGCTCCCGCTGCCCCGCATGTAGCAGCTCGTGGATCCGGCTCACCGCCTCCGCGTCGATCGCCCGGTCCTCGGTCAGCCGGATCCGCCCGTCCTCGTCCCGCACCGTGAGGGGTGCGCGGCAGTAGACGCACACCGACACCGCGCTGTCGTCTCGCATCCGGACTGGAGCCCCGCAGGAGGGGCACTGAAGCTTCTCGATCAGCATGGGGGTACACAGTAGCGCCGATGTTCCGCGGAATCGAGCCATGGAGCCCGTGGAACGCGGCCCCGGGGGTGGGGATCTCGAGCTGGTAGGATGTCTCCCAGGAATCCGATGGAGGTCCCATGGGATCGCTGCTTCGGTTCGGCGTGCCGCCCTGGGGGCTGGCACTGGTCGGAATGCTGGTCCTCCCCCTCCCGGGGAGCGCGGAGACGGCCGTGGCGGCCGGGGGAGAGGCCGACGTGGGGAATCCGTCCGTGTTGCCGGCCGCCGTGGGCTCCTGGCAGGTGTCTGGCACGCCACGCAGGATCGAAGGCCATGGCCTGTTCGAGTACATGAACGGTGCCGGAGAGCTCTACCTGGCCTACCGCTTCGACCACCTGGAGGTGCACGAGTACGCCGCGGAGGGCCAGCCCCGGATCCTGGTCGAGCTGTACCGGATGCAGCACCCGGACGACGCGTACGGGCTGCAGTCCGAGGACTGGACCGGCGAGGCGCTGGCCCTCGGGGAGATCGCCGCGGAGAGCAAGCGCGCCCTGTACGGGGCCGGCCTGCTGCGCATCGCGTGCGGCTCGCTCTACGCCCGGGTGCTCACCGACGAGACGCCGGCCAGCCGCGACGCCGTGCTCGCGCTCGGAACGTCGCTCGCGGCTGGCTGCGGGGAGGGCCGCCCGCCTGGCGTGGTCGAGGCGCACCCCCCCCCCCAGGGGGGCGCCCCCCCCCCCAAACACCAGCGACAAGA
>CAZITQ010000034.1:11798-53809 GCA_964542165.1 uncultured Rickettsiales bacterium
GGGGGGGGGGGGGGTACGGGGGGGGGGGGGGGGGGGGGGGGGGGGCCGCCGGCGGGGGGGGGGCGGGGCGCCCCCCCCTCCCGGGGGGCGCCCCGACGCCCCCTTCGAGCTGCGACAGGATCGCGCCCGGTTCTTCCGTTCGTACCTCGTGCTCAACAGCGCCTACTATCTGGCCTCGGACGACGTGTTCGGTCTCGAGCCCACCGACGCGGGGGTGATCGCCGAGTACCGCCCCCCGGACGGGGACCACACCACCCGCGTGTTCGCGGTGTGGATCCGCTATGCGAACGCCGACCGCGCGGCCGCGGGCCTCCAGGGCTTTCGCCGCCTCTACCTGGGGATCGAGGACACCGCCGCCGGCCCCCGCCGCCGGACGCTCCGGTCCATCGAGGACGGCTGGTGTGGGGTCGACCAGGACGGCACCGACCTGCGCCTGATCTTCGAGGCACCGGACGAGGCCACCGCTGGCCAGCTACTGACCGACCTGACCGGAAGGGAGACCTCCCCGTGAGCAAGCACAGCAGACGCACCCTCACCCGCCGCGACTTCGTGCGCGGCACCGTGGGTTCGGCCCTGGCCGCCTCGGTGCTCGGCCCCTCCGGGCTGCTCTCGGCCCAGCCCGCGACCGACGGCGGCGGCGACGCGGCCAGCGGCGCGCAGCGGTCCCGGGTTCTGGTCGTGCGTGAGCAGAGCGCCATGACCGACGCCCACAACGTGGATGTCGGGACCCTGCGAACCATGCTGACGGTCGCGGTCACCGGGATCACCGGCGCGGCCACGGCCCGCGAGGCCTGGGCGTCCCTGTATCGGCCCGAGGACGTGGTCGGCCTGGTCACCACCGACTTCATGAACCGAACCCACCCCGAGCTCGTGACCCTGGTCACCGAGGCCCTGGTGGATGCGGGGGTGCCCGAGGGCAACGTCCGGGATGCCCAGGGCAACGATCGCAAGGTCAAGGAGTGCACGGCCCTGCTGTGCATGCCGGCGATGAAGGCCCACTGGCTCACGGGCATCGGCACCGTGATCAAGAACTACATCATGTTCTCGGGCAAGCCCGCGTCCTACCACAAGGCCGACAGCGCCAAGCTCGGCGAGATCTGGCTGCTGCCCGACGTGGTGGGCAAGACCCGCCTGGTGCTCGTGGACGCCCTGCGCCCCATGTGCAACAAGGGCCCGCAGCCCGATCCCCGCTACAAGTGGGACTACAAGGGCCTGATCGCCAGCGCCGACCCGGTGGCCGCCGACGCCACCTGCCTGCGGATTCTCCAGGCCAAGCGGGACGCCATCCGCGGCGAACCCTGGCCCATCTCCCCGCCCCCCGTCTGCGTGGAGGCCGCCGACACCACCTACGGTCTGGGCACCGCTGACCCCGAGCGCATCGACCTGCAGCTCGTGGGCTGGGACCACGAGCGGCTGCTCTGATCGCCCGCGGTATTCACCGGGACAGATCGAACGAGGCCTCGGCCTTGGGCACCCCGTTGACCACGATCGCCAGGCCGTGGGTGCCCGGGTGGTGTTTGCGGGTGGAGAGGTCCTTCAGGGAGAGCTTTCGCTCGACTCGGTGCCGTCCCGGGGCCATGTCGCCCTCCTTGATCTGGAAGACCTTGGACGACCGCTTGCCCCGGGCCTTGACGTAGTCCACCCGGTACTCCAGCCGGACCTTGCGGGTCGCGTCCTCCCCGTTCACCAGCGCGAAGGCGAAACGCAGCTCGCCGCCGATGCTGACCGCGGCTTCGCTCAGGGTCAGCTCCTCCACGTCCAGGCGTCCGGGGTCGGCGAAGCCGAAGATCCGCATCGCGCGGGGATCTCCCGCCTTGAGCAGGGTCCGGCAGGCGTGCTTGACGATCCGGTCGGTCCGCGCCGAACGCCCGATCCAGGCCTCGGCGATCTCCAGCACCCGCTCGGGGTGGTCCTTGGAGATGTCGTTGAGGTTGTTGGCCACCGAACGCCGCACGTACTCCGACGGATCGTCGCGCAGGGCCTCCAGGATCGGCAGGATCGGCTCCGGATCGGCCTTGAACGCGGGGAGCGCAGGCGCCCAGGGCAGGCGGGGGCGACACCCCTCGCTCGCCAGCCTCCGCACGTGTTCGTTCGCATCCGTGGTCCACTCGAGCATCACCGCCAGGGTGGCCTCGGGATCCCGCTCCAGGAAGGGACGGATGGCGAACTCGCTGCTCCCGTACCGGGTGAAGGACCGTAGCGCGGGCAGCGACCGCGCCGGGTCGTCGAGGCCGAAGCACAGCACGTACTCGGACAGCACCATGCCCATGAACCCGCCGGTCTCCGCGGCCGACCGCTCCAGGATCTCCAGCGCCTCGGCGTAGTCGGGGAGGACCTCTCCGAGGCAGACCGCCAGGTGCCGGAGGCGCTGCTTCAGCTCCCGTTCCTCCCACCTCCCATCGAGCACGAGATCCAGGTAGCGGTCCCGCGGAAATCCACCGTGGGCGCCCGCCAACCCATCGGCGAACCGGCGCACATCGGCGGGCAAGAGCAGCTTGTCCTTGAGTTTCTCGGCCATCTCGTCGCACCTCGCCGCCCAGGTGTACCGGAGATGTCGGGAGACGGGAAGGCCGCCGATTCCCCTTGATGCCCCCCGCCCGGCGGCTACTATCCCCCGCTGTCAGGAGCTTGAGACCATGAAAAAGCCTGGATTCGCCTGCAATCACGCGCCTCGGAGGTGGGCCATCGGCCTGCTGGCGGGAGCGCTGACGCTGGCGGCGGCCTGCTCGGAGTACGAGCTGGTCCGGCCGGACCACACCGACGTCTTCTACCAGATGCCCCCGACCTCGGTGGACATCCTGCTGGTGGTGGACAACTCCTGCTCGATGGCCGACGAGCAGGACAAGCTGTCCGAGGGCTTCGACAAGTTCGTCGAGGCCTTCGAGTTCGCGGACGTGGACTACCACATCGGCGTGGTCACCACCGACACCGACCACGCCAACCAGGCCGGGCGACTGCAGGGCAATCCCAAGTGGATCCAGCCCGACACGTCCAACGGGGCCGAGGCCTTCAAGGCGGCCGTGCGGGTCGGCACCCTGGGCTCGGGCTACGAGCGGGGCCTGGAGGCGGCCCGGATCGCACTGGGTCCGGAGATGAGCGCCGGTTACAACGTGGGCTTCCTGCGGGAGGACGCCTACCTGTCGATCATCTTCGTCTCCGACGAGGAGGACTTCTCCACCGAGCCGGTGGCCAACTACATCAACTTCTTCTGGGCCCAGAAGACGGGCAAGGGTCGGGACGCCCTGACCGCGTCGGCCCTGGTGGGCACCGACGACTGGGGTGAGCCCGCCGACTGCGGGGACCAGAGCTCGCCGTACACCGGCGCCAGCGCGGCCCATCGCTACGTGGACGTGGCCCAGCAGACCAGCGGCATCATCGGCAGCATCTGCTCGGACGACTTCACACCGATCATCACCGAGCTGGGCCTCAACTCCAGCCGGTTGACCGACCGCTTCCAGCTCACCCGCGCCCCGGACGTCGACTCGATGGAGGTCGAGATCACCCGCGAGGACGAGGAGGAGGCGATGGTCGTCGAGAGCGACCACGAGGACTACCCCTGGGATGTCGAGGTGCTCGACGGCGCCCAGGGCGACGAGTACTGGCTGGTGTTCGTGGACAACTTCCCGCCCGTCAACGCCAAGATCGTGGTCCGCTACGACCTGGGCAGCGCCGAGGACACGCCGGAGGGGGACGACGATGACGACGACGACGACCAAGGGGAGGAGTGAGCCATGACGTACCTCCGTGACGGCCTCCTGCTCCGCGCCGGCGCCCTGGCGCTGGCCGCCGGCCTCCTGCTGTCCGCGTGCCCGCCCCAGCAGCCCACCCTCGACGAGGGCGAGTGCATCGACGACGGGGACTGCACGGCCGAGGGTGGACTCCAGGCCTGCGTCTCGGGCGAGTGCGAGGCCGTGGACTGCCTGACCAGCAACGACTGCCCCCTGGGCACCCACTGCGACGACAACGCCTGCGGCTTCGGCTGCGAGGTGGACACGGACTGCCTGTCGGGCTTCCACTGCACCGGGGACGGCACCTGTGCCGAGTCCGAGTGCCGGTCCACGGTGCTCGACTGCTACGCGGGCCAGTTCTGCCAAAACGGCCAGTGCGTCAACGCCGGGCCGCCCCTGTGCAACTCGTGCAACTCGATGGACGTCTTCGACGCGATCATCGACGGCCAGGGCAACGTCCTGGGCTACACCTCCTGCGGCGGCATCGGCGCCTTCTGCCTGGCCTTCGAGCAGGGCGGCCCCGAGTACTGCTGGACCCCCTGCAACACCACCGTGGACTGCCCCGCCTCCTTCGAGTGCATCGAGATCGTCAACTCGGTGACCCAGCAGGTGATCGCCAAGAACTGCATCGGGCCCTGCTGGGACATTTAGACCCCCGCCCCGGTTCTTTCCCTTGCCCCCGCCCTCTCCAGACGCTAGACGTCTCCCATGGCCACCACCATCCGATTCTTCACCGACTTCTGCTGACCGTTTTGCTTCGTCGCCGAACGAAGCAGCCTGGTCAGGCTGGAGGAGGAATTCGAGGTCGAGGTGGAACTCTGCGGGTTCGAGCTACACCCGGAGTTCCCCGCCGAGGGTGTACCCCTGTCCCGCTTCGGCTCACCGGATCAGCTCGAGGCCCGGCGCCGCTCCATGGCGGAGTTCGCCGAGGGCTTCGGGGTGGAGATGGGGTTCCCCGACCGGGCGCCCAACACCCGCAAGGCCCTGGCGCTGGCCGAGGTCGCCCGGGACCACGGCAGGCTGTCCGAGCTCTGGGACGCGGCCATGGACGCCCACTGGCTGCATGGGCAAGACCTGACGGACGACGGGGTGCTCCGCCAGCTGGCGCAGGACGTGGGTTTGGATCCCGACGTGGCCGTGGCAGCCATGGCCGAGGAGAGGATTCGGGGGCGGGTGGA
The DNA here is from genome assembly GCA_964542165.1 of uncultured Rickettsiales bacterium. Taxonomy (GTDB): domain Bacteria; phylum Myxococcota_A; class UBA796; order UBA9615; family CAYRNR01; genus CAYTBN01. The sequence goes on from CAZITQ010000034.1 coordinate 16,705, forward strand.
CGGCCTGCGCGAGCGGGCGGCCGAGGTGAACGTCACCGCGATCCCCGCCTTCCTGATCGGTGAGGAGCGGATCGTCGGCTGTCAGCCCTACGAGCGAGTCGCCCGCGCCGCCGAGAAGGCCGGTGCCCGACGACGCGTTTGAATCCGGCCCCCCACTGGCACTACCATTCACGACAGCAACCCGGAGAGTCCGATGAGCCGCAGCCTCCCCTCCTTTCTCTACCTCGCGATGCTCCTCCCCCTGGCCGCCCTGACCGCCTGCCCCCTCCCCGGCGGCGATGACGACGACGACGCCACCGGCGCTTCCGAGACCGTCGAGACCGTGTGCGCGAAGGTCTTCGAGTGTGGAGGTTGGGGTTGGCTTGACGAGGACGAATGCGCGGAGGGTTTCCTCGACAATCCGGACTTCAGCACCGACTGCGCCGACCCCGACGGCTACCTGGGGTGCATGCCCGACTGCATGGAGCTGGACTGCGAGACCTTCGGCACCTGCGAGGGGGATTGCTGGGCGGCGAGCTGCGACTGAGAGGGGTCAGGTTCGGTCTTTATCTTTTTATCGATTCCGGAACCCGGGGAGACACTCACCTCCCTCGACCCACGTCGCTGACAAGCCCAGACCCGACCCCCATCAGAATGGTGGTTCGCTGGAGAACTCCCGTCGTTCGCCGCCGTCCGGATCGCGGAATCCGAGGCGTTCCGCGTGGAGCAGGAGTCGATGGGCGGTCGCAGGATCGCCGTACAGCGAGTCTCCCCGGATCGGGCACCCCAGGCCGCCGGCGGCAACGGAGGTCGAGGCGTGGAGCCGCAGCTGATGGGTGCGGCCCGTCCGGGGGGCAAAGGCCACGCGGGTCCAGTCGGCGCCCCGCCGCAGGGCCCACCAGCGGGTGAGAGCGGGCTTTCCACGTTCGTGATCCACCACCTGGAACGGCCGGTTGCCCACGTCCAGCCGCAGCGGAAGGTCGACCTCTCCCTCGTCGCCCACGACGTGCCCGTCCAGGACCGCCGCGTACCGCTTGTCCACACGGCGTTCGGCGAACTGACGGGACAGGTGGCGGTGGGCTTCCGGATCGAGTGCCAGCACCATCAGCCCCGACGTCTCCATATCGAGCCGATGCACCACCAGCGGACCGGTCGACGCAGGGAACATCGTCCGTACCCTCGCCGCCACGCAGTCCTCCCGCCCGGGCCGCGCCCCGGGCACCGACAGGGCGTTGGCCGGCTTGTCGACGACCACGAAACGCTCGGTCGCGTGGACGATCCGGATCTCGGCGGGGGCGATGGCGGGGATGTGGCGCATCGTGTGCACCATACCCCTTCCCGCCCCGTCTGCTAACGTCCCGGGCCATGTCCCTGCTGGCCAACCTCCTGTCGTGGTTCGTGCGCAAGCCCCTGCGCCACGTGCTGTCGGCGCGGACGCGGGCGCTGGCGTTGCACGACCTGCGGCGGTGGGTGGTGCGGCGGAGGCAAGGCCGGGCGCTGGACGCCCCCTGCCGGCGGCTGCACCTGGGGTGCGGTGATCGGCGGGTGGAAGGCTGGCTCGACGTGGACCTGTCCGGGTCCGAGCACGACGTGGACCTGGCGGGAGGGCGGCTTCCCTGGAAGGACGATCAGTTCGAGGCGGTGGTGGCCCAGCACGTGGTCGAGCACCTGGAGCTGTACGGCGAGCTGGTCCCGCTGCTCGTCGAACTTCGCAGGGTGCTCGCGGCCGGAGGTGAGCTGTGGCTCTCCACCCCGGATCTGGCCCGCGTCTGCGGGGGGTACGTGAGCGACGGCGGCGCGGCCCTGCTGGCCGATCGGACCCGGCGCTGGGCCTCGTTCTCGCTGGGCGACGCGCCCGCGCCGCACCTGATCAACCATCTCTTCCACCAGGACGGGGAGCACCGCAACCTGCTGGATCTGGAGCTGCTGACCTGGGCCCTGGAGCAGGCGGGATTCGGCGCGCCGGAGCGGCTCACGGAGGCCGATCTGATCGACCGCTTCCCCGGGTTCCCCGGCCGCGACGACGACGCACAGACGCTCCTGGTCCGCGTTACGGGCTAGAATCGGCGACACAAGGGAGGATCCATGCGCTGGTTGTGCTTCCTGTGGATGTTCGCCGGTCTCTCGCTCACCCTCGGCTGCCCGCCCACCGACCCTGCGGACGACGACGACAGCGAGGGCGACGACGACGACAGCACGGCGCCGGAGCCCGAACGCGACCCGGCGGCGCCCTTCGCCCTGGTGGAGCTGTTCACCTCCGAGGGGTGACACACCTGCCCGCCTGCGGACGGAGTCCACAGCACCCTGGTCGAAGAAGCCCTCGAGTCCGGTGAACGGGTCTTCCCCGTGTCCTGCCACGTGGACTACTGGTACAGCGCCCCCACCGACGACCTGATGGATCCGTTCTGCACGGAGCGGCAGACCGCGTACGCCGCCGAGTGGAACGCCGAGTACATCTACACCCCCCAGGCCCTGGTCAACGGCCTGCAGAGCCTCGAATACGCCGCCACCAACGAGTCCGCTGCGCGCTACGCCGTCCAGACCGCCCTCGCCCGGGAGGTGGAGGTGGGGGTCACGGTTTGGCTGCTCTCGGACCCCGACGACGACCCATTGGAGCTGCGCTACGAGGTCCTCGACGGCCCCGACGACGCCCAGCTGCTGGTGGCCGTGGTCGAGCGGGGCATCGTCCACTCGATCACCGGCGGCGAGAACGCCGGCGAGGTCCTGACCCACGACAACGTCTGGAGGGCGATCGAGGTGGTCGAGGATCCACACGAGGGCGAGATCTCCATCGATCTGCCCGGAGACGCCGTGCGGGATCGGTGTTCGGTGATCGCCTGGGTCCAGGACGGCGACGACCTGGAGATCGTGGGCGCGACCCAGACCCATCTGGCCGAATGACGTGACCACCACCGACCTCGAGCTTCGCTTCTCCTCGCCCCGGGTGGGTGCGGACGACGACCGTGGCGCCCGGGTCGAGGCGGACTGGCAGCTGTGGATCGGGGGCGATGCCCCGCCCGGCGCCGGGGAGGCCGGTGAGGGACAGTTCGCCTCCCCCCTGGGCATCGTCGAGACCGACGAGTTGCGCTGGTACCTGGAGGTCTACCCCGGGTGGCCCCTGGGGGTGTTCCGGGAACGGGCGATGGGGATCGAAGGGCGGCTCAGGGCCTGGGGCGACGCCCTGTTCGACGCCACCCTGGGCCGGGCCGCGCACGCCGGCGCGCTCGAGACCTGGCGGCGAGCCGTCGGGGGGAGCAACGCCTCGCTGACCGTTCGCCTGACCGGCGGTGGCGACGAGGAGGCCGGGGCGCGGTTGATGGGGCTGCCCTGGGAGCTGATGTTCGTCGACGGTGGCCCCCTCTCCGGGATCCGGGCCGTGGTCCGTCGGCAGCGGGACGCGACCGGTACGGTGCAACTTCCTCCGCCGGGGGATCCCCTCCGTGTCCTGTTGCTGGTGGCGCGCCCGGAGGCCGAAGGGCTGCCCTACCTCGACCCCCGGGCCGCCGCTGCGCCGCTGGTGGAGGTCCTGACGCCCCTGGGTCGGCGGGCCGAATTGACCGTCCCCCGGGATGGCACCCTGGAAGCCCTGAGGGATGCCCTGGACCTGGCGCAGGCGGCGGGGCGCCCGTTCCACGTGGTGCACTTCGACGGCCACGGGGTCGTGGACGAGGGCCGGGGGGTGGGGCAGCTGTGCTTCGAGTTCCCCGGGGACGTGGACGAGGGCAGGCTGGAGCGCCGACCTGCCCTGGTGGACGCGGACACCGTGGGCGAGCTCCTGGCCGATCGGGGGGTCCCGCTCGTGCTTCTGGAGGCCTGCCAGACCGCCTCGTCCCGGGGCCCGGTCTCGGCCGGGGGGGCCAGCGCGCGGCGCGACCGGGGGGTGCCGTCGGTGGGGGCGAGGCGCCACACGGTTCGGGCGGACACCACCCGGCGCTTCGTGGACACCTTCTACGGAGAACTGGCCGCCGGTGAGACCCTCTCGTCGGCGGTCGCGGCGGGCCAGCGGCGCCTGCGGCAGGACTGCGCCCGGCGGGCCCTGGGGGCGTCCACGGCCGCCAAGGCCGCGCCCGCACCAGCCATCGCCCGCGGCGAGCGAGGCCAGCCGGCGCTGCAGGACTGGTTCGTGCCGGTGTTGTTCCAGGCCCCGGGGGGGGATGGGGTGTTGCTGGGGGTCGGGGAGGAGAGAGGGCAGGGGCAGGGGCAGGGGAAGGGGGAGCACGACGAGCTGCCGGCGCCGCCCGAGCATGGATTCGTGGGGCGCGCCTGGGACCTGACGGCGGTGGAGCGGCGGCTGCGGACGGAGCGGTGGCTGTCGGTGGTGGGTGACGGGGGGCAGGGCAAGACGTCGCTGGCGGTGGAGGCCGCACGCTGGCTGGCGGGGATCCGCCGGTTCGAACGAGTGGCCTTCGTGTCCGTGGAGGAGCACGGGGAGGCCCGCGGGGTGCTCGACCGCCTGGGCCGTCAGCTGATCCCCGGATTCAGCGTGCCCGCGGTGGAGGGCGGAGGGGACCGGGGGCAGCGCCTGGACCGGGCCCGCGCCGAGGTGGCCGCTGCCCTGGCCGAGCGCCCGAGCCTGCTGGTCGTGGACAACCTCGAGACCGTGCTCGCGCCGCCGTGGCGCACCCGCGACTCGTCCCCTCCTCCTTCCAGCGAGACCCCGGCCGCGCACGCGGAGCTGATGTCGCTGCTGGCCAGCCTCGCCGGTGTCGGGGACACCCGCCTGCTGATGACCAGCCGCACCCTTCCCCCGCCCCCGTTCTCCGAGAGCTGTCACCGCCTGGGTCCCCTGTCCCGGGGCGAGGGGGTCCAGCTCGTGGGGCGCGTGCTCGCCCGCCTGGGGCCGGGCGCGGGCGGTGCGGCCGAAGACGACGACACCTGGGCCGAGGATCTGGTGGACAGGGTCGGCGGTCACGCGCGCAGCCTGGTGTTGCTGACCCCCCTGGTGGCCGCCGCCGGCGCCCGGACCACGGCCGCGGATCTGGCCCACCACATGGCGGAGCTGGAAGCAGCCCACCCCGGCCAGCGGGAGCTCTCCCTGCTGGCCAGCATCCGGCTGTCCCTGGACGCCCTCCCCCCGGTCACCCGCAGGCTGCTCCCCCCGCTGGCGGTGTTCTTCGGCCACCCCCACGTGACCGCCATGGCCCAGGTCCTGGGGGTGCCCGACGACCGCGCGATGGAGGTCTGCCGCCACCTGGTCCGCCTGGGGCTCGCCGATGCTGACGGCCCCTTCCTGATCCCCGACCCGGCGCTCACTGCCACCCTCGACCTCGAGCTGTCCACGCGGGACCGCGTCGTGGCCAAGGAACGCTGGCTGGACGTGACCCAGCGCCTGCTCCAGGCCCTGTACGACCAGCACTTCCAGGCCTCCCACCTGGCCGCCCAGGGCACGGGCCACGCCCTGGGAGACCTGCTCGCGGCCCTGGACGTACTGGAGAAGGGCGTCGGCGTCGGCAACGTACGGCCCGAGCACGCCACCACCTTCGCCACCTGCCTCGAGCAGCTGGTGGGATCGCTGGGACGGCCCAGGGTGGCCGAGCGGGTCGTCGACGCCCGACGCCGGCTGGCCGACGGCCTGGAGGTGTGGGGCCACGACCGCTTCGCGGCCGAGGGCCACGAGGTGCTGCGACGGATCCAGGAGGGCGACCTGCCCGGCGCCGAGCAGGCCGCGCGGCTCCTCGCCGAACGGGCCGGGGCCGCCGGCGACAGCTACCCCGAGGCCGAATTCGACCGGGCCATGGCGCGCTGGCTGGTGGGTCGCGTCCGCCTCCGGCGGGGGGACGCCCAGGCGGCCCTCGCCCCCCTCGAGGACGCCCAGCAGCGCTTCGAGGCCCAGACGCGCAACGGAGACGAAGGGGCGGCCCGCATGGCCTCGGTGGCCCTGGCCGAGCGGGGAGATGCCCTGCGCCACCTGGGCCGACTGGACGAGGCCGCCGATTCCCTGCGCAGGGCCATCGGCCTGGACGAGGCCCGCGGCGACCTGCGCCAGCTGGCGAGCGCCCGGATCAGCCTGGGGATCGTTCACCTGAAGGCCGGCCGGCTCCGGGAGGCGCTGGAGACCTTCCACCGGGCGCGCTCCGTGTTCGAGGAGATGGAGGATCCGGGCAGCGTCGCCCTGGCGTGGCACCAGATCGGTGCGGTCCACGACCGGGCCGGGGCGCGGGAGGAGGCCGAGCGGGCCTACCAGCGTGCCCTGCGGCTGCGGACCCAGGCCGAGGATCGGGCCGGCGAGGCCACCACCCTGGTCCAGCTGGGCAACCTCTACCGGGACACGGCCAGGGCCGGTGAGGCCGTGTCGTTCTTCGCCCAGGCGGCGGTCATCTTCGGCGAACTGGGAGACGCCTTCCGGGAGGCGGGTTCCCGGACCAACCTGGGGCTCGTACTCCTGGCCGCCGGCCGGGGGAAGGAGGCCCGGGACGAGCTGCTGGCGGCCCTGCGCGGCGGTGAGCCCTTCGGCCACGCGGCACAACCCTGGAAGGCGTGGGCTGCCCTGGCCGATGTGGAGGCTGCCGAGGGGGACGCCGAGGCGGCCCACACCGCCCTGGCGCGGGCCCGTGGGGCGTACCTGGCCTACCGCCGTGAGGGGGGTGCGCCCGAGGACGGTGCCTCGCGCCTGGTGGCCCAGGTGGGCGTGAGCTGCCAGCTGGAGGGGCCCCCCGCGGCCCTGCGCCTCCTCCCCCCGCCCGAAGCCTTCGACGACGCCGCCCGCCCCCTGCGGGACGCCCTGGTCCGCTGGATCGACGGGGAGCGCAGCGCCGACGCCCTGGGCATCCACCGCTTCCCCTATCCCCTGTCCGCGGAGTTCGAGCTCCTGGGGGTCCACTGAGGGCATGGTAGAACGGCGGGATGGAACCGGAGGGACCGTGCCCCACCGCTCCCCCATCGCGCTACTCGCCCTGGCCCCGCTGCTGCTGGCCGCGGAGCCAGCCCCCACCCCCGAACAGGCCAGGGCCGCCTGCCTGGCCGCGGGTCGCACCGATTGTGACGAGATCGCCTCGTGGTTCGAGCCCCTGCCTCCGGCCTCCGAAGCGGGCAAGCTCGACGAACGTTGCTCGGCGAACGAGGCCGCCGCCTGCTTCGCCCTCGGTGTGCTGCGCATGACCGGCGAGGTTCCGGGCGAGTGGCGACCCCTGTACGAGAAGGCCTGCGAGGGCGGACACGAGAAGGCCTGCCAGGATCTCTACGCCCTGACCGGCGTGGCGCCCGAGGGGTTCTTCGAGCGCCGGCTGGAGCGGGCGGACGCGGGTTGCCAGGCCGGGTCGGCGTTCCAGTGCGCAGACGCCGCGGTCACCCTCCAGCTCATGCACCCGGGCGAGTGGCGGACCCCCCCCATCGAGGCCTACTGGAACCGGGCCTGCGAGCTGGGGCACGCGACCTCCTGCATGGCGCTGGGGTCAGGTCTGGTCTATTCACCAAAGAACGACGCGGACTGGGTCCGGGGGATGAACCTGATGGACCGCGCCTGCACGCTGGGGGACCTGGACGCGTGCGTTCAGCTCGAGGATCTGAGGGCGAAGAAGCGGCAGTAGGCTGGGCGGAAGGCCGGCGAGCCCCCCCTACGTCCCGCGGACCTGGAATTCGATCCGCGTCCGGCCGATCTCGATCACGTCGCCGGGTTCGAGGGTGGTGTTGTCGACCGCGCGACCGTTGAGGCGGATGACCTCACCGCTGTACAGGTCCATGATCCGCACCTGGCCGTAGTCGTCCACGCTGATCGCGCAGTGCATCTCGGCCACCGTGGGATCGTCCAGCACCAGGTTCGCCGCGGCGCTGCGGCCGACGGTCACCATGTCCAGGCGGCTACGGAACAGCTCGGTGGTCCGATCCCGGTACCGCACCCGGAACTGGAAGCCCCCCAGGTCGGTGGCGCGGGAGGTCATGGAGGTATTCGCGGCGGCATCGGGTGTGTCGATCACCGTCTTGCGGGCACGCTCCACCGGTTCGACGGGGGCGAGGCGGACCGGGCGAGCCGATCCGGAGACCCCCTCCAGCGCCCGCCGCATCCGGGACACACTCGAGAAGCGGTTCCCGGGGTCCAGCGCCAGGGCCCGCTCGATGCAGCCCGCCAGGGCGTCGGGCAGGCCATCCACCAGCCGCTCGGGGGGTTCGTAGGCCCCCTGGACGATGCGGTGCATGATGTCGTACTCGCTGTCGTCCTGGAACGCCGGCTGGCCGGTGGCCATCTCGTAGAGGATCGCGCCGAGGGAGAACACGTCCGACCGCTCGTCGATGTCGCCGCGGCGCCGCACCTGCTCGGGGCTCATGTACTGCAGGGTGCCCAGCAGCGTGCCGGTCAGGGTCGAGTGGCTGGCCGACACCGACGCGTCCTCCAGCACCTTGGCGATGCCGAAGTCCACCACCACCGGCCGCACCTCCCCCTCGCTGTCCCGCTCGAGCATGATGTTCGACGGCTTCAGATCCCGGTGTACGACCCCCGCCGCGTGGGCGGCGGCGACCGCGCGGAGCACCGGACCCAGCAGGCCACGGATCTCGTCCACGGCCAGCGGCCCGCCCGCCTCGACCAGCCGCTGGGACAGGGTCTGGCCCTCGATGAACTCCATGACCAGGCCCGGGTGGGGGTCGGTGATGATGTCGGTCACCGCGGCGATGTGGGGGTGGCGCAGCTGGGCCTGGATCCGACCCTCGTCCAGGAAACGCTGGCGGAGCTGGGGCGCGTCCTCGAGCGAGGGATCGAGGACCTTGAGCGCGTGCCGGCTGTGCAGCCCCAGGTGACGGACCTCGAACACCTGGCCCATGGCGCCGGCGCCCAGGGGGCGGACGACCTCGTAGCGGTGCTCGACGATCTGGCCGGCTTCCAGGGGCATGTTCGCGTTCTCCGCGCAGGTTCCGAGTGTGGACGATGGTCAGAACAGCTTCAACTGATCCTCGTCCGCCCGCCCGCGCTTCGACCGGGCGCGGGTGGTCGATCGCTCCAGGAGCTGCTCCTCGATGTCCCGCAGGAAGGGGGAGGGCTGACGGTCCTGCAGTCGCCCCCGCACGCGGCGGCGGCGGGCATGGCAGAGGTAGAGCTGCTGGATCGTGCGGGTCATGCCGACGTAGAACAGCCGGCGCTCCTCCACCACGGTCTCGGGCTCCACGTGGTCGCCGAAGGCCAGCGGCAGCAGCCCCTGCTCGCAGCCCACCACGAACACCACCCGGAACTCCAGCCCCTTGGCCGCGTGCAGGGTCAGCAGGGAGATCCGCTGGGCCCGGGGATCCCAGGTGTCGACCTCGGCCCCCATCGCCAGATCGCCGAGAAAGCGCGCCAGGTCCGCGCCAGCCCGCTCCGCCAGGGGCTCGAGCATACCCGCGGCGGCCCGGATCTCCGCGGCGGCCCCGCGCTTCGCCTCCCCGGCCGCCTCCTCGGCCACCGCCCTCAACGTGGCGCTCACCGGTCCCCCACCCGCGTCATCGGCCAGTCGGGGCACCAGAGCCCTGATCCCCGGGTGCTCGGCCAGCCGGCCGTGGGAGCGACGCTGGAAGGGCATGCCCGAGCGGGCAAAGGCCTCGCACAGGGCGTCGGCCTGGGCGTCGGTGCGGTAGAGCACCGCCAGGTCCGCGAACGTCAGGTCCAGGGCCAACCGGCTGTCCCGCAGCCCGGCCGCGCGCCCCGAATCCACGGAGAAGAAGTTGTGCCCCCCCAGCAGCTTCTCGGTGGTGTGGACCACGAATTCGGCCTCGGCCCGGTCCGTGGCCGCCTCGTGGATCACCACCCGCTCGGGCGTGTCCAGCAGCGCCTGGAGCCGACGCTCCACCGCCTCCGCCGGACCCGCCGCGATCACCTGCCCCGAGGCCTCGACGATGGAGCGGCCCGAACGGTAGTTGCGGGTCAGACGCAGCGCGCGGGCGCCCGGGAATTCGCTGGCGAAGCGCCGGATGTGGGATGCGTCCGCACCCCGGAACCCGTAGATCGCCTGGTCCGGGTCGCCGATGGCGCAGAGGTTGCTCTCGGGGGGACACAGGGCCCGGATCAATCGCACCTGCTGGGCGTCGACGTCCTGGTACTCGTCCACCGACACGTGACGGAAGCGATCCCGGATCCGCTCGCGCAGGTCCTCGTGGGCCTGGAGCAAGTCCGCGGTGCGACCCACCAGGTCGTCGAAGTCCACCAGCCGACGCTCGGCCATCGCCCGGGACAGGACGCCGACGTGCGGGTCGCCAGCCGCCAGCTCCGGGTAGCGCCCGCGGCGCTTGGCCACCGAGATCTCCCGCAGCAGCTGCTTCGCCCGTCGTACCCCCAGCCGGGCCTCGGACCGCAGCAGGTCCAGCCGTTCACCGTCGTCTGCCACGCGGAAGGCCGGGTCCAGGCCCGCGGCGCTGGCGAACTCCCGCAGCAGCTCCAGGCCGAGACCGTGGAAGGTGTGCACCGGGATCCGCTCCGCTTCTGGCCCCAGCAGTTCGGTCAGCCGCGCCCGGAGCTCGCCGGCCGCCCGGCGGGTGAAGGTGATGGCCAGACAGGTCTCCGGAGCGACCCCGTGCTCACGGATCAGCAGGGCGATCCGGGTGGTCAGGGTGCGGGTCTTGCCGGACCCGGGCCCGGCGACGATCAGCAGCGGCCCCCGGACGATCTCGACCGCCTTGCGCTGCTCCTCGTCCAGGCGGGCCCGAAGGCTGGTGGGGGTGGAGGGTTCCCGCGGAGACGGAGGGACGTCCGGGCGCACGGCCGGCGGTTCCGGCCGGGGCGGCCGAGGCCCAGGGGCGCTCGAGACCGGCGCGACCGGTGTTTTTGGCCGTCGCTTCCGCGGCCTGGGCAGGTCGAACAGCATCCCACCGGCCGAGGCTCGCTCGAGCTCCTCGTCGTCGAACAGCCGGATCACCCCGTACTCCCCGTCGTACCCCGCCTCCCGGGTCACCCGTCCCCTGCGGAGGCGGTCGATCCCCTCGGCCAGCAGCGGCGAGGAGGCGTCCCGGATGGCGTCCAGCGGCCGACGCTGGAGGATGTCCAGCTCGGGGCCCAGCCTCGACAGCAGGATCTCGTAGGCCCTCGACACGGTCTTGCTCTTGGCGCCCACCCCCAGAACCTCGGACAGGATCTCGGGCAGGGGGATCAGGTGCCGCACCGGGCCGGCCAGCGGTGCCTCCCGCCCGGGGGGTTCATCGGCCAGCTCCTCCACCCGGTGCATGACCCCCACGGTGACCGGCTTGCCGCAGGCCGGGCAGCGGCCCTCGTGGGCCCGGGTCTCGGCCGGTTCCAGCCGCACCTCGCACTTGCGGTGCCCGTCCAGGTGGTACTTGCCCTCCTCGGGGAAGAACTCCACGGTGCCCGCGTAGCCGTCGCCGTCCCGCAGGGCCCGCAGGATGGCGAAGTAGTCCATCTCCCCGTCGAAGACCACCGCGTTGCGGGCGATCACCGGCGGCGAGTGGGCGTCGGAACTGGAGATCAGCCGGAAGCGGTCCAGGGACGACACTCGCCAGTTCATCGGTGGGTCCGACGACAGCCCGGTCTCCACCGCGAAGATGTGGTGGGACAGGTCCCGGTAGCAGTCGTCCACGGCGTCGAAGCCCGACTTGCTGCCCAGCACGGCGAACCACGGGGTCCAGATGTGGGCCGGGATCAGCGCGGCGCCCTCCCCCGACTCCAGCACCATCTCCAGCAGATCCCGGGAGTCCAGCCCCAGGATCGGCCGGCCGTCGGAGTGCAGGTTCCCGATCCGCGACAGCGTCTCCACGAGCCGATCCACGCTGTCGAAGTCGGGCAACAGGATCAGGTGGTGGATCTTGCGGGTCCGCTCGCCGGCCTTGTAGATGGTCGAGATCTCCACGGACAGGGCGAAGCGGACCGGCCCGTGGCAGCTGGGATGGAGCTCGGCGACCACCGCCGCCTCGGCCTCGTCCCGCAGCCGGAAGAGCCCGGGCTCGGCGGGCACCAGGTCCGCCCGCAGGGCCTCCCGCCACCCCGGATGGGTCACGTCACCCGTCCCCAGCACCGACACCCCCTTCTTGCGGCCCCACAGGGCGAAGTGGTGCAGGTCACAGGTCTTCGCGGTGGCCCGCGAGTGGCGCGAGTGCAGGTGTAGGTCGGCCACGAACTCCATGGGCGGCCATGGTAGTCCGAAGCCCGATGGATCGACAGGGTGCGCTCGGGGGTTGATAGGCTCTTCGCCGACGCACAGAGGGAGCGCAGATGAGCTGGAAGTTGCTGAGCGGGTGGTTGGCTGGATTCGCCCTGGTCGGGCTGGGGTGCCCCGGGGAGCCGGAGGCGGCGCCCGCGGGGGCGGGGGTGGAGGCGGCGGTGGACGGGGGCGAGGCGTCCCCGGATCCCGAGCCGGATCGGCGGATGGCGATCACGGTCGACGACCTGCCCCTGGTCTCGGCCAGCCAGTACCGCGACGACGCCCACCGGATGGAAGCCGTCGAGGCGTTCTGCGCCCTGGTCGAGGCCCGGGAGCTGCCGGTGACCGGGTTCGTGAACATGCAGCGCCACGGCGCCCAGCCCGAGCTGCTCGAACGCTGGAAGGGGGCCGGGATCCGCCTGGGGAACCACACCTGGTCCCACCCCCACCCGGACAAGGTCGGGCTGGAGGCCTACCTGGACGATCTGCGCAAGGGCCACGAGGCTGTCGCGGAGCACCTCCCGGACGGGGCGGTGGTCCCCTTCCGCTACCCGTACCTGGGACAGAGCTTCGACCCGGAGACGCGTGACGGGATCCGCGCCGAGCTGGAGGCGCTGGGGAGCCCCTACACCCCGGTGACCATCGACACCATGGACTACCTCTACGCCAAGGGGTACACCGCGGCGTTGCGGGAGGAGGACGGGGACCGGGCGGAGCGCTACCGCCAGTCCTGGTGGTGGAACCTGCAGGAGGCCACCGAGCTGGCCGAGTGGCAGTCCCGGGAGCTCTTCGGCCGCGAGCCGCCCCAGATCCTGTTGATCCACGCCAACGAGCTCAACGCCCACCACCTGGGGAGCTACCTGGACTGGGCGCAGGAGCGGGGCTACCGCTTCGTCACCCTGGACGAGGCCCTGGACGACCCGGCCTACGCCGAACCCGACCCCTCCCTCTCGCCCACCGGCGACTCCCTGTGGCTCCGATTGCGCCGCAGCCGGACCCTCGAAGGGGGGGCCGCTACCAGGTGAGGGTGCGGACCTCCAGATCGAGGGCGTCGTCCGCTTCCGAGCGAGCGTAGTCCCAGGCGCCCCAGCGGGCGGGCTGCTCCGCCGCCGGCCGCCACTCCACCAGCTCCACGTCGTCGAAGTGCATGGAGGTGTAGCGCTTCGTCGCCGGCGCCATCACCAGGTAGAGCATCGCCGCGTTGACCTCACGGCCGTCTCCGTCGGGGGACAGGTCCGCGTCCGGGAGGTGGATCCAGACGTCCCGCCACAGGTCGCCGTGGGCAGCGTCGATGGGGTAGTCCCGCTCCCGGATCAGGTCGGAGACCGGATCCACCGTGGGGTCCGCGTCGTCGAAGTGGTAGTAGGCCAGTCGCACCGAGCCCAGGCCCTCCTGCCCCTGGATCCGCACCGGGACGTGGACCGAGTAGCGGGCCTCCCCGTCCGCCGGCGTCCCGTCCCCGTTCCACAGGCGATGGGCGGGCAGGGAGATCCGCGCCACGGGTCGCGCGACCACCTCACCCTCGGCCTCGGCGTTGCGGTTCAGCTCCAGGCAACGGCGGCCGGACCAGGCCCGCTCGGCGACCACGTCCTCGTCGTCGCTGCGGGTGATCTCCCAGTGGGTCGCGTCGTCGGCGTCCCCGTCCGTGTCCACGTCCTCGAACCCGCCCCACGCGAACAGGGAGCGGCCCAGGAGGATCCCCGCCGGGGCGCCGTCGGCGGTGAGGGGGGACCAGACCAGCCCCTCGTCCACGGGCAGCTCTCCGACCTCGCCGGGGTTCAGGCTCAGCGCGAAGCTGGCCTCGACGCCCTCTCCCGGGTCGATCCGCACCGTGTGGTGCTCCAGGGTGAACGAAATCTCCGGCGGCGAGGCGGCCCCGGCCGCGAGTTCGGACCGCACCGCCCGGTCCTCTCCACGCCGGGCCGTGGCTCCGCGCAGGCTCGCCTCCCACACCTCGGCCAGCCCCCGGCGCGCCGGCGCGTCCACCACCGGCACGGGTCGGTACGCCTCCAGGGTCAGGGGGATCAGCCGCAGCTGGACGAGCTCTCCCTCCTCGAACACGGCCCGCAGGAAGGCCGAGCGGAAGGTGGACAGGAAGTCCTGGTCGAAGATCAGGTTGCCCAGGCTCCAGATCACCGGACGACCGTCGACGAACTCGATGCCCTGTAGCACGTGGGGGTGATGCCCCACCACCATGTGGGCGCCCGCCGCCACCGCCGCGACCGCTGCATCCCGCAGGTTGGCGCTGGGGTCGCCGGAGAACTGGTAGCCGCTGTGGAGGTTGACGATCACCAGGTCCACCTGGCCGGACAGCGTCGCGATCTGTCCCGGCGAGTTCAGGTCGTCCCACAGGGCGCCGCCCCCGTGTCCCCGGCGCGCACCCCAGTCCTGAAGCTCCGGGTAGACGGCCACCGCCGAGGCCCACAGGTTCGCCCGCAGGTCGTCGTCCAGATCACGCTCGAGGGCGTCGATGGCGTCCCAGGCCGACCCGATCCGGCGCTCGGCCACCGCGACGGCGTGCTCCCCGCCGTTCCAGCCCCAGACGCGTTCCTCCCACTGCCAGGCGCTCCCGGGGTCCAGGTCGTCGGGGGGTGTGTCGCCGTCCCGTGGGTAGGCGTCGTTGACGTAGGTCCCGTCCACCGAGGTGTACGAGAGCACCCCGATCCGGGTGCCCTGGCGCTCGAGGATCACCGGGGTCTCGGCCGCCGCCGCGTCCACGCCGCCCCCCACGTCGGCCAGGCCCCGTCCCCGCACCGCGTCCAGCGTCGAGGCCACCCCCTCGTCCAGGTAGTCCCGCAGGTGGTTGTTGCCCAGGGTCACCAGATCCACGGACATCTCGTCGAGGGCGGACAGGGCGTCTGGCGGGGACTGGAGGATCCAGCGTTTGCCCGGATAGGCGGCCGGGTCGTCGAACTCGCCGACCACCGCCTCGTGGTTGAGCATCCGCAAGTGGGCCGCGCCGAAGGCCGGAGCCAGATCCGCCACCAGCGCCCGGGCGCTCTCCCCACCGTCCCCCGGTACCACCAGGCCGTCACCGATACCGTACTCCTCCCCCTCCTGGTCCGGGTCCACGTACCGGCGGCCGAACATCACGTCCCCGCCGCAGTGCACCACCAGCCGGCGGCCGCCGCCGTCCCCGAGCAGGGTCACCTCGACCGTGCCCTCGTCGTCGTCCCAGCCCACGGGCACCGGCTCGTCCAGGTACCCCTCGGCCGACAGGACGAGCATCACCGGGTGGGCCAGCCCGTTCAGCTGCGCCTTGCCGTGATCGTCGGTGGTGAGCTCCCCGTCGGCCCAGCGGACCGCCGCGCCCATGATCGACCCGCCGGCCTCGTCCAGGACCAGCAGGGTGACGTCGATCTCGTGACGCGACCCGCAGCCCGCGACGGCGGACAGGGCGACGGCGACCAGCGCGATCCGCGCCGGGAGCCACCGCGACATGGGAGGTGAGGAGCTGTCCACGGACCGTCCTTTCCCCGGCGTCCCCGGGAACCCCCGTATGTTGGGGCGCAGCCGCCCGGTGGTCAAGGCCCCCCCACGTTGACCGAGGGGGTTGAAAACACTATGGTTTCACGGCAGCGGCGGGGGCCATCGAGCCCCTGACCACGGGGGCGAGGACATGAGCGACGGGATCGAGCTGGAGCAGGTGTTGCGGCGTGCGGTCGCGGCCGAGTACTCGGCGGCCTTCTTCTACAGCGCCATCGCCGACGGGGTGAGCGACGAGGGTGTCGCCGCGGCGTTCCGAGAGCTGGCCGACGAGGAACGGGTCCACGCCGTGGCCATCGAGTCGGTGGGCGATCGCTTCTCCGGTGAGGTCCAGCCCGGGCTCTCCGGCGCCGACTTCTCGGCCGTGGAGGCGCCGCCGGGGTGGGAGGGGGAGCGGGAGATATCCCTGGCCCGCGCGCTGGAGCTCGCCGGCGCCGCCGAGATCAACGCCGCCCAGGTCTACGCCAGCCTGGCCGAGACCTTCGAGGGCAAGAACTCGGAGCTGTTCGCCGGCCTGTCCCGCTCGGAGAAGGGCCACGCCACCCGTCTGCAGGAGCTGGCGCGCCGGTGTTCGGAAGAGGCGCTCACGGGGGAGATCACGCTGGACCCGTCCACCTTCGACGGCGCCCTGTCGGGGGATCCAGCCGACGCGGCCGCCGGCACCGGTGAGAGCATCTGGGAGTCGGGCGAGGACCTGCTGTCCCACAACACGATGATGACCAACGTGTGGTCCCAGACCCTGTCGGACTCCACCCCTTCGGCGGCCGGGACATCGGTGCTCCGAAGGGTCCTGGGCGGCCACGGCCACGGCATCCGCCACATGGAGTTCTCCACCGACGGTCGGTACCTGATCACCGTGGACACCAGCAGCGAGATCTATGTGTGGTCGATGGCCGACGGACGCCTGATCACCCCCCTCGACGCCCCCACCGACGGTGTGTCCGCCCTCAGCATCTCACCGGACGGCCGCAACGTGGCCATCGGCAGTCCCTCGGGGGGGATCACCCTGTGGGACCTGAGCACCCTCGACGAAGAATGACCCCGCCCGGGGTCCGCTCAACGCCCAGCGTCGGCGGCGATCGCCTCCCTCATCTCGTCCCAGCCGGTGAATCCCTTGCCCGAGGTCAACAGCGTCATGTCCGGGCGGACGATGGCCCAGACGGGCCAGCCGATGTCGTCCTCCCAGTAGGGCAGGAACGCCGCGTAGCCGAAGCCCCGGTCCTTGAGCAGGGGTTCGCCGGGCACTCCGTACTCGGCCTCGTAGTCCTCGAACCGCTCATGGCTCGGCTCGCCGACCACGTTGCTCAGCCCCTCCCCCAGCAGGCTGACGAAACGGACCGGGATGCCCAGATCGTCCATCTCCGCGAGGAAGTCGGGCGCGGCGAGGGCCATCTGCAGGCAGTACCCGCAGTCGTGCTGGGTCGAGTCCACCACGAGGTAGCTGCCGTGGAAGTCCCACAGGTCCACCCGCTCCCCGCAGGCGTCCTCCAGCCAGGCCCGGGGGAAGGTGCCGTCATCCACCAGCGGCCACTCGCCCGCGAGCGATCCCGGATTGCCCAGGGACCAGCCGCAGGTGTAGGGCTCGGTCCGCTCGGCGGTCAGGTCCTCCAGCAACGTCCCTGGATCCACGGTCACCGTGGCGGTGCCCAGGGCGGCCAGCGCGAGGCTGCCCGCGGCGTCGTGGCCCAGATCCTCGAGGGAGTACTCCCCGGTCCAGCCGATCTCGAAGGGCTGATCCAGGCTCGCCGAAGGCACCGTCGCCAGCTCGCCGATGGAGAGGTTCTCGCGGGCCCCCCGGTAGAAGACCGCCTCGCCGCCGTCCTCCTCCGGCCAGCGCAAGCCCCAGTACTCGGCGCGCTGCGGTTCGCCTCCGAACGAGCCCTCGTAGCACTCCTCGAACCCCTCGTACATGTCCGCCTCGCCAGCGAACTGCAGGGTGCAGTCGGGACATAGGTAGGGCTGATCCAGGAACTGCACGCCCGCGTAGGCGCGCGAGTACTCACAGTCCACGAACCCCTCCGCCTCCGCGTCGGCGTCGAAGTCGAGGGACCAGGTCACCTCGGCGTCCACGACGTGGGCCTCGGTCTGTGGGTACCCCTCGCCGCCGGTGTCGTCGTCACCGGTGGCGTCGTCGTCCGCCGTGGCGTCGTCGTCCCCCTCGCTGTCGTCGTCACCGTCGGGTGGCCCACCGCTGTCGTCGTCGTCCGATCCACCGGTGGGACATCCGGCGAAGACCAGGACCAGGGCCAGCGCGAGGTTCGTCGTCCAAGGGGATCCGGACATGCGCCTCCTCCTCAGCTGGAGCCACTTTAGCCTGCATATCTCACCGCCCACACCTACTGCGGGTCCCAGTCGGCCGCCTTGCGGCCTTCGGCGTCCATGCACACCGCCTGCGACTCCTCGCCACGCAGCGCGTGGTGAGATAGGCAGCCTGGCGGGCGCGAGGTACCCCGACGGTAGTTGACAGCCCCCCCCGGAGACGATTGGCTGGGAGGCCATGAAAGGCTATCGCATCAAGACCGTGTCGCGCGTGACGGGGCTCAGCCCCGAGCTCCTGCGTGCCTGGGAGAGACGCCACGGGATCGTCAGCCCGCGCCGCACCGCGGGCGGGTACCGGGAGTACAGCGAGAAGGACGTGGAGCGGCTGAGACTGCTGGCCCAGCTCACCTCCCACGGGTACTCCATCGGGGAGGTGGCGAAGCTCCCGCTGGAGGAACTCGCGGAGCTCCACGACCGCAACGCCGGGACGACGACCGGCGAGCCCGCCCCCGAGGTCCTCGCTGCCCCCCAGCAGGGGACGGTGGACCGGCTCGTGGGCCGCGCGGACGCGGGCGACGCCCTGGGATTCCGCCGGGCGCTGCGGCGGGTCCTGCTCTTGCTCCCCGGCCGGGAAGCGGTCGACGCGGTGCTGCTCCCGGTTCTCCAGGAACTGGTCCTCCGGGAAGAGCCCGGATCCCGCCTGCCCGCGCTCACACTGGCGACGATGGAGATCGGCGGGTACCTGGGTCCCCTGGCCGACGAGGCGCCCGCGGACGGACCGCTGGCGGTGGTGGTCGCCGGCGACGACGGCGCCCAGTCCGGGTCCCGGCCGTTGCTCGCGGCCCTCAGCTGCCTCCGCCGGGGCTGGCGGATCGTGCCCGCGGGGCGGTTGCTCACGGCCACGACGATGTCGGCCGCGGCCCGGAACGCCGGGGCGACGGCTGCCCTGATCTGTCTCGCCGAACCCCCGTCCGCCAGTGGCCTGCTGGGGTTGCTGGATGCCTGGGAACGGGAAGCGCCCCCGGATTGCACACTGGTGATCGTCGGCGCGGAGGCGGGACTTCAGGCCCGCGCCGCCGCCGAGCGGGGTGCTCGGACCGCGCGGGACCACGTGGACCTGCCCACCGCGTTGCGTGCGATCGAACCCGTGGACGACTGACCGCCGCCGCGAGGAGCGTTATGGCCCTGGCCCTGATCGAACCGACGGTCTTCGCCGCTGCCGGTGTGATCGCCCTGGTGGCGGCGGTCGCCCTGGCCCTCTCCAGGCTCCGCACTGGGGCGCCGGAGCGGGCGAGGCCCGGGTACCTTGGGCCCGACGCGGCCGAGGTGGAGGCCGCCCTGTTGAGTCTTCTGCAGGGCGCCCGGCGCGAGGCGGGCCTGGAGGAGCTGCGAGCGGACGTCGGCCTCGAGGAGCTGGCTCGACACCAGGCCCACTGGATGTCCGCCAACGAGCGCTGCGAGGCCGTCGACGACCAGGGGCGGGACGTGGAGGGGCGACGTCAAGCGCTCTACCCGATCCTCGCCGGTCCGGTGGACGAGGCGATCGCCGCCGTGGACACACCGTCCGCCGACCCGGAGCGCTGTGCTGCAGCCTTGCTGACCGCGGTGGGGCGGGACATCTGGCTCGACCGGGAGTTCACGGCCGGGGCGGCGGGTGTCGCGGTGGCCGCGGGCGTCCTGTACTGCGCGGTGGTGGTCGCCCGCCGTCTCGGCGTGTTCGAGGAGGAGCCGAGCCGGGAGACCGTCTCCGCGCTTCCCCTCGCTGGGATCCTCGCCGAGGCTGCGCCACGAGGTGCGGAGTTCCGCGCGGAGGGCCCGGGGGGAGAGTCCGTCGCGGTCGACGAGGAGCGGCGCGGGGAGCGGTTCGTCCTGACCTGCCGACCGACGATCCCCGGGGAACACGTCGTGCGTCTGGGAGAGGAGGTCTTTTTCGTTTTTGAGTTCGTGGATCACCGGCTACCATGACAGAAGAGCGGGTAGTTTATAGACATGCGGAAGGATGGTGGACCATGGCCAGGAAGGCCCTCGCAGCTCCAACCCTGCTCGCCTGCTGTCTCGGATTCCTCGCCTGCTTCGAGCTGGAAGAGCCGGCCCTTCCCGGGGATGGGGAGCCCGACTCCTGGACCGTCGATCCGACCGACGACGGTCTCCAGGCCATCGTCGAGGCCGCGTGTCCGGCCGAGTACCCCGACCTGGACGTGGTCCCCACCGGCGCCCAGGACGAAGCCTGGCGCTGGATCAACTGCTACCGCAACCTGATCGACGTCGAACTGGTCCCGCTGACCGCCGCCTGTGCCCTGGCGACGGATCGCCACGCGGCGTACATGGACGAGACCGCCGAGTACGGCATGCTCGAGACCCAGACCGCCGCCGCCAACTACAGCGGCTACGACGCCCTCGAGCGCCTGGGCACCGCCGGGCAAGAGGTGGATCTGGCCAGCCAGAGCGTCTACGAGATGGTGGTCCGCACGGGCAACGGCGAGGAGGTGGATCCCCGCCGCGCGGTGGACACCTGGGTGAACACGGTCTACCACCGGCCGCCGCTGCTCCGCCCCCTGCTGGACGGGGTCGGCGTGGGCTTCGGTGGCCAGTTCGGCGACATGGTCGCCGTGGGCCCCTGGGACACGGCCGACGGCAGCGGTGGGCTCGCCTTCGCGATCTACCCCGCCCCGGGTCAGGCCGGGGTGCCGACCACCTTCTTCAGCGACACCGAGGTGCCGGACCCGGCGCCGGGCAAGGACGAGGTCGGCTCACCGATCTCGGTGACCTTCCAGGCGGGCCACTGGCACGATTCGGACAACCACTTCGACATCCAGCTCGATCCCGACGGGTGCTCGGTCACCGCCCGGGGCGGCGAAGCCGTCGACGTGATCCTCCTGGACCCCGAGAACGACGCCGATCTGGCGGCGACGGTGGTCCTTCTGCCCGAGGAGCCCATGGAGCCGGGCACGACCTATGACGTGGAGATCGCGGCGACCATCGCCGGCACGCCCTGGTCCAAGTCCTGGACCTTCACCACGGACGCGAGCTGAACACCGCCCGGACGGGCGAGGGAAGCTTCTTCGAAAAGGGGTCTAGAACCGACGACGCCGGTTCGCGCTGCGCGGATCGGGATCGTCCTTGGCGGGGTAGATGTCCAGGCGATCGTCCCGCAGGACGAATCCATCCAGGGTCTTCTGCGCCTGCCGGGCCTCCTGGATCGAGTTGAGCTCGACGAAACCGAAGCGCTTGCTCAGGCCCGTGGCGCGGTCGAAGATCACCCGGGCGTCCACCACCTCCCAGCCGGCGGTCTCGAAGATCGCGCGCAGCTCCTCCTCGGTGGCCGAGTAGGGGAGATTGTTGACGAACAATCGCGGGCTGGTGAACACCATCGGTGCGTTGCGGTTCATGCGTACTCCACGTCCTGAGAACGGCTCGCAGCCCTCGCATCGACGCGCCTACCCCTGGGTTCCGGACGCGGTCCGGAGGGAGACTGCTAGCGCTGGCGGTAGATGATCCGGCCCCGACTCAGGTCGTATGGCGAGACGGCGACGATCACGCGGTCGCCCAGCAGGACCCGGATGCGGAACTTGCGCATCTTGCCGCCCAGGTGGGCCAGCACGGTGTGACCGTTCTCGGTCTCCACCTTGAAGGTTCCGCCGGGAAAGACCTCGGTAATCGAGCCTTCGAGCTCGATCTGGTCCGCACTGCTCATCGAGCGTTCCGTTCCGTGGCGCCTCCGTGGCGCCCAACCTCGTTGTAGCTGGCCCGAAGGGTAACCGTGGGCAGGGGGACCGTCAAGGGAGCCCGGAGGGGGGCCCCGCCGCCGTCAGTCCTGACTGTCGACGGCGGCCTCCTCCTCGTGCACCGCGTGGAGGAAGCGCCGGCGGGTGTTGTGCCAGCCCAGCCCGATCAGCTGCAGGTCTCGCTGGGCCGCGGCCACGGCGGGGTGATCGGGCAGCTCCTCCAGATCGGCACGGGTGAGGAGGATCAGCTCTCGGGCGGCCATCTCGGCGGCCGCGAAACGAGCGGGGGTCTCGGACCGCTGGTCCCACTGCTCGACGATGGCGGTGTTCAGGGTCTGCAGCGCCAGGTGGCGCCCGCTCAGCTTGAGCAGCGCCAGGCGCGAGGCGTCGCTGTGCCTCAGGTGGGGCGTCACCGCGTCCAGCAGGCGCGAGATGTAGCCACAGATGACCTGGATCACCAGCACGTCGAACTGCTCGCCCACCTCGGCCGAGGCCATCGCCGCCTCACCGGGCTCTCCCAGGAGGCTCTCCGGCGGGATCTTGCACTCGGCGAAGGACACGTCGGCCTGGGGGCTGGAAGGGCAGAAGGGGCGATCGGGGGCAGGTTCCAGCAGGACCCCCGGGGTGTCCCGGTGCACGAGGAAGGTGCTCAGGCCGTCCGGAGCGCTCTCGATCGAGGTCCGGGCTCCCACCACCAGCAGATCCGCGATGGGCGCGTTGATCACCCCGGTCTTCTTGCCGTCGATGACCCACATCCCGCCGCCGTTTCGGCGGGCGGTGGCATGGAGGACGCCGTCCGTGCCCTCCTCCCAGGCGATGGCCGCGACCGACTCGCCCCGGGCCAGGCGGGGCAACCAGGCGGCCTTCTGCTCGTCGGTGCCGTGCTTGCCCACGTGGAAGCGGGACGCGATGTGGTGGATCACCCACGAGAGGCCGACGCCCAGGTCGAAGATGTTGATGCCGACCCGCCGCGCGGCGCGCCAGACCTCCGAGGGCCCGCCGCCCTGGCCCCCGAAGCGAGAGGGCAGCCCGACGCTGAGGGCGCCACTTCGGCCCAGGCTGGCCCAGTGCTCTTGGAGCGAGGTCATGGCGGCGGCGAATCTCCCCTCTTTGTCCCTAGCATCCCAACTGGCGGGAGTGACCGCAAGTGCCCGGTTGGGCGAGGGGAGCGGTCAGACCCTCTTCTGGGACCCGCTGAGCGGGTCGTCGAGGTTGCTCACCACGTTGTCCCAGCAGCGCATGGCTCGCCGACCGGCCAGTACGACCGCGGCGTGGAAGATGGCCTCGTCGTCCCAGGCGTCGTCCCGCATGGCCTGCAGCAAATTGCGGTTGATGGCCCGGGGGTTGCCCTCGATGGCTTCCCTGAATCGCTTCGGCGGGAGGCGCCGCAGGGGCTCGAGGCTGCGGATAAGCTGCCGGAGGATCACCACCGCGGTCTCCCCGGCACCCCCCTCGGAGACCGCCGCCACCGAGGGCACCTCGCCGGTGCGCCACAGGCGACTGGCGATGTCGTGGGCGGCGGTGCGGATGGACTCCAGGGTCCCCCGCCGGGGAAAGGGCTCGTGGGGCACGCCCAGGCCGTCCACCAGTCGGTTGAGCAGGTTGAACCAGACGCAGACCGTGGCCGCCTCGCGGATCTCCTGCTCGCCGAAGCCGGTGGCGCGCATGCCGGCCAGCGGCGCGTCGGTATCGGCGTCGGGATCCAGGCTGACCACCTCGGCGAGGGCGATCAGGGCCGCATGGGGACCTTCCACCGGGGCGCCCTCGCGGAACATCGACGAGATCTGGGCATGCTGCATGCCCATGTCGACCAGCTGCTGGGTGGCCGCGTCCGTCCCGTAGCGGCAGGCGTTCACCCGGGACACGGCCAGGGCCAGGATCTCTCGCTCGGCGCGCCCCAGGGCGCCGAACTCCATGGCGTAGGGATAGGCGCGCCAGGTCTCGCGGAGCACCGCCGGGTCCGTGCTCAGGGCCTTGAACAGGCCCGGGAGCTCGCCCAGGTGCTCGCGGATCACCCGGTAGATGTCCGCCACCTCACCGGTCGCCTCGCGTTCGCTCACGGTCTTCAGGTACGCCAAGTCCACCTCGTCCGATCCGAGATCTACTCCCTCCCCAGGGGCGAGTCCACCCGGGAGCCCGCTCCGGTATGCTTGGCCGCCGGAGGTCGGGCGTGGGCGAACCCTGGCTGGCGATGCTGTCCCGTGCGGTGGGTGAGCGCCTGCCGGGCATGGGGCCGCGCTGGGCCTCGGCCGGGGCGCTGCTGGAACGGCTCGCGGAGCCCGTGCCCCCCCGCACCACGGGGGCTCCCGCGATCCGCGCGGGTGGGCCCCTGGGGGAGGTGGAGCTGCGCACCGCCGACGGCCTGGACCTCGCCGCCTGGTTCGTCCCGGGGCGGGAGGGGGGCGGATGCGCTGCAGAGGCCCGCGTGCCGGTGGTGTTGCATCACCACTTCGGGGCGACGCGCCACGACTACCTGCCCGTGGCGCGCTTCCTGCGCGAGGCGGGCCATCCGGTGCTGCTGCTGGACTCCCGCAGCCACGGGGACAGCGAGGCCGGGGACACCCTGGGGCTGGCCCTGGCCCAACGCCCGCTGGACGTGAAGGCGGGCGTGGCCCACCTGCGCGAGCGGGGCTTCCGGCGCTTCGCGGGCTATGGATTCTCCATGGGGGCGGCGGTGGTGCTCATGGGCGCCTCGGAGTGTCCGGGACTCGCCGGGCTGGTGTTGGACTCGGGGCCGGTGGTCCACCTGTACGCCGCCTGTCGGGGCGTCATCGACGCGCGGATGGCCGGGGAGGCCCCGGGGCGACGGCTGCTGGCGGCACGCCGCCTCTACCTGGACGGCATGGGATGGCGCTACCGGCGCGATCTGGAGCGGGCCGCGGCCCGCATCCCCAGGGTCCCCGCGCTGATCCTCCACGGGGACCGGGACGCGGTGCTGCCGCCGGCGGAGACCGAGCTTCTCCAGCGTCAGGTGCTGCGGGGTCCCTGCGAGCGGGTCCTCCTACCCGGCACCGAGCACGTGACCGGCTGGGCCCGCCACCGGCGGAGGTATCGGAGCCTGGTCGTGGACTTCCTGCGGGGGATCACTCGGCGGCGGCGCGCGTCCGTGGGATAGGATCCCGCGGGTCGGAGGTGCGCATGACCGGTCCGAAGAGGCGATCGAGACGGCAGGTGCTGCGGGACGGGCTGACCGTGGCGGCGGGCGCGGCGCTGCTGCCCGCGGTGGGCTGCCCCACCGAGGAGGGGCCCTGCGACGGTTGGACCGGGGACGACGACACCACCGGGGGCGGGGACGACGACACCACCGGAGGCGGGGACGACGACACGACGGAAGGCTGCTCACCCGTGGACGGGGTTATCGACAACGCGGACCTGGAGCGGACCGTGATCCGCGTCCACGACCCGTCGGTCACCGACTACGACTACAGCGATCCGGTGAACGAGCCGTCCCACGCCCACATCGACCCCGGGGTGCTCGCCGGCATGCTCGCGGTTGGCGTCGAAGAGCTGACCGGCGCGCCGGACGCACGGTCGGGCTGGGCTGGTCTGCTGGGCGACTACACCTGCGACGACCGGGTGGCGATCAAGGTCAACTTCAACGCCCGCAGCGGGGCGGACGAGGGCAAGCTCAACAACAGCGCCGCCATGGTGCTCGCGGTGATGGACGCCCTGGTGGACATCAAGATCTGCCCGGGCAACATCACCGTGTTCGACGCCTCCCGCGGCGAGATCGCCAACGTGGTCGACCCCCTGCGTGCGGCCTACCCGGACGCCCGGTACCTGTTCTCCACGGACGTGCCCCAGTCGGAGACCGAGGTGCTGACCTTCCCTTCGCTGGCGGACGCCGACAGCGGCGAGGCGCTGCAGATCCAGGTCCCCACGCCCGTGGTCGAGGCCCAGCACCTGATCAACCTCCACCTGCTCAAGGGACACCACGGAGGGGTCACCGGAGCGCTCAAGAACTGGTTCGGCCTGGCCAGGGACGTGTGGAACACGGTGCACGGGTCCCGGGCGGAGTGGCCCCGCTGGGACAGCGGCGTACAGTGTGCGGAGCTGGCGGCCCACCCGATGATCCGGGACCGCTGCCGGCTGCAGATCAGCGAGGCCCTGTTCGGCACCCACAACGGCGCCGACCGGCCGCCGGATCCCTACGTCGAGACACGCCTGTGGGGGGGGGACTCGCCCTGCTCACTGGTCCTGGGCCGCAACCCGGTGAGCCACGACGCGGTGCTGCTGTCGCTGATCCGGGCCGAGCGGGAGGCGGCGGGAGAGGGCAACGACCAGGCGGACCACTGGCTGACCTCGGCGGCGGAGCCGCCCTACTCGCTGGGGACCTTCGAGGAGGGCGTTCTGACCGACCTGGGGGACGGACGCTGGGACCTGGTCTTCGAAGAGATCGCCTACCGAAGCGTCTGGATCGGGGAAGGGTGAGCCCGTGACCGGATTGAGACCGCTGGTGGTGGTGGCCGTGCTGGGGTGGGCGTCGACCGCCCAGGGCCTGACCCCCCTGGCCGCGGTGGAAGAGGCGGCCGCCGCGCAGGAGGTGGAGCCGCGGCTACTGACCATCGCCGCGGTGGGCGACCTGATGATGCACGGCTCCCAGGTCCGCGCCGCCCTGACCGAGGACGGGCGCTACCTGGTCGAGGGCTGCTTCGAACCGGTGACGGAGCGGCTGCGCAGCGCCGATCTCACTTTCGGCAACCTGGAGACCTCGCTGGCGGGCGAGGACATGGCCTACTCGGGCTACCCGGCCTTCAACTCGCCCCGGTCGCTGGCGGGCGACCTGCGGTCCGCGGGCTTCGACGTGCTGCAGACCGCCAACAACCACTGCATGGACCGCAGGGAGAAGGGCCTGCAGCGGACCCTCCAGGCCCTGGACGCCGAGGGGCTGCGCCACGTGGGTACCCGGATGGACCCCACCGAGGACCCGACCCTGTGGGTCGAGCTGGCGGGGCTGGACGTGGCGCTGCTGGCCTACACGTTCTCCACCAACGGCATCCCCCTGCCCCCGGGGCGCGAGGACATCGTCTCGATGCTGGACGAGGAGCGGATGCTGGGGGAGATCGCGGCGGCGAAGGCCGAGGGGGCCGATCTGGTCATCGTCGGCTGCCACTGGGGCTTCGAGTACAAGCACGAGCCCGAACCGGGCACGGTGAAGCTCGGGTATGCCCTGATCGAGGCGGGGGCGGACATCGTGCTGGGCGGCCACCCCCACTACATCCAGCCCTACGAGGTGGTGACCACCGACGACGGGCGGGAGGGCTTCGTGATCTGGTCGCTGGGCAACTTCCTGTCCAACATGCGCAAGCGCTACCAGGACGTGGGCCTGGTGCTGGAGCTGACCCTGGCGGTGGAGCCGGGGGGCGGCGTGGCGCTCGCGGACGTGGGCTGGGCACCGACCTGGGTCGACGCCACCGATGCCACCGGCCGCACCCGTCACCGGGTGGTGGAGATCCTCGAGGAGCTGCCCCGCTGCGGACAGCACCCCCACCTGGACGCCGCGGACTGCGCCCGCATGCGCCAGGCCTTCGACGACACGGTGGAGCTGCTGGGCGAGGACGACCTGATCCGACCGCCCGAGCGCCGGAACTTCACCGACACCACCGGCGGCGAGGGGGCGGTGGAGCCGTGAACGCGACCCTGATCCTGCTGGCGCTGCTGGCCGCGGAGCCAGCCGAAGCCGGGGAGGCACCCCTGGGAACGGTCCCGCCGAATCCGCCCGAGGGGATGGTCTGGGTGCCCGCAGGCACGTCCTTTTTCGGCGACGCGGAGGGGGATCCGGACGAGGTCCCGGTGGTCCTGCTGTCCGTGCACGCGTTCTTCCTGGATCGCACGGAGGTGACCCACGACGCCTACCTGGCCTTCGTGGAGGAGACCGGACGGACGACACCGGGCGCGGGCTCCACGGACTTCAAGCGCTGGGCCTGGGTCGACGGCAGGCCCCGCAAGGGCCAGGGGGAGCTGCCGGTCTACCTGGTCACCTGGGCCGACGCCGACGCCTACTGCCGCTGGGCCGGCAAGCGGCTGCCCACCGAGATGGAGTGGGAACGGGCCGCCCGGGGTGACGACGGCCGCCGCTGGGCCTGGGGCGACGTATGGGCCGAGGCCGAGAGCCGGGGCAACTGGTTCGACGGCGACGAGCGCCCCGACGGTCACAAGCACGCGGCTCCCGCCGACGCCTTCCCCGAGGGAGCCTCCCCCTACGGCGCCCTGAACCTGACCGGCAACGTCTGGGAGTGGGTCGCCGATCCCTACGTGGAGCACCCCGCCTGGAAGGTCGGCGAGGACAGGGCGTCCGCCCCCGACACCGGCTACCGCGTGGTCCGCGGTGGCTCGTGGTTCACCAACAACTGGTACTGGATGCGGGCGAGCTTCCGGTATTTCCTGCCTGGCGACGAGGTGAGCACCATCTACGGTTTTCGGTGCGCGATGGACTTTTCCTATTAATCTGATAGACAAGGTGTCCTGGGGAGTGGTGCCCGGACCGGCGGCAACGAGCGGTGTGGGCGAGGAAGGTCCGTGCACCGCCAGGACATCTTCGATCCCGTCGCGCCGGAGAGCATCGCGGACTACCGAGTGGAGGGGACCCTCGGGCGAGGCGGCATGGGGGTGGTGTACCGGGCGGTGCACCGCGGGACCGGGGCGGCGGTGGCGCTCAAGACGGTGCTGCTTCCCGACGAGCAGTTCCTTCAGCGAATACGGCGAGAGATCCAGGCGCTGGCGCGGATCCAGCACCCTGGGGTGGTGCGGATCGTGGACCAGGGGCTGGAGGATGGGCTGCCCTGGTACGCGATGGAGTTGCTGCAGGGGGCGGAGCTGCGTCAGGGGGCGGTCTCGACGCCCGCGGGCATGGGAACCGGCGGCTCCCTGTCGGTGACCGGCCAGCCGATCCGGGACGGCCGAGGGCATCCCCCTGGATGGACCCAGTCGCTGGCGGGAGGGGGTGAGATCTCCACCACCGCGGGTGGGATGGCGACGGCGACGACCCCGAGGGAGCCCGGCTCCGGACGTGGGGTCCCCGCCCCGCTCCAGTCCGTCGACGCCGCTGCCCTCCAGCGGGTGTTGACCCTGATCCGGCGGCTCTGTACTCCGCTGGCCTTCCTGCACGGCGAGGGGATCGTCCACCGGGACCTCAAGCCGGGCAACGTCATCGTTCGACCGGACGGGATGCCGGTGCTGGTGGACTTCGGCCTGGTCTCGGAGTTCGGCGCCAGCGTGGGCCGGGAGACCGTCACGGCCGACCTGCTGGCCGCCGGTACGCCGACCTACATGGCCCCCGAGCAGATCTCCGGGACCTTCGTGGACGCCCGGGCCGACATCTACGCTCTGGGGTGCATGCTCTACGAGCTGCTGACCGGCCGGCCGCCCTTCGTGGAGGACTCGCCGGTGAAGCTGGCGGTGGCCCACATGTCCGAGACGCCCCGCCCGCCGTCGGCGAGGGTGTCGGGACTGCCGGATGAGCTGGACCCTCTGGTGCTGCGGCTGCTGGCCAAGCGCCCGGAGGACCGGCTGGGCTACGCCGAGGACCTGGCCACCGCCCTGGCCGGACTGGGGGCAGACAACGGCGCCGGGGCCGGAACGCCGCGCCCCCGGGTCTACCTGTACCGGCCCGGGTTCGCCGGCCGCGAGGACGCGCTGCGGCGGCTGCGACGGAGGCTGGGGGAGCTGGGCGAGGGGCGGGGCTCCCTGGTGCTGGTGGGCGGCGAGAGCGGCGTGGGCAAGACCCGGCTGGTGATGGAGGCGGCCCGGCTCGCGGACGAACAGCAGCTCCAGGTGCTGGTCGGGGAGGCCCTGGACGGCGCTGCCCGACCCCTCGAACCTCTGCGCAAGCCCCTGCAGGCCGTCGCGGACCGCTGCCGGGAGCTGGGTGAGGAGGAGACCGCCCGGCTGGTGGGGGAACGGGCCGCCGTGCTGGCGGCCTACGAGCCGAGCCTCGCGCAGCTTCCGGGCGTCGATGGACAGCGCGCCCCGGTCGACCTGCCCCCCGACGCCGCCCGCGAGCGGCTCTTCGGGCACCTGATCGAGACCTTCTCGGCCCTGGCCGGGGATCGGCCGCTGCTGCTCGTCGTCGACGACCTGCAATGGGCCGACGACCTGACCCTGGGATTCCTGGCGACGCTGGCTCGGGAGGGGCAGCTGGACGACCGGGCCCTGCTGGTGGTCGGAACGTACCGCACCGAGGACGTGGACGACGGCCTGGCTCGGTTGCTGGGCGAGCCGGGGATCGAACCCCTGGACCTGGACCGGCTGGGTGACGAGGGGGTGGGGGCGATCGTGGGCGACATGCTGGCGATCCCCACGCCGCCGGGAAGGCTCGTGCGGTTCGTGGCCCGACAGTCGGAGGGCAACCCGTTCTTCGTGGGCGAATACCTTCGCACGGCGGCCCAGGAGGGGCTGATCTACCGGGACGCCGAGGGGCGCTGGCAGGTGGTCCAGCGCGGGGATCCGGGGGAGGACGAGTTCGCCGCGCTGCCCGATCCCGGCTCGCTACGGGACCTGGTGGGGCGACGCCTGGAGGCCCTGGCCGAGGACGCGCAGCGGCTCGCGGAGGTCGCGTCGGTGGTGGGCCGGGAGGGATCGCTGGATCTGATCCAGGCGGTGGCCGACCTGGACGACGCGGCCCTGGACGAGGCCTTCGCCGAGCTGATCCGGCGCCACGTGGCCGAGGAGCCGGCGCCCGGCACCCTGCGCTTCCTCCACGACAAGTTGCGGGAGGCGTCCTACGGCGCCCAGGACCCGGCGCACCTGCGCGCCGTGCACCAGCGGGTGGCGGAGGTCCTCGACGCCCGACCCCGGGAGGGGGACTCGTACATCTACGCTCTGGCGCACCACTACGCCCTGGGAGAGGTGGACCGGGATCCGCGCCGGGTCTTCGAGACCAGCGCGGCCGCCGGTTCGACCGCCGTGGCCAACAACGCACCCGAGGAGGCCTGCCGGTTCTTCGACCGGGCGTGGGAGTTCGCGAAGACCGCGGAGATCGAACCCGGCGAGGGATTCCACGCGGACCGGGGGGAGGCCTGTGCCCAGCTGCACCGGGTGGTCGAGGCGGCCGAGCACCTGGAGCGGGCGCTGGAGAGTACGGAGGACCCCGGGAGGCGGAGCTACCTGCGGACCCGGCTGGCCATCGTGCGGCTCGCGACCTGGGACTCGCGCAGCGCCTGGGCCGAGTGTGCGGGGGCGATGCGCGAGATGGGCAGCCCGTTCCCCCGGTCCCGATTCCTGCAGCTGATGACCACGACGTGGGCCTGGATCCGGGGGCTCGTGGTCGGTCGGATCCCGTGGCTGTTCGGCAGCGCCCGGGGTCCTAAGCGGGAGCGGCAGCGGGCGCTGGCGCGGATCTACCAGACCGGGATGGTGGTCTCGTACTTCGAGATGGACGCGATCAACTTCTTCCAGCTGGCGATCCGGGCGCTGCTGCCCGCCAACCTCCTGGGGCCCTCCCGGGAGCTGGTCGACGCCTACTCGCCCTACGCGGTCGCGATGGGGGGGATGAAGCTGGAGCGGCTCGGCGATCGGTACGCCGCCCGGGCGGTGGAGGTGGCCGAGTCCATCGGCGACATCCGGCTCGAGAGCGGCGCCCGCTACTGGCAGGCGGTGACGACCTCCTTCAGCGGGCGCGCGGCGCAGGCGGTACCCCAGATGCAGGACATCCTGTCCCGCTACGGCCGATGGCTGGACACCGCCGACTACATCAACGGCTGCGCCGACCTGACGTGGAACCTGACGATCCGGGGGTATGCCCGGGAGGCCTGGGAGGTCCAGGAACTGCTGATCCGAAAGACCCGGGAGACCCGCGGGCGGGCGGGGTCGATGGAGGGGCACCCTGCCCTGTCCCAGCAGCTGGTGGTGCTCCCCCTGCTGGGCCGCGCCGACGAGGCCCAGCCGTACTACGATCTGGCGCGGCAGATCGCCCGCGAGCACCCCGACGACCGGTTCCGGGTCTCCTTCCTCAGCTGCAACTCGATCGTGTTCCACCTGGAGCAGGGGGAGCTGGGCGAGCCGGTGGAGGCGGCGATCCAGGAGTACCGGCGGGTCAGCCCCCGGCCGGCGCTGACCCTGTACCACCTCAAGTGGTTCTACGTGTTCCAGGCCCACGTCCGCGTGGCCCAGTGCATGGCGCTGGAAAGGGACGACCGGGAGCGGCGGGTGGCGCTCGCCAGGCTCCGGCGGGCGCTCGGCGCGCTGGGCGAGGCGGCGAACGTGGGCGTGCTGAAGAGTCACCTGCGCGTGGCGCGGGGGGCGTACGAGCGATTGCGGGGCCGTCCCCGGGCGGCGCGGCGCCTCCTCGCGGGGGCCGAACGGCTCGCGGAGCAGGTGGACAGCCCCTGGGTCCGCTTCGAGGTCGCCCGCCAGCGGGCACACCTCCTGGGCGACGCGGGGGACGCTCGAGGGGCGAACGACACGGCGCGGCTGGCGCAGACCCTGGCCGAGCAGCACGGATGGGTCCCGCGCAGGCGGCTGATCGAGGGGGAATTCGATCTGGACTGAGGCCGTTCCGGCCCCGATCTAGTTGATGGTGATCGTGACCGTGTCGGTGGCGTAGAGGCCGCCCTCGTCGGTGACCGTCAGGGTGATCAGGTGGTTGCCCTGGGTCAGCGACGAGGTCAGGAACTCGATGTCGCCGAGCACGTCGGGGTTGGAGGTGTCCAGGACGTTGCCCCAGGTGTCGGTGAAGACCGCCTCGAGGGAGTCGAGGGCGGCATAGTCGGACGCCGTGGCGCTGAACTGGACCACCTGGCCCTGGGCGAAGCTGTCGCCGTCCGCGGGGTAGGAGATCTCCGTCTCGGGCCAGCGGTTGATCATGTAGCCAGTGGCGAACTGGGTGCAGCCGTAGGAACCGCAGCCGGCGTACCACAGGTGCAGGTCGGTGCCGTCCCAGTGGATGGCGGGGCTGGACATGGTGTAGTCGTCCCAGGTCCCGGAGTCGCCCAGCGGCAGGGGGTTGTTGGCGCCCTTGGTCCAGTTCTCGCCGTCCTCGGAGAACGCCAGACCCAGCTGGTAGGTCGAGTAGTAGCCCTGGTAGGCCATCACGTAGCCGTCGTCGAGGGCCGCCACGGTGGGGCCGAACACGTAGTAGTGGTCCCAGGTGTAGTAGCCGTCGGTGAGCACGGCGTTTTGCGAGACCCGGGTCCAGGTCTCGCCGTCGGTGGACCCGGCGTAGCCGATGTCGATGGATCCGCTGCCGTTATTGCCGGCGTACCACATGTGGTACGAGAAGCCGTCGAAGAGCACCGCCGGGTCGTAGACGTGGACGTCGTCGAAGTAGCCCGCGTTGCCCAGGTCCAGCACCGGGCTGGCAGGGTTGCGCTCCAGGGTGCGCCAGTCCACCGAGTCCGCCGCGCCGATGCGCCAGTTCGACCCGTCGCCGCCGCTGTAGTACAGCCGGATGTCGCCGTTCCAGTCCTCCACGGGGCAGTTGGCCCAGATCGCGTCGTCGTCCCACTCGCCGGTGGCGCCCTTCTCCAGGGTCGCGGCGGGCCAGAAGCGGACCGGAGCCCCCTCGTGGTCCAGGTGCCAGTGGGCGCCGTCGGGGGACTGGGCATAGCCGAAGCGCCAGTCGGTGCCGTCGTGCAACGAGACCCACGAGCGCAGCACCTCGCCGTCGTGCACCGGCTGCTCGGGCTGGATCCGCTGGTCGGCGAAGGACTCGCTGGGCTGGACCGGCAGCACCGGATTGCACGAGTTGCGCATCCAGCCCGAGGTGGTGCGGTCCCAGCCGCCCACCGAGGAGTCCAGGTCGTCGCAGTCGCCCTCGCAGACCGTGTAGCCGTCGCCGTCCCAGTCCGGGACGCCGGTGGGATCGTCGATGCAGTCCCAGGCCTGGACCTCGACGGTGATGGTGTCGGTGGCCTCGAGGCCGCCCTCGTCGATGGCGGTCACGGTCAGCGTGTGCAGGCCCGGGGCCAGGTTGACGGTGGACAGGGAGACCTCGCCCAGGAGGTTGGGAGAGGTGTTCTCGAGGATCCCCTGCAGGTCGCTCTCGATGTAGACGTCGAGGTTCTCGACGTACGCGTAGTCGGCGAACTCGGCGGTGATGTCGACCCAGTCGCCCTGGGTCACCACGCTGCCGTCGGCGGGGGCGGTGATCTCGGCGGTGGGGGTCACGTTGTAGGCCATGCCCACCGAGTTGTAGGCCCACGAGGACGACGGGGCGCCGCGGTAGTAGAGGTAGGCCCCACCGTCCACCTCCTGGAGGTAGGCGGACTGGGTCATACCGTCATCCCACTCGCCGGCGGCGCCCGGGGCGAAGGACACCGAGGCCGGGGTCCGCATCCAGTTCAGGCCGTCGGTGGTGGTGAGGGTACGCAGGCGCGCGTTGGTGCCGCTCTGGTAGTCCGCGACCATGTAGAGCTTGCCGTCCAGCTCGCGGACCGTGGCGTTGTGCAGGTAGTTGCCCTCGATGGCCAGCTCCGGCTCGAGGCGCGGATTGGCGTCGTCCTTGGTCCACTCGGAGCCGTCGGGGGAGGTGGCGTGGCCCAGGGTGTAGGTGCCGTCGTAGCCGGTGTACCACAGGTGGTACTCGCCGTCGTACTCGGCCACCGAGGGGTGCAGGGCGTAGTAGTAGTCCCACTCGTAGTAGGGGCCGCGGTCGACGACCGGGTTGTCCGGGTCCTTGGTGAAGGTGAAGCCGTCGGCCGATGTGGCGTGGCCGATGCGGTAGTAGCTGCCGTCCGAGGCCGTGTACCACAGGTGGTAGGTGCCGTTGTCGTACAGGGCGTCGGCCCACAGCACGTGGGCGTCGTCGAACTCGCCGTTGAGGCCCAGGTCGAGGACCGGGTTGTTCGCGTACTTGGTCCAGACGATGCCGTCGGGAGAGGTGGCGGCGCCGAGGCGCCAGTTCGTGCCGTCGATGCCGGTGTAGTACATCAGGTACTGGCTGCCGTCGAAGATCACCGCGCCCGAGAGCAGGCCGTAGTCGTCCCACTCGCCCGACGCGCCGTAGGTGACCACCGGGTTGCACTCCGAACGCATGAAGCCGGAGTCCGCGGCGGTCCAGCCCGAGGCGTTGGCGTCGTCGTCGTCACAATCGTGCTCGCAGACCATCACCCCGTCGCCGTCGGCGTCGGCCTCGTCGTCGGGGAGGGTGCCGTCGCAGTCGTTGTCCGCCCCGTCGCAGACCTCGGCGGCGCCGGGGAAGGAGCCGTCGTCGGCGTCGTCGCAGTCCCCCTCGCAGGCTGCGTAGCCGTCCCCGTCGCCGTCCAGTTCGTCCGCGGGCACGGTGCCGTCGCAGTCGTTGTCCAGGGCGTCGCAGGCCTCCTC
Organism: uncultured Rickettsiales bacterium; assembly: GCA_964542165.1. GTDB lineage: Bacteria > Myxococcota_A > UBA796 > UBA9615 > CAYRNR01 > CAYTBN01. Next base: position 51,464 of record CAZITQ010000034.1, read on the forward strand.
GGCGCCGGGGAAGGTGAGCGGGTCGGCGTCGTCGCAGTCCCCCTCGCAGGTGGCGTGGCCGTCGGCATCGGCGTCGGCCTCGTCGTCGGGCAGCGCCCCGTCGCAGTCGTTGTCCACCCCGTCGCAGAGTTCGGCCGCGCCCGGGTAGCTGTCCGCGTCCGCGTCGTCGCAGTCCCCGTCGCAGAGCCGTGAGCCGTCCCCATCGGCGTCGGCCTCGTCGCCGGGCACGGCGCCGTCACAGTCGTTGTCCACCCCGTCGCAGAGTTCGGCCGCGCCCGGGTAGCTGTCGGGATCCAGGTCGTCGCAGTCCCCGTCACAGACCAGCGAGCCGTCGGCGTCGGCGTCGTTCTCGCCAGGCGGCAGGAAGCCGTCGCAGTCGTTGTCCACCCCGTCGCACTCCTCGGTGGCGCCGGGGTAGGTGAGGGGATCGGCGTCGTCGCAGTCCCCGTCGCACACCATCTGCCCGCGATCGGAAGAGCCTCCAGGAGGGAAAGACAGTACAACAACGGAGTCGAGGTCCACGCCGTCGCAGAGCTCGGTGGCGCCGGGGTGGATGTCGGGGTCCGCGTCGTCGCAGTCGCCGTCGCAGACCATCGATCCGTCGCCGTCGAACTCGATCTCGTCGGGGAGGGCCAGGCCGTCGGAGTCGTTGTCGGCCCCGTCGCAGACCTCGGTGTTGCCCGGGAAGCTACCGGGGTCGGTATCGTCGCAGTCGTCGCAGAGGTTGGCGCCGTCGCCGTCCTGGTCCGGGACCGAGTTGTCGTCGCCGTCCACGTCCCCGTCGCAGTCGTTGTCCTGGCCGTCGCACACCTCGGGGTTGCCCGGGAAGTTGGCGGCGTCCCCGTCGTCGCAGTCGCCGTCGCAGGACGAGAACCCGTCGGCGTCCACGTCCGCGGGGGTGAGGTCCGGGTCCAGGTCGTTGCAGTCGCCGTCGCAGGTGGAGAAGCCGTCGGCGTCGAGGTCGAAGGGGGTCAGGGCCGGGTCGGCGTCGTCGCAGTCGTCCTGGCAGACCATCGCCCCGTCGGCGTCGGCGTCCGACTCGGCGGCGGGAAGGGCGCCGTCGCAGTCGTTGTCCACACCGTCGCACAGCTCCATGGCCGCGGGGTGGGTCTCCGGGTCGGTGTCGTCGCAGTCGCCCAGGCACGGCGTGTAGCCGTCCCCGTCCAGGTCGTCCCCCGTGTCCTCGTCCACCTCGCCGTCGCAGTCGTTGTCCAGCTGGTCGCACTGCTCGGGGGCGTCGAGGTAGATGGTGGGGTCGCCGTCGTCGCAGTCGCCGGCGCAGACCATCTGGCCGTCCCCGTCCAGATCCACCTCGTCCGAGCCCGGAGCGCCGTCGCAGTCGTCGTCCAGGCCGTTGCAGGCCTCGACGGCCCCCGGGTTGACCGCCGGATCGGCGTCGTCGCAGTCCCCGTCGCACTCCGACGTCCCGTCCCCGTCGTCGTCCACCCCCTCGTCGGTGGCCGGGTCGCAGTCGTTGTCGATCCCGTCGCAGACCTCCTCCGCGCCGGGGAAGACCGCCGCGTCGCCGTCGTCGCAGTCGCCGGCGCACTCGTCGAAGCCGTCCCCGTCCCCGTCTCCGAGCTCGTCGGTGAGGGGGTCGCAGTCGTCGTCGATGCCCCCGTTGCAGATCTCCTCCGCGCCCGGGAGGACCCCCGGATCCAGGTCGTCGCAGTCCCCGTCGCACGACGACAGCCCGTCCCCGTCCGCGTCCTCGGGGGTCAGTGAAGCGTCCCCGTCGTCGCAGTCCTCCTCGCAGGTCGCGAATCCGTCGCCGTCGGCGTCCACCTCGTCGTCGGGCACGGCGCCGTCGCAGTCGTTGTCCACCCCGTCGCAGAGCTCGTCGGCCCCCGGATACGACGTCGGATCCTCGTCGTCGCAGTCGTCCTCCGCCGGGTACCCGTCCCCGTCCGCGTCGACCGCCTCGGTGGTGTCGTCGTCGCCGGTGTCGTCGTCGCCGGTGTCGTCGTCGCCGGTGTCGTCGTCCCCGGTGTCGTCGTCCTCGGAGATGTCGTCATCCCCCGTGGCGTCGTCGTCGTCCTGGGGACAGCCCAGGAGGACGAGCGAGAGGATGAGGGTCAGTACGAGCCAGGGGCGGAGGGGGGTGGTCATGGGTTCTCCCTTAGAGTGGGGAGGGATCGACGGACGTGCGCGTGGCGCGCGGACTGTCGATTGGATCTCCCCATCGGGGGGGAGGATATCAGGGTTGGGGGAGGAAGTCGTGGGATGTGGGCGGGCGCGTCATGGGCCTCCATACGGGGGTGGGGCCGGCCGCCCCCCCCCGCGGGCCCCCCCCCGCGGGGGGGGGGGGGGGGGGGGGGGGGGGGCGGGGCGGCCGGGGGGGGGGGG
>CAZITQ010000035.1:0-29266 GCA_964542165.1 uncultured Rickettsiales bacterium
AGCGGCCGAGGGTCGGTCTTTGGGGGGCTCTTCGGGACGTTCCCTCGTCGGTCCCGACATTCCGGGGTGGAGTCCGGTGACTCGGGATCAGCTGAACGAGTTGCGTCGACGGCGGCCTTGACTTGACCCCCCACGCGCGTACGATCACCGCGCGGATTATCGAGCGATCACGGGGGTTTCCTCCCCGCATGGAGACGAGATGACCAGGACGACCGTCGGCGTGATTGGTGGAACGGGGCTGTACGAACTGGACGAGCTTCGCAACGTGGAAGAGGTGCAGGTCGAGACGCCCTTCGGCGATCCCTCCGACGCACTGATCTGCGGCGATCTGGGGGACGTGCGGATGGTGTTCCTGCCCCGGCACGGGCGGGGCCACAAGCTGATGCCCACCGAGATCCCGTTTCTGGCCAACATCTGGGCGATGAAGAAGGTGGGGGTCGAGTGGATCGTCTCCCTGTCGGCCGTGGGTTCGCTCCGCGAGGACGTGGCGCCGGGCGAGATCGTGGTCATCGACCAGTTCATCGACCGGACCCGGCTGCGGCGAAACACCTTCTTCGGGGACGGGATCGTGGCCCACGTGAGCTTCGGCGACCCGGTGAGTGCGCCCCTGGCCGACGCCCTGTACGAGGCCGCCCGTGCCGCCGGTGTCACCTCCCACCGCGGCGGCGCCTACGTGTGCATGGAGGGCCCGGCGTTCTCCACCCGCGCCGAGAGCCACATGTACCGGACCCTCGGGGGACGCGTGATCGGGATGACCAACCTGCCCGAGGCCAAGCTGGCCCGGGAGGCGGAGATCGGGTACGCGACCGTGGCGCTGGTCACCGACTACGACTCCTGGCGGGAGAGCGAAGAGGCGGTGGACACCGAGGAGATCGTCAAGACCCTGCGGGCCAACGCCGCCAGCGCCAAGCGGATCCTGGTGGAGGTGGTGGAACGGATCCCCACCGAACCGGACCCGGCAGCGGCCAACGCCCTGGCCGGAGCGATCCTCACGGCTCCCGAGGCCATCCCCGAGGCCCGCAAGGCAGACCTGGCGCCGATCATCGGGAGGTACCTGGGATGAGGGGACTCCTGGCCGCCCTGACCGCGGTGGTGCTCCTGCCGCTGCTGGGCAGCGGCTGCGTCACGGCCGCCAGGGCACAGAAGGCCCTGGGGCACCACACCATGGCCCAGGCGTACTTCGACGAGGGGGATCTGGCGGGCTCCATCGCCGAGCTCCGGGAGTCCATCCGGCTCAACCCGTACCTGCCCGAGAGCCACCACCTGCTGGCCAACTGCTACTTCGCCAAGGAGATGTTCGAGGAGGCCGAGAAGGAGTTCCGCACCGCGCTGCGGCTCCAGGAGCCCTTCCCCGAGGCGCAGATGAACCTGGGGGCGATGCTGCTGGCCCAGGAACGCTGGGAGGACGCCATCGCGGCCCTGCAGGCCGCCGCCGAGGAGCCCACCTACCGCGAGAGCGGCCGGGCTCATCACAACATCGGCTGGGCCGAGTACAACCTGGGGCGTTACGAGGAGGCCCGCGAGAGCTACCGGCTCGTACTCGAGGTGACTCCGCTGTTCTGTCCGTCGATCCACAACCTGGGCCTGGTGGCCGAGGCCGAGGGGGACCTCTCCCAGGCCGAGACCCTCTTCCTGCGTGCGCGCAAGTGCAACAAGGCCGATCTGAACACCTGGATGGCCCTCGGCAAGCTCTACCTGCGCCTTGACAACATGGAGCAGGCCGAGTTTCATCTGGACTTCGTCGACGTCCACGACGAGAACGGCCCCCTGGGCGACGAGGCCCGGGAGTTGCTGAGCGAGCTGGGCGGCTGAGCCGCCCCCGCATCCCGGGCCGCGTCGAAGACGTCCAAACCGAGGTGAAGCGAGAGTTGGAAACCGACGGTCCGAGTACCGCCGACCCGTATCCGGCGGGACCCCTGTGGGGTTCCGGCGACCGCCACCCGCGACACGCCCACTAGCCCGCGTCTCGATGCCGGCCGGGCTTGGGGGGTCCGGCGGCGAAACGGCCTTTTTTGAGGCGCGGAGGAGACCATGGATCTCCTGGCACAAGCCCGGCTGCTCAAGACGATCCGGCAGCTCGTGCGCCGCAATGCGCATACCAACCTCGACCGGGTGATCGACAAGACCCAGCCGGCCGACGTCGCGCACCTGCTTCCCCGCCTCGCCGACCGGGAGGCCAAGTACCTGCTCAAGGTCCTGTCCCTGGACCTGGAGCGCGCCGCTGAGGTGGTCTCCTACCTGGACAAGGAGCACGCCGCCGAGATCCTCCCCCGAATGGAGCTGGACGATCTGGTGGGGGTGTTCACCGAGCTGTCCCCGGACGACGCCGCCGACCTGCTCCCGGTGCTCCCCGAGGAGCTGTCCCAGCAGATCCTCGACCGGATGAAGGGGGACGAGGCCGCCGACGTGGAGGAGCTCCTCCACTACGACCCCAAGAGCGCCGGCGGCATCATGAACCCCGACTTCTTCAGCCTCAACCGGGACGTGACCTCCCGGGAGGCCATCGCGGCGCTGCAGGAGGCCGAGGACGCGGAGATGGTGTTCTACATCTACTGCGTCAACGAGGAGGGGCACCTGGTGGGCACGCTCTCGCTGCGTGACCTGTTGACCCACCCACCGGACACGCCGCTGCGGGCGATCATGAACGGCGACGTGATCAAGGTCACCCCGGACGTGGATCAGGAGATGGTGGCCCGCTTCGTGGCCCGCTACGACCTGCTGGCGATCCCGGTGGTGGACGAGTTCAACAAACCGCTGGGGATCGTGACCGTGGACGACGTCATCGACGTGGTCCGGGACGAGGCCACCGAGGACTTCCTGAAGATGGCCGGCGCCGGCGACGAGGAGGTGCTCGAGGCCTCGGTGATGCGGTCGGCGTGGATGCGGGCCCCCTGGATGGCCCTGGCTGCGGTGGGTGGCATCGTCGGCGCCACGTTGATCAGCCGGTTCGAGGAGCAGATCGCCCAGCAGGCGCTGCTGGCCGCGTTCATCCCCGTGGTCATGGCCATGGGGGGCAACGTGGGGATCCAGTCCGCGACCATCATGGTGCGCGGCCTGGCCACCGGACGGGTGCTCCTGCGCGGCCAGTGGAAGGTGCTGGCGCGCGAGCTGCGGACCGGGATCCTGCTGGCCGTGGGCGGCGGCATCGTCGTCGGCGGCGCGGCGCTGGCGCTGGGCTGGTCGAGCAGCGCGAGGCTGGGGCCGGTGGTCGCGGTGGCGATCCTGGCCAACATGTGCTCGGCCGCCCTGCTGGGCAGCCTGATCCCCCTGCTGTTCAAGCGTCTCAACGTGGACCCTGCGGTGGCCACCGGACCGATCATGACCACCTTCATGGACGTGTTCGGGATCCTGCTGTACTTCGTCATCGCCACGGCGGTTCTCCAGCTTTGAGCGAGGAGATCCTCACCGCCCTCGTGCTGGGGGCCACCAACCTCGGCGAGTCGGACCGGCTCATGCACCTGCTGACCCGCGAGCGGGGCCGCATCGCGGCCCGGGCCCGCGGCGCCCGCAAGAGCCGCAAGCGCTACGGGGGGCGGCTGGAGCGCTACGCGCTGATCCGCGCCCGGGTGAGGGTCCGCCGGGGACGGAGCGCCCTGGGGGACGTCGACCTCGTGAGGCCGTTTCTGGGCGCGCGGGACGACCTGCTGCGCACCGCCATGGCCGACCACCTGCTCGAGCTGGTGCGCACGGTGACCCGGGACGACGAGCCCGTGCCCGAGCTGTTCGGGCTGTTGCTCCAGGTGCTGGCCGCCCTGGACACCGGGGCGGACCCCGGCGAGGCCTGGGTCCGAGCCGCCTCCATGCGAGTGCTCCAGCTGGCCGGCGTCGGCCTCTCCCTGGACGGCTGCTGCGCCTGTGGCAGGCCCCCCGACCGCTATCCCGCGGGATTCGCCGCGTCGACCGGCGGGCTCCTGTGTGCCGACCACGCCCCCGGCGAGGCGGGGGCCGTCCCCCTGTCGCGACACGACCACGCCACCCTGTTGCGACTCGCGTCCGCGGACCTGGCCGATCCGGCCGGGATCGCGGTGCAGGCGGAGGCCGTGCGTCGAGTCCGGGGGCACCTGGCGCGCTTCGCCGAGTACCACCTGGAGCGCCGCCTGCGGACCGCTGGCTTCCTGGACGAGCTGCTGGATGCCGAGCCCGGGTAGCAGCAATCGAGATCGCCCGGTGCTAGACTCTCGGCCCATGGTCACGGTCTGTCTCCTCTGCGAAGACGCCCACACGGTAGAGGACTGCCCCCACCTCGAGTCGCCGGCCACCTGGTCGTCGGACGACTTCCCTGATCCGGCGGCGGTCCAGGCCGGGGACGAGCAGGCCCTCCGGGCCCTGCTGGCGGCGCGGGCCCTGCATCCCCTGGTGAGGACCCTGACCGAGGCCCAGCGAGAGGTCGAGGTCCTCGAGACGGTCAATACCGACGACGAACAGCGCCGCCGCCTGTCCCGCTCGCGAAAGCTGGTCAAGGCGATCCGCCACGTCCGCCACCGGCGGATGGAGATGGTGGACGCGGAGCTGTCCGAGGCGACGCAGGCGCGCCGAGACGACCCGGTCACGGCGCTGGTGGCCGGCCTGGTCAGGACCCTGGAGGGCCGGGCGGACGAAGCCCTCGGACACCTGGTGGGGGTCGCGGACTCGGTGGAGGAGGGGGACGATCTGGGGGAGTTCGACCTGGACCGGATCCGGACCGATGCTCGCATGGCGGCCGGCCGGAATCTGCTGCAGCTGTCCCGCTTCGACGAAGCCCGTGAGCGCTTCCAGCAGGTGGTGACCAGCGGCGAGTCCGACGAGCGGGCCGAGGCTCGCTACCAGATCGCGCGTTGCCTGCTCGCGGCGGCGGGGGCGGAGGAGGCGCCGTGAGCGGTCCGGAGAACGCGACTCCGTCCAGCACCGCCGCCGTCGGTGGCGACCTGCGGCTCCTGGACGACCTGGCCGCGTCCGCGGCGCCCGAGGGTCCTCTGAGGGAGGCCTTCGCTTCGCTGTTGCACGGCGCCGCCGGCAACCCGGTGGTGCTGGTCCGGGTCCGCCAGGATCCCCTGCTCGCACCGGTGGCCGAGCCCTTCGAGGAGCTGATGGCCTCGCTCACCGAGCAGGCGAAGGAGGGATGGTCCCTCACCCGGGACGCGGCGAGGGACGCCCTCGAGCGCTGCGAGCCCTGGACGCTGATGGAGGACCAGCCCATCGGCGAGGACTTCCGCGGTCTTCAGGAGCGGCAGGCGGAGGCGGAACAGATGGCGTCGCGGGGAGACCCCTTCGCCGAGATCCGCGCCACCGAGGCCATCGAGGACGTGGTGGGGGCGGCGGACGAGCTGTCGGCCCGGGCCCGGGAGGCGGTGACGGCGGCCCGGCTCAAGGCGGTGGAGCGGCTGGAGGCCCTGGTCCAGCGGGCACCGGCGGACCTGCGGGGCACCGAGGAGTGGGTGGAGGCGGCCACCGGCGTCCAGGACGCCCGGGCGGCCTTCGAGGGCATCGACGAGCTGGACGAAGGGGCCGTCCGCGACGCCCTGGAGCACGTGCGTCACCAGGTGGCGGTCCACGAGGAGATGCTCGACGTCACCCACGAGGAGATGCAGCGGCGGGTTCGCGCGCGCACCGAGGAGCGCCAGTACCGCCAGGCCGAGGATCGGGCCGTGCTGTTCATGTGGCAGGAGAAGCAGAAGGTGATGCACCTGCAGTTCGGCGGCTCGGTGCTGCTGGCCTTCGCGCTGTTCTGGCTCGGTCCGGCGGTGGTCGTCGCGGTGGCGCCCACCGTGTTCGCCCTGTGGCGGGCCCAGGAGGGCCGTGCCATATTCCGGGGACGGGTCTGGTCGCTGCCCCGCAGCGAGGTCGACCCGGTCGCTGAAGGCCTCTCGACCCGGCTGATCGTGGGGATCCTGCTGGTGGTGGCCATCGGAATCGAGGCGGTGATCCTGTGGATGATCGACCAGCTACCCGGCTGATTCCCCTCGCGCTGGCGGCGTTGATGATCGGCTGCGCCGCCGAGGAAGAGGGCGAGAGCGTGTCCCTGTACGGGACGATGTACGTGGGTCCGGAGGTCACCGAGCCCCCGGAGGTCCTCACGGGGGCGCGCCTGGACGGCTACGACGACCAGGGCGAGCTGGTGGCCGAGGGTGAGGAGCCCTGGCCCGACGACTCGCCGGCCTACTACCGCATCCGAGGTCTGCCCCCGGAGAGTCGCGTCAACGCCGTCGCCTGGTCCGAGGACGGCCTCCACGTGGCCACCGTGCACGCCGCGTGGATGCCACCGGCCAACCTGTACACCTACGACGGGGAGCTGTTCATCCTGGCGCGGGACTGGCTCGAGTACCGCCTGAAGCTGGCCAACAAGGCAGGGCACGCCCGTTCCCTGGCCGAAGCCGTGGCGCCGGACGCGCCCGGGACCGGGGGATTCGCCCTGGGCCGGCTCGCGGTCCCCGAGGAGGGGGAGGGGACCCGGATCTTCGTGGCCCCGGAGGGAGCCAAGCCGGTGGAGGCCGTGTACCTGGATGGTTTCGGTATCGCCCGACCGGAGCTGCTCGGAACCGGTCCGGAGGGCACCTTCGCGGTGTTCGGCGTCGCGGCCGGCCCGGCCCAGGTCCAGCTGTTCGACGCGACCGACACCTTCCTCGGCGCCTTCCCCGTGCTGATGGTCGAGGACTCCTGCACCTCCCTGTTCGATCTGGAGCTGGTCCCATGACGACCCGACACGGGACCTGGAGAACGCGATGAACAAGCTGGCGTGGGTGCTGGGGATCGGGCTGCTGTTGCTGGGCGGGTGTGAGCCGGACCTGGTGTTGATCGACGTGACCGGGACCCTGTTCGCCTGCGGCGATCCCGAGGCCTGTGAGGCGCTGCCGGAGGCGGAGATCGAGCTCTTCGACTACAACACCGGCGTGGACACGGCCTTCATCGAGGCCGCCACCGACGCGGACGGCGCCTTCGAGCTGGCGCAGATCCCGGGCAACAGCGTGGTCTACATGGTGGCGAGTGACTGGGAGACGGATCGGTTGCCCACCTCGTTCGTGGGGGTGACCGGGACCCAGGACGGTGAGTTGCCCGACGGCTCCCTGTTCGCGCTCACCCTGGCCGAGGTCCAGGGGTCGATCGACGACTACGCCGCCGTTCACCCCACCGGGGACGACGTCCAGACCCTGGATCCGATGACCCCTTCGGACGGCGGGATCGCCCGGGGCCGCTTCCTGACCGCCGTGTCCGGCGCGGACTCCTCCACCTGGCCCGGCACCCGGGGACTGTCGTGTTACTTCGAGGACTCTCTGGGCCTGATCCACCCCTGCGTGTACCTGGACCACAACGGCGAGCCCGACTGGTCCCTGGAGACCTCCACCACCGACGGCGGCTGGGCGGCCTTCGACCTCACCCCCGGCGAGGTCACCGGCGTGCTCCTGGACGGGGCCATGGACGAGGCCGAGAACTACGTGCTGTTCACCGCCCTGGCGGTGGAGGACGGCATCATCGTCCTGGATACCTTCACGTCGCCCTTCTGACGGGCTCCTACGGCGAACAGTCCAGCTCCCAGTCGAAGGAACCGGAGTGGGGCTGGGGACCCGCGATCGGGTGCTTGCTGGTGAACACCATCGTGTAGGTGCCGTCGACCGGTAGCTGGACCTCGACCGCCGAGTCGCCGGCGAGTCCGTCGGGGTCGTCATCGTTCTCCGCCAGGATCTGGCACTGGTCGTCGAGCAGGTAGAGGTAGGTGTCGAAGTCCCACGACTCCATCTCGACGCGGACCTCGGACCCCGCGGTGCCCACGAACTCGACGTCGTCGTAGTAGTAGCCGCTGCCCCGCGGCCCCTCGGTGGCGTCGGCGGCGGTGAGGCCGAAGTTGGCGTTGGTCTCGCCGCAGCTGGCCGACCAGAAGTCGTGCAGACAGCGGAAGCCCAGGTGGGACCGCTCGCCGGTGTACAGCGTGTAGTACCCGGTCTGTCCGGCCACGGCCGTGGTGGCGACGATGGTGTACACGCCGTCGGCGGGCACCTCGTACTCCATAAAGGCGTTGTCGCCGCCCCAGCCGTTGTCGTCCTCGGCCACCGGGTCGCACCAGGGATCCAGCAGGACCAGGTAGGGGTCGGGTTCGGCGTAATAGCTGTCCATCGACACCACCACCGTGGTGCCGGCTGCGGCCAGGAACTCCACGTCGTCGAAGTAGTACCCCGGTCCCATGGGGCCGTCCGACTCGTCGTAGGCGCTGGACAGGGAGTAGTCGACCGTGTCGGGCACGCCGATCACGTTGTCGTCCCCGTGGCAGTGCTCTCCCAGCGGCGGGTCGTCGTCGCCGTCACAGTCCGAGTCCTGGCCGTCCCCGGGAATCTCCGGGGCACCGGGGTAGGCCGCAGGATCCGAGTCGTCGCAGTCGGTGTACCCGCAGTCCGCATCGAGCCAGCCGTCCCCGTCGATGTCCCGATCGTCGACCACGCCGTTGCAGTTCTCGTCGGTCCCGTCGCAGGTCTCCACCGCGTCCGGGGAGACGCCCGCGTCGGCATCGTCGCAGTCGCCGTCCTCCTCGCTGAATCCGTCCCCGTCGTCGTCGTACAGCGGGGTGCCATCGTCCACGAGGCCGTCACAGTCCTGGTCCACGCCGTCGGGGATCTCCAGCGCGTCCGGGTGGATCCCCGCCGCCTCGTCGTCGCAGTCGTCCCCCCCCGGTCCGCCGGCGAACCCGTCCCCGTCCAGGTCGTCCAGGTCCTCGCCGTCGCAGTCCTGATCGATCCCGTCGTAGGGCACCTCGTCGTGGCCCGGGAACACCGCCGGGTCGCTGTCGTCGCAGTCGTCACAGACGTCGAAACCGTCGCCGTCGGCGTCCCCGTGGGGGTCACCGTCGCAGTCGTGGTCCACGTCGTCGCAGACCTCCTCGGCGCCGGGGTGGACCGAAGGATCGCCGTCGTCGCAGTCGCCGTCGTCGGGGGTGTATCCGTCTCCGTCCGCGTCCCCGGGGACGGAGTCGTCGTCGTCGTCGTCTGGGTCGGTGTCGTCGTCGCCCGGGGTTTCGTCGTCGTCGTCGAAGTCGCCGGTCAGGTACCCCGCAGGCTGGCACCCCACCAGCGCCGCCGCACACCCCGCGAGCCAGTAAACCAGCAGCATCCTGCCCCGCATCTGGCGAACCTCCAGGTGCCATGATAGGTCATGTGTCAGCGACTCGTCTGCGCGGGAAGGGCGACCATGGACGACCGGAAGCTGCGCGCCGACCCCATGCTGGTGATCCAGGTGCTGGGGATGACCCACGGGCTGCCGCTGCCGAACCGCCTCGGCATGATCGCTGGCTTCTTCCGGGACCGGCCGTACGTCGACGATCCCCTGGGAGGCGGCCCGGGGGGGGTGGAGCGCCTGGTCAGCCGGCTCGATGGTTTCGACTGCGTGACCTTCGCGGAGTCGGTGTGGGCGCTCGCCACCTCGAAGGAGCCGGCGGACCTGGAGGGGCGCCTGCGGGCGCTCAGGTACCGTGCCGGCCGGCTCGAGTGGGCCTCGCGGAACCACTACATGAGCCAGTGGATCGGTCGTGGGGAGGCCGCGGGGCGGCTGATCCGCGTGCTCCCGGAACGCTGGACGGATCTGGGACCGCCCCGGACCCTCTCGCTGGTCGACGGCCTGCCACCGGTCCCCTGGACCCCCCACGGCCTGCCCCGGTCCGAGGTCCATCGCCTGCGCGAAGCGGCCGAGCTGGGCGACCTGGTGTGTTTCCTCTCGACGAGGGACGATCTGGACGTGTTCCACGTGGGTCTGCTGATGAACCGGGGCGGAGGGGAGCTGGCGCTGACCCACGCGAGTCGGTCCGGCGGCAAGGTGGTGGCCGAACCCCTGGAGGACTTCCTGGAGCGCAACGAGACGCCGGGGCTGCTCGTGGCCCGGGTGACGGACGATGACGGACATCTTGGAGGTGAGCGGTGAGGCCGATCACGGTGATGGTCGAGGGCGAGTGGAGCGGCGAGCTGGCCCGCAGCCTGGAGCGGATCGCCGGCCGCGATCGGGTGGAGCAGTTCGACGTGGTGATGCCCCCGGAGGGCGAGGCGCCGCCGGAGGTCCTCGCCGGAGTTCCCGTGCGGACGACCATCGACCCCCATCCGGGGTGGATGACCCACACCGCCGCGAGGATCGAGCGCGTGAGGACCGCGTACGTGCTGCGCGTGCGCGCCGGGGCGCCGGTGGACCCCGAGCCCCGTGGGCTGGCCCGCCTCCTCGCCGCGGCCCGGGACTCGGGATCGCCGGTGGTGTACGGCGACTACGCCGACGCCAGCGGGGCCGGCGCGGTGCTCCACCCCCTGGCCGACTACCAGCGGGGCAGCATCGGCGACCGCTTCGACCTCGGGCCAATCTCCCTGTGGTCGAGCGGGGCCCTGCGCGGGCTGCTCGAGCATCCGGTCCCGGTGGAAGGCGCCCTGACGAAGCACGCCTGGTACCACCTGCGGCTCCGGCTCAGCGAGGAGGCCCTCCCCCTGCGGATCCCCGAGCCTGTCGCCCTCGTGCACCCCCGCGAGCAGCGGGCCACCGGCGAGTCGGTGTTCGACTATCTGCTCGCCGATCGAAGGGCCCAGGAGGAAGCGGAGATGGTGGCCACCGCCCACCTGGAGCGGATCGGCGCCCTGGTCACTCCGCCGTTCGCGCCCTTCGACGCGTCCGGAGCCTTCCCCGTCGAGGCCAGCGTGGTGATCCCGGTGCGCAACCGGGTCAAGACCGTGGGAGACGCGGTGGACAGCGCCCTGGCCCAGGAGGCGCCCTTCCCCTTCAACGTGATCGTGGTCGACAACCACTCCACGGACGGGACCACCGAGCTGCTCGCGGCACGCGCCGCCACCGACGGCCGGCTGGTCCACGTCGCCCCCGAGCGCCGGGATCTGGGCATCGGAGGGTGCTGGAACCACGCCGCCTTCCACCCCTCCTGCGGGCGCTACGCCGTGCAGCTGGACTCGGACGACCTCTACCAGGGAACCGACGTCCTGGCGCGCATCGTGGCGACGCTGCGCGAGGGGGGCTGTGGGATGGTGATCGGCTCGTACTCCACGGTGGACTTCGATCTGAACCCCCTGCCGCCGGGGCTGATCGACCACCGGGAGTGGACCGACGACAACGGCCCCAACAACGCGCTGCGGATCGACGGTCTCGGGGCCCCGCGCTCCTTCGCCACCGCGTTGATTCGCCGCTTCCCCCTCCCCAACGTGAGCTACGGGGAGGACTACGCCCTGGCGCTGCGGATCTCGCGCAGCTACCCGGTGGGGCGGATCTTCGATTCGCTGTACCACTGCCGCCGCTGGGAGGACAACACGGACGCCGCCCTGTCCCCGGATGCGGTGGCCCGGCACCAGATCTACAAGGACCGGATCCGTACCCTCGAGATCCGCGCTCGCCAGCAGGCCAACCTGTCGGACGGGGACCCCCGTTGACGGCCGGCGGGGGAGGGGAGGGGGGCTGGTCACCGCGCCTGCTCCCGCCGTCGCGGTTCGGCGAGTCCTCCGGCCTCGGCCCCCGATTGCGAGCGTTCCACGCGTGGCAGACCGAGCGCTGGCCGCGCTTGCGCGACTCCCTGCGCGCGCTGGACGACGTCGAAACCCGGGTCCTGAGCCTCGGCTCCCGGCGGGTCACTCTCCAGTGGAACCCGGGGCGGGTGGCGTCGACCACAGCGAAGGTCGACGCGGCCTCCCTCCGGGCGCGGCCCTGCTTCCTGTGCCCCGGCAACCTCCCGCCCGAGGAGTTCGGCCTGGCCGCGGGCGAGGACCTGGTGTTGCTGGCGAACCCGGCTCCCATCGTGCCCCTGCACCTGGTGGCGGCCCACCGCTCCCATCGGACCCAGGCGCTCGCGCCGGTCCTGGACGCCGCCGTCGCGCTGGCCGCCGCCACGGCGGGACACCTGATGGTGTTCTACAACGGGCCCCGGTGCGGCGCTTCGGCGCCCGACCACATCCACCTGCAGGCGGTGGAGTCGGGGTGGACGCCGGACGAGGCGCTGGCGGGACCCGGGATCGCCCGGCAGGCGGGCGGGCGCGTGCTGTTTGACGGGGGGGAGGTGGAGGTGCTGGCGCTGCGGGGATCGTCGCGGGTCCTGACGGTGATCCGCGGCTCGGCCCGCGGGGTCGCGGCGGCCGTGGGGAGAGCGATGGAAGCCCTGGGTGCCGTGACGGAGCCCGCGGACGAGCCGACGGCGAACCTGTTGCTGACCGGGGACTCGGGGGCGGTGACTGCGCTGCTGTACCCGCGCGGGGCGCACCGCCCCGCCTGCTACACCGCCGAGGGGCCCGAACAGCGGCTGATCAGCCCCGGCGCCCTGGACATGGCCGGGCTGGTGATCACCGTCCGCGAGCAGGACTACCGCGGGGTGGACGAGGAGACGCTGGCCGGGATCTTCGAGGAGACGAGCCTGGACGAGGGCCGGGCCGACCGGTACGAGGACGAGCTGGAGCGGAGGCTGCACCATGGATGAACCGATCCTGAGAGTCGGGCTGCTGCCGGGCGCCCACGACGCGGAGCTGGCGCTGGACGGGGTCTACGGGCTGGTGGTGGGCGAGGAGATGGTGGGCACGGTGCCCGAGGACACCCTGCTCAGCGTCTCGGTGGGCCCCCCGGGCACCGTCCGGGTCGACCACATCGACGAGGGCCTGCTCGGCGCCGGTTCCCGGATCACCCTCGTCCCCCTGGATCCGGACCGGGGGTCCTTCATCCTGCGGGGCATGACCGTGGGCGTGCAGTTCCACTGGGAGCACGAAGAGGACCTGCGCTTCGAGGGCGCCATCTCCCTGGTGGCCCAGGGAGACGGCCTGGATGTGGTCAACCTGGTCCCCCTGGAGAGGTACCTGGTCTCGGTCATCTCGTCGGAGATGAGCGCGTCGTGTCCCCCGGCGCTGCTGCGGGCCCACGCGGTGATCTCCCGCTCGTGGCTGCTGGCCCAGCTGGTGGCACGGGAAGCGGAGGGCTCGGGCGGGCGGGGGGAGCGGATCGACCACGGAGAGACCCTGAAGGTGATCCGCTGGTACGACCGGGAGGACCACGAGGCCTTCGACGTCTGCGCCGACGATCATTGCCAGCGCTACCAGGGCATCTCGAGGGCGTTCTCGCCCGAGGCCGAGGAGGCGGTCCGGGCCACACGCGGCCTGGTCCTGACCCACGGCGAGGGGATCTGCGACGCCCGGTTCTCCAAGTGCTGCGGCGGCATGACCGAGTTGTTCTCCTCGGCGTGGGGCGACGAGGATCCGGACTACCTGCAGGCCTTCCCCGACGGAGCGCCCGGGGGCGCGCCCTTCGCTCTCCCGCTGACCGACGAGGGAGCTGCGGGCGATTTCATCGACGGCGCGCCTCCGGCGTACTGCAACACCTCCGACGAAGCGCTTCTCGCCCGTCTGCTGCCCGAGATCGACCGGGAGACGAGGGACTTCTACCGCTGGGAGACCCGCCTCGAGCAGACCCAGCTCCAGGCGCTGCTGCGGGACAAGGGTGGGCTGGAGCTGGGGGCGATCCGCGCCCTGCGGGCCCGGACCCGCGGGCCGTCGGGCCGCATCGTCGAGCTGGAGATCCAGGGCGAGCAGCGCACCGCCGTGGTGGGCAAGGAGCTGGAGATCCGCCGCCTGCTGGACGACACCCACCTGTACAGCTCGGCCTTCACCGTCCGCCCCGAGGGCGACGGCCCCATCCCCGAACGCTTCGTGCTCCGGGGGGCCGGCTGGGGACACGGCGTGGGTCTGTGCCAGATCGGCGCTGCCGCCATGGCCGAGCAGGGCCACGACCACGAGGCCATCCTGGCCCACTACTACCGGGGCGCGGCGCTCACGACGCTGTACGGCTGAGAGGGCTCAGAGCGAGACGCAGCAGCGGAAGCCGATGGTGCCCTCGAAGCTGGGCGGGTGGGATCCAACCGACGAGTAGGCGCAGCCCACCGAGTCCCGGCCGTAGTGACCCCCGCCGCGCTTGTCCACCTGGGGCAGGTTGTCCTCGTCGCGCACCGCGGGGTCGGTCCACTCCCAGAGGTTGCCGGCCATGTCGTAGATCCCGGTGGGGGTGTGGCAGCGTCGGAAGGAGCCGCTCTTCACCAGCGGCTGACGGTCCTCCCCGGGCACGTCGGTGAAGCTGCAGTCGCCGACGGCGTAGGTCCCCTCCACGGTCGGGTACTCGGCCCCGCCGTCCCCGGGCACCCCGTCGCAGGCATCCTCCCACTCCTGGCTCGTGCACAGGTGGTAGCCGTGGGCCTTGCACACCGCCTCGGCCCGGTACCAGGTGGTCTTGGTCGGCATCAGGCCCAGCTCGGAGCGTAGCCGAACGCTCGAGGGATCGGAGAGCAGGGCCTCCTTGACGTCCACCCCCTGCTGCGTCGCCTCCACGTGGACCTCGAAGGCGTGGATGCACAGCGGCCCGTCCACCCCCTCCACCTGGGCCATACCCTCGGGGCAGCCGGCCTTGCCCGATTCGCCCTTGCACGCGGCGCAGACCAGCCCCGCCATCCCTAGCAGGGCCGACATCGTGACCATTCTTCGTAGGATCCGCGCGTCCAACAATGCTCCGCGGGATGTATTCTAGCCCCCTTGTCACGCGATCACACCTGAGGACCCGCCGGAAAGCCGGAGACCCCGGGGCGCGATTCGGCCAGCAGCGCCAGCCGGTCTGCAGCAGCCCGCCCCGTTCGGACTGCCGGCCACGCCGGACAGTCCGAACGCTATTTGACGTACCCCAGCGCCTTCAGCCGTTCGTGCTCCTCCTGGCTGATGTGCCGCGGGCCGCCCTTGGCCCAGGGCCGGCTGCCGTCCTCGTAGCTGGCCACGGTGCGGACCGGGCGGGATCCCAGGGTGGCCTCGTCCAGGGCGAAGGTGACCGGTTCGCCGGCGATGTCCTCGGGGACGGGGCAGCCCAGGAGCCACAGGGCGGTGGGGGTGGCGTCGACCGAGTCGACCTGGGTGGTGAGCTCGCCCGGGAGCACGCCGGGGCCGTAGAGGCCGAATACGCCCAGATCGGACTCCCCGTGGGAGCCGCTGTTGACGAAGATCGAGAACCCGTTCTCGACCCGGCTGCCGAGGGAGTCCCGGGCGGCGGCGAACACGGCGTCCGAGGGGAGCAGCGAATCCCCGGAGCCTGCTGCCAGGAGGGGGGATCCGTCGGTGGTGGTCAGCAGCAGCAGCCGGGCGCGGGCGGCCTCGGCGCCCGGGCCGCTCAGGCGGATCTCCGGGTAGTGCAGCTCGTAGTCCAGGGACTCCACCGGGACCCGCCCCGGCCGGGAGCGGGACGTGAGCACGGCCGTGGCGTCCCCGGCGGGGGTCTTGACGGTGTACGAACCCCGCTCCACGGTGCCCTGCGCCCCGTCGAGGATGCTACGGGCCAGCGAGATCCGCCGGGCCGGAGGATTGGATCGCTCGTGACCGTGGTCGCTGACCAGCATGACGTAGCCGGTCTCCCCCACGTACTCCATCGCCTCGCCCATCAGCCGGTCGCCGATCATCGCGGTCTGGGCCACGATCTCGTAGCCGGACCGAACCCGAGCCGCCGTGCCCGGGCCGACCTCCGCCAGGGCCTCGGGACTCAGACCGGCCAGGTGGGTCTCGTACTCGGACCACAGCTGGTGCATCGCCTGGTCGTGGGCATAGATCGGGAGGACGAGCAGATCGAAGGCCGTATCGCGGGCCATCCACGACAGCATGTTGCCGGTGCGGGGGGCGCAGAGTCCGAGGTCGCGGGCGTTGTCCAGCTCCTCCAGGGGATCCAGCGGTGTCCCCTGATCGGAGCGTGCGTCCGCGGGGTAGGCGGAGTTGCCCTCCCGGCCGATCATCACCCCGTTGATGGGGTAGGCGGGCTCGGTGACCCAGTAGTCCACCACCAGCGAGCGCTTGTCGTGCTGGCCAGCCATGTCCCAGACCCGCTTGACGTTGAGCTGCTCGGGATGGGCGAAGAACCCGATCCCTCCGGGGCTGTCGGCCTGCACGATGCCGTGGATCTCCGGGGGCTGTCCGGTGGCCAGGGAGGTCCAGGACTCGGGGGACAGGGCGCTCTCGATGTACAGCCTGGCCGTCGCACCCTCGGTCCGCATCTTGTGCAGGTTGGGCAACCGACCCTCGGCGATGAGCTGATCGAACACGTCCCAGTCCCCGCCGTCGATGCCGACGATGGCCACGGTGGCCCCCGGGACGGGCTTGTCCTTGCACCCGTGGGCGAGGATCAGGGCCGCGGCGGCCGCAACGGCGAGGGGGACGAACCTACGCATCTCCCCATGATTGACCACCGTCGCCCCACCCGCAACCGGACCGGCGTCCCTGGCCCCGGCGCGGTGGATGATGCAGGCTAGAGAGGCGTCGTGACGTCACGACCACGTCGGGTGCCACGGTGGGCTGGCCCCGTCGTGCTGCCCCGCAGCCTCGGAGAACACGGCGGGGCCAGCCCACCGTGGCACACCGTGATGGGAGCCCCGACGGTGTCGGATGTGAAACCAGACCGGGCGCCGGCTACGACCGACAGCGGCGTGGACGGCCACGGCTGGCTGACGAACGCGGCCGCCCTCGCCGTGGCGGCGGTCGTCGCCACCGTCGTCACCGCAGCGCTCCACCGCCCCCTGCTGGACGAGCTGACCACGGCCCGGGCCGGGACCGCCTTCCACGACGGCCACATCTGGGCCTTCGACCACATCTCCAGGATGCTGCTGGGGGATCGCCCCCTCTCCCAGCTCACCGACGCCATCGGCTACCCGGCCACGGTCCGGGCGCCGGCCATCGCCTGGCTCCCCGCCCTGGCCGCGGCGCCCCTCAATCCCCTGCTCGGGCCCCTGGGTGCCTACAACCTGGTGGTCCTGCTGAGCCCGGCGGTGGCGGTGCTGGCCATGGCCGGGATGCTCCGGCACCTGACCCGCTGCCACCCCTGGATCGCCGCGGCCGGCGGCCTCGCCTTCGCCCTGTGTCCCTACGCGCTGGGTTGCCTGGCCAGCGGTCAGACCGCCAAGTTCCAGCACTGGCTCGTGCCCCTGTACCTGTGGATGCTCAGCGCGGGGATCCGAGGCCCCCGGTGGCCCCTGGCGCTGGCCGCGGCCGGGATCGTGGCCCTGGCCACCGGGTTCACCAGCCCGTCCACGGCCGTGCTGCTGCCGTTGTTGGCGTTCCCGTGGGCGGTGATCGTCGCTCTGAAGGCCCCCCGACCGCGTCTCCCGTCTCTGCTCCGGGCGCTGGCCGTGCTCGCGGTGACCGCGGCCTGCCTGCTCCCGGCCCAGCGGTACTACGGCAACCTCCGCCACGGCATCCACCCGTCGGCGTTCGAGCCGGGGATCGCCAACTGGGATCGACTCTCGACTCCGGCACCGGTGGCCCAGCCCGAGGGGGTGTCCCTGGGCCGCGGTGGGCTGGCCTGGGACGTGCACCAGACCAGCCACGTGACCTACCTGGGGCTACCCCTGCTCGCCGCGATGATCCTGCTCTCCTTGCGCCGATTCCGAGGCCGCGGGTTGGCCTGGACGGCCGTGGGCGTGGGGGTGATCGTGGCCATCGGACCCTACCTGATCTCCGGAGGCGCGTTCGTCGAGGTCGGTGGCAACCGCCTGGCCCTCCCGGCGCGGCTGCTGGAGGTGGTGGGGTACCCCCTCGCCCGTACCGGTACCTACTACCGCGCGGTGTTGCTCGCGTCGGTGGGTCTCTCCCTGGCCCTGGCCGGTGGCCTCTCGACCCGCCGGGCCGGCTGGATGATCCTCGCCGCCTGGGCCGTGGCCCTGCTCCAGGTGGGGGACGGCTGGCGGGTCACACGGAGCCTGTGGCCCCGCCCTGCGGAGCCCATCGAGGGGCGCCTCGCGCTGGAGCAGATGCGGGACGACCCCGTCGCCGGCGCGGTGTTCGACCTGCCGCTGGAGGCCGGGACCTACGAGGGTGGCGTGGCCATGCTGGCATCGGTGGTCCACCGCCGCCCCACGACCGCGTTGCCCCGCCAGTCGAAACGCTACCTCCCCCGCGTGGACGCCCTGGCGCGGAATCTCGAGACCGCGCTGGCCGCCGGGTCTGTCGAGGGGCGGGGGCAGCTGGCCGACCTCGGATTCCGCTACGTGGTCCTGCGCCCCTGGCTCACCGACGAGGGCACGCGCGAGCGGCTCGTCACCGGCCTGGGGTCACCGGACCTGGACGGAGATATCCTGGTCTGGACCCTCGACCCGCCCCCCGAGTGATCCTCACTCGACCGGGATCAGCCCCTCCCGTACCAGGGCGTCCGCGAAGAGCTCGGCCAGCAGCCGGTGGCCTTCCACGCTGGGGTGGAGGGTGTCGGTGAACAGGCTCTCCCCGGGAATGCCCGGGTTGCGGGCGGCCGCCTCGTACACCGGCCAGGGATCGACGAACAGCGCCCCGTGGAGCTCGGCGGCGGCGGCGACCACGTCCCGGTGTCGCGGTGGTGCCCGGTCGCAGCGGCCCGGCGGAGTGTGATCCATGGCCGCGTACAGGTGCGTCTGGGCGGCGTCGAGGTTGCCGTCCTGCAGCTCGAGGAGCCCCAGCTGGTAGCGCAGGTGGGCGTAGCTGTCGTCGAGGTCGAGGGCCTCTTGCATCGGGCGCTGACGGTCGGCCCGGGTTCGCAAGCGTCCGGGACCCCGCTCTCCGAGCCGGGCGTAGGCGTCGTCCCAGCGGGCGAGCTGTTCATCGTCCAGATCGGTCCAGTGGATGCTGTCGAGGGGGCTGTCGTCGGCGCGGCTCACCGGCGCGGCCAGCACCAGCGCGGCGTCGATGCTGCGGACCTGGCGCGCGATGTCGGCGACGTTCTCGCGGAAGCGGGTGTCGACGAGGGTCCGGGCGCGCTGTTCGGTGGCGATGATCTCCTGCCGCGCCGAACGGGAGGCGGGCACCTTCCGCGGCCCTTGGGCGCCGTTGGGACGGTGCCCGGCAGCACCGCCGGGGCGGCCGTGCCCCAGCAGCGGGTTCTCGGGGGCTCCTTCCGGGGGGCGGACCCGATAGAGGAGCATCCGGGCGGCCCGCCACAGCGCCAGGTGGTCTCCGGCGGCCCGCACCCTGCGTTGCCACCGGGGGGAGACCTCGGCTGCGTCGGCGACCAGAAAGAAGTTGTAGTCGTTGTGACCGGCGTACAGCAGCACGATGTCCGGCTGCAGGAAGAGCAGCCCGGGGAGCATCTCGCGGATCTGGATCGTGTTGTGGCCCGAGACCCCGGCGTTGATCACCTCCACCGGCCGGGACGCGCGCGCCGACAGCTCCCGCTCCAGCCCCACCGAGAAGTTGTCATCGGGGGGCACGCTCCAGCCCATGGTCGACGACCCGCCCAGGGTGAGGATCCTCAGGGTTCCCTCGGGCTTCTCGCAGGGGTAGCGGTCCCACTGCATGGCGTTCTCGTCGCCCCCGGACTCCCGGCCCAGCTCCGGGTGCGTCCCACACATCCGGACGCCCTGCTCCTCGCCGAACTCGGCCACGTAGTGGGGGTGGTAGTGGTAGTAGCGTTCGATGGAGATCAGGCCGTAGCGTTGGTTGAACTCCGCCCGGTCCGGCGGCGCCCAGAGGGGGACCCGCGCCAGCAGCTCCAGCGCAACCAGCAGCCCCACTCCGATGCCCAGGGCCATCAGGCGACGCCTGCCCCTTCCCCCGGTGCCTCCCTGGCGGCGGCCCCCCATCCCCTACTCGCCGCCCGTCTCCGTGGAGCTCACGCCAGGACGCGGGTGGAGCTCCCTCCCTCGGGTCTGGACGATGGCCAGCTCCCGGGCCTCCTCGCGGGGGATTCCCACGACCTCCGCCACGTACTCGCTGGTGTGCACGGTGGCCAGCACCCCCCAGCGCTCCCGGACCCAGTCGTCCATGCCCCGGTGGGCGTCGTCGATGGGGTAACGCTGGGTCTCCGCCAGGATCACGTAGGGGATCTCGCCGTCCCCCATGCACTCCTGGTCGAGGAATCCCAGGCAGTGGCGGTAGGAGGCCTCGGTCGCGGCGTGGGGGCAGTTGGTCTGGGGACAGAAGGACCGCCCGGCGATGGCCGCGGCCTCCCGGTCCTGGCAGACCGCACCGCCGCGGGCGGGGAAGTGTTCGGCGATGGCGTTACCGAGCCGCCGCGACGCCAGCCCCCGGTCCACGGGCGGGAGGATCTTCCGCCTGGGCTGGGAGACCCCCCACGCGGCCACGGCCACGGCCACGGCGAGCAGGCCCGCGATCACGCCGGGCACCCAGCGGGACCAGGCCCGACCGACGCCGAAGTCGATCAACGCCAGGGGGGAGAACAGACCCCGGACCAGGAGCAGGGCCGCGAACGGCAGCAGGTTCGCCCCGTAGCGCTGGGGTGCGTCCGCGGCGGCCAGGACCGGCAATGGCGCCAGGCACGCCAGCAGAACGAGCCCCAGGCCCAGGTCCTGGGACCGCAGCAGGTCCACCCACCACCGGGACGGCTTGTCCCCCTTGGCCCGACGCCGGAGACCGAGGCCCAGGACGCCGATCCAGGGCAGGGCCAGGGCCAGGTGCCAGGGGACGAAGGTCGGCTTGAGGGCGAGCATCACCTGGTTGACCGCGTCGTTGAGTGCGTCCGCCCGCCCGGCCTCGATGACCTCCAGGGCCCCGTCCGACAGCTCGAGCTCCTTGTTGGACGAGTCCACCGACTCGGGCGCCACCCCCTCGGACACCGCGTTGACCAGCACGCGTTTGGGGGGGAAGGGGAAGACCTGGAAGATCAGCAGGAACACCAGGGCGGTGGCTGCCGCATGGACGCCGAAGGCGGCGAACCTACGCCACCCCCGGGGGCCCGCCAGCAGCACCGCCAGCGCGGGGGGCGCCAGGTAGGGCAGGGTGGTGAAGTGGGTCGCGGCGGCGAGGGCGGCCACGGCCCCCGCGGGGGCGGCGAGCCACCAGCGCCAGCGGGAGGCCAGGGCGGCCAGGATCGCCGCCGGCAGCATGAAGGCGATGGCGGTGTCGACCCCGAAACTCCGGGACGACTCGATGAGCGGCGCGGTGGTGGCGCAGATGGCGCCGGCGCCGAAGCCCACGGCGCGGCCCCCGCCGAGGCGGCCGATGCCGTACAGCACCAGGGGCAGCAGCAGCATCAGCAGGTGGTTGACCAGGTGACCCGCAAGGGCGGGATCGGGCTGGACGAACAGGGCGGTCCCCACCATCAGCAGCCACGTGGGCATCCGGTGCACGTCCAGCTGGTCGAAGTCGCCGTGGCGCACCTTCACGGCGCCGGACGCCCATTCGCCGGCGTCGGGCCCCTGCAGCACCATGTCGTGGAGGGTGGCCCAGAAGGGGGGATCGCCGAACAGCGTGGACTGGGGCGCGCCGGTCATCCGGGGCCAGAAGGCCAGCCCGATGGCGATCAGCGCGACGATGGCGATGGCATCCAGTGCGATGGCGAGCCATCGCCGCTGCTTGCGACCCAGCCTCAGGCCCATCAAGAGTCCGCTTCCTTCAGGGGCAGTCGAAGTCCTCGCAGTACGCCTTCTTCACGTTCTCCTTGGGCCCCTCGAAGACCCCCACCCGCCCCCGGCGTTCGATGGCCTCACCCGGGGCCAGGTCGGTGATCGCGGGGTTGGAGTGGATACAGTGGGGCCCGACGCTCTCGAGGATCAACGTCTCGTCCCAGCCGATGGCCATCGTGTACGACTCGTTCTTGAGCTGTCGCGCGATGAACCCGTGGCTCGGCCGGAACAGGTAGTCGCGGAAGGTGCCGGGCTGCCCCGGGCGGTCCGCCGGGAAGGTCTCCCAGTCCGATCCGTCCATCACCCAGTTGGTGGCCCCGTAGTCCTCGTGGAAGTCCTTGGCCTCCATCTGGGGGGCCATGGCGTGCAGGCAGAACACCGCCTGGAGCCACTTGAAGGCGACCTTGCCGGTGTTCTTGACCGTGAGCAGGTAGTCCACGGCGCCCTTGCGCGGGGTGGACACCAGGGTCCACTCGACCCCGATCTCGTCCCCGCTGCCGTCCTCGAAGGTGCCCGAGAACGCCTTGTGGTAGGTCACCTTCGTCCCATCCACCGTCAGCGAAGGTTCGGTCTGACAGGTGGGGTAGATGAACTCGTGGGTCCGGCCCATGTAGTCGGTCACCCACAGGTTCTCGGGGGCGAAGAGCATGAATCGGTACTCGGGGAAGGCGGCGTAGCGCAGGAACAGCGAGTACTCGCAGCTCGCCTCGTAGGGTAGCCCCTCGGGCCCCCCCGCCTCGATCTCCTCCACCGCCGCGCTGCCGTCGTCGGCGAAGACGAACTCGTACTCCTGCACGGGGCGCCCGGGGTCGGGCGGCAGCGCCGAGAACGGCCGCTGGGGTCGGGGAGGGGGCCGGTCGGACGAGCCCCCCGTGGGGACGCCTGCCCCGTGGTTCATGGGTTCGTGCCCCATCGAGTTGTGGGCGACCGTGCCGTGCTGTGGGCCCGCGTCCGGCTGGACGGTGTAGCCCAGGGACTCCAGCTGGCTCTCGTGGGGCAGCGGTTCCAGCTCTCCCTCGTGGGCCAGGGGATCCGTCGAACTCCCGGAGCAGCTGCCCAGGAGGGGGAGCAAGGCGACGAGAACGGGGCGCCATCGGCGGGCCAGTACGTGCATGGGGCGAAGCATAGCAGAGCCGGGGCGCGCGTACGGGCACGTGGGGTGTGTGCGCGGGAGCCTGTTGATCGCTATGATGGGTGCCCGACTCCGGAGGACTCCACGCCGATGACCGCCGACGGTGACCCGCTCGCGAACGCAACGCTGGTGCTGCTGACCCTCAACGAACTGGACGGTCTGCGGGACTGTTTCGACGCCCTGCCCATCGAACGCTGCGGGGAGGTGCTCGCCGTGGACGGCGGCTCCACCGACGGCACGCGGGAGCTGCTGGGGGACAAGGGGATCCCGATCCTGGATCAGGACGTCCCCGGTCGGGGTGAGGCCTTCCGCGTGGCGGCGCGCAATGCCCGCTACGACGCCCTGATCTACTACTCCCCGGACGGGAACGAGGATCCGGCGGACATCGAGGTCCTGGCCGAACGCCTCGCGGCCGGTGCGGACCTGGTGATCGCCTCGCGCTTCCTGCCCGAATCCCGCAACGAGGAGGACGACGGGCTGTTGCGCCCCAGGGCCTGGGTCAACCGGACCTATACCGCCGTCGCCAACCTGCTGTTCAACGGGGAGGGGCCCTGGGTGTCGGACTGCATCAACGGGTTCCG
The DNA here is from genome assembly GCA_964542165.1 of uncultured Rickettsiales bacterium. Lineage (GTDB taxonomy): Bacteria > Myxococcota_A > UBA796 > UBA9615 > CAYRNR01 > CAYTBN01. The sequence continues at coordinate 23,024 of CAZITQ010000035.1, forward strand.
CGCCATCCGGCGGCCGCAGTTCGACGCGCTCTCGCTCACCGAGAGGAAGTTCCCCATCGAGTACCAGATGACGATCCGCTCGATGAAGGCCGGCTACCGGATCGAGGAGATCGCCACCTACGAAGGGGACCGGGTCGGCGGGGAGAGCAAGGCCAAGAGTCTCCCCGTGGGGGCGGGACACCTGAAGATCCTGAGCCACGAGGTCCTGAGGTCCGCCGCCCGCCGGGTCCGCAACCGGGTCCTGGGCGGCGCTGGAGCCGGGCAGGGGTCGTGATCCGCAAGGCCGCCGTCCCCCTGGCGCTGCTGGCCGGCTACATCGGCGCGGTCCTGGTGGCCCTTCACCCCTTCCTTCGCTACGGCGGCAAGTACTGCATCGGAGGCGGCGAGCTGGGGGGCTGGCTGTGGCGCTACGACTGGCTCAAGCAGCAGGCGATCATCATCCTGGCCACGGACTGGTCGCTGAAGGACAAGCTGCTCACCATCCTGGCCCTCGGACAGTACCCGGAGACGGGCAACGTCACCGACATCCTGACGCTGAACTTTCCCCTGGAGGCGCTGTTCGGCTTCCCGGCCTACTACAATATCAAGTGCGCCCTGCTGATCATCACCAACGGCCTGGCCGGGTACGCCCTGGCGCGCCTGTTCGTGAAGTCCCGCTGGACGGCCTTCGTGGGGGGTCTGGTCCTGGCGCTCAACCCCTACATGCTGCGCGAGCTGTACAACTGCGGTCTGCGCCAGTCGCTGATGTGCTTCATCGCGCTGTACCTGCTGTTCCTGTTCAAGGCGCTGGGGACCCCGTCGGCGGACGATGAGGACGGAGCGTGGAAGGACCGCGGCTGGATGCCCGGGTGGCGCTTCCTCGGCTGGGCAGCGCTGGCGGGGGTGATGGCCGGGTTGACGTCGGGCTACTACTGGTTCTACGGCATCTTCTGCGTGATCCAGAGCGTGATCGTCCTGGGCTGGCGGCTGGTCCAACCGGGACGGAAGTCCATCGTGCTGCCGCTGGCCGTGACCGGCCTGTTCGCCGTGATCACCGCCCTGCCCTTTGCCTCGCCCTACATCAAGAGCTACCAGCAGCAGCAGTTCCTCACCGAGACCACCTTCATGGAGTCGTTTCCCGCGTACGACGAGATCCAGTTCTACGTGGCCGACGGCTACCGGCCGGTGTCCCAGTACGAGTCCTACGTCGCGTCGCTCAACCGCCTGGTGCTGACCTCCAAGCCGGCCATCTACCTCTTCGATCCGCGCGAGGAGTACCCGATCCCCTACTCGATCGGGATCCTGGCCCTGCTCATGTTGCCGTTCGGCAACCGCAAGAACTGGCCCTGGTTGCTCGGATTCGGCGTGTTCTTCGTGCTCACCCTGGGGCCCTTCCTCAAGTGGGATCAGCCCCACCGGGTGGTCAGCTACGGGGACGTGTCGGCGATCCGGCTCCCGTACACCTGGTTCTTCTACGCCGTACCGGGATTCTCGCGGCTCTTCGGGCCCTACCGGATCTGCTCGATGGTGTACGTCTGCCTCATGGTCCTGGCCGCGGTGAACCTCTCGGGGATCCAGCGCAAGATCGTCGGCGACGGCAAGCTGCTGTGGCGCAAGGTGGCCAGCCAGGCCCCTTCGGCCGCCTTCGTGATCCTCCTGCTGGCCCAGCTCATCGCGGGCGGCTTCATGCCCCTGAGCTACTGCAACCTGGATCTGCCGCAGTTCTACAAACGGCTCGCCGCATCGCCGGGGTCGGTGGGCATCGTCGAGTTGCCCTTCAACCAGCCCGAGGGCACGGTGGACGACTACCAGGACGCGGTCTACTACTACCAGGCCTACCACTGGAAACGCGTGCTGGGCGACTGGGCCAACCCGGGATCGCTCCACCCGTCGCTGGTGAACCTGGGGGTGGCGCGGGGGATGCGGGGCTACTCGCGCAACGACCACCTGGACCACGAGGTGGAGACGCGCTTCCTCCACGGTTCGCTGGACCGGGGGGAGATCACCGAGGCCGATATGGAGATCCTGCGGGAGGCAGGGTATCTATACGTGGTACTGCACGAGGCCGGGTACGACGGCGCGGGCGGTAGGAACGAGCGGCCGATCAAGTTCCGGGATGTCCTGGAGGTCTACCAGGAGGTTCTCGGCGAACCCCTCCTCGAGGAGGAGGAGTACCCGCCGTTGGAATCGGCACACGAGGCCGAGAGTGGAGGCATGAACGCGTACCGGATGGTCGTGTTCTACCTCGGCCCGGACGAGGACCCATGAAACAACCCGGCGCGCGGGAGTGGAGCGACCCCTTCAACTCCTTCAACAGCCTCAAGGGCCTGCTCTACCGGCAATGGATGGAGGGGATCCTCGCCGGCGAGTTCCTCCCCCCGATCGAGGCCTCCATCGACCCGGTCTACCACTGCAACGTGGACTGCGTCTGGTGCAACTCCCGTCCCAACATCCTGCACAAGGACGGCAAGGCGCGGCGGAAGATGCCCCACGCCCACCTGATGCGGCTGACCGAGTTCCTCGCCGAATGGGGGGTGCGCGGGGCCTGCTACGCGGGCGGCGGCGAGCCCTTCCTCAACGAGGGGACCAGCGATTCGATCGTCCTGGCGTCCCAGGGTGGGATGGACTCCGCGGTGCTCACCAATGGCAGCGCCATGCGCGATCGCGACATCGAGACCGTGGTCGATCACTGCCGCTGGATCGGGGTCAGCATCGACTCGTCCAACCGGGAGAACTACGCCCAGATCAAGCAGTGCTCGCCCAAGCTGTTCGACCGCTCCGTCCGCGTCCTGCGGGACCTGGTCAACCTGCGCAACGAGCGCGGGAGCCGGTGCGAGATCTCGTTGAAGTTCCTGATCCACCCCGACAACTCGGCGGTGATCTACGACTCGGCCGTGCTGGCCAAGGAGATCGGGGTCGACTACATCCACATCCGGCCGGCCGCCAGCGAGTACATCCACGGCGGCGCCGACGCCCGCTACGACTTCCCGGTCGAGACGGTCCAGGACCAGGTGGAGCGGTCCTTCGATCTGGAGGACGAGGACTTCCGGGTCTTCGGGATCCGTCACAAGTTCAGCCCCTCGTTGAACCTGGCCCGTTCCTACACCCGCTGCCTGGCGTCGGCCCTGTTGATCCAGCTGGGCGCCGACGGCAACTGCTATCTCTGCGTGGACCACCGGGGCAAGGACCCGTGGGTCATCGGCCGGCACGAGCCCGATCCCAGCGCCATCAAGGAGTGGTGGGGCGGCGAGGAGCATCGCAAGTTCATCGAGCGCGTGGACATCCAGTCCTGCCCGCGCTGCACCTTCGGCCCGTACAACGAGATCATGGAGCGGGTGATCGAGGGTGATGCGATGTGTATGAACTTCCCGTAATCGAGGCCAGCCGCCTCCCCTCCACCGCCCCCCACCCGCCCGCCCTCCGAAAAGGGAGGGGGTGGGTGGCCATGGGTCCGCGGGCGGGGGCACTTGCCTTGCGTGGCCCGGGGGTGGGATAGTCGGCAGAGTTTGGGGGTTCGACGAATGAGATGGTTGCTGGCCGCAATGGCGCTGTTGCCCCTCCTCCTGGCGGGTTGCCCGGAGAAGGCCCAGGATCCGGCGGATCTGGAGGCGAAGGCCAACGAGATGAAGGCGGATACGCCCTCCGCCGAGGGAGACCACCACGCGCCCGATGCGGGCGGCGGTGAAGCGGGCTCCGGGGGCGGAGAGGGCGGCGACGGCGCGGCCGCGGCCGCCGGTGAAGGGGGGGGCTCCGAGGGCGGCGACGGGGGTACACCGCCACCACCCGATCCCGGCGCGGCAGGTGGACAGGCCGCGAATGGGGATCCCGGCGGGCACAAGACACCCTTCGAATCGGGCTACGACGAGGCGGTGATGATCACCGTGTCGGGGACCCTCGTGGTCGACGAGGGGGTCACGGGGACCGTGGATATCGACTGCTTCTCCCCCAGCGCCGACGATCCCAACAAGAAGGACCTGGTGAACAAGGTCAAGGTCCACCAGCCCGGCGCCTATTCGATGAAGGTCCCCAAGGACTTCGGCAAGCTGATCCTCGAGGCGTTCATCGACTCGGATGGGGACGGCCCGGACGACAGCGACGCCCGGGGTGAGTACGCGGGCAATCCGCTGATCGTCGGCGCCGAGGACCTCACCGGCATCGACATCGAGCTGATCGAACCCCCCAAGAGCGCCGGCGGCGGCGCCTGGCGGGGCGGTGGCCGCAAGGAGATCGAGACGGACAAGGAAGACCGCTGACCGCCCACCCCTCCCCGCCGCCCTCCCCCACCCGCCCGCCCTCCGGATAGTTCGCTGGGAGGGACCCTGGAAGAGCCCCGCCAGCCCCCTGGCGACCGCTCCCGATTCACCTTCCCGCGTGCTACGCTTCCCCCGTGCTTGAAATCCTCACATTTCTGACCCTTGCGCTGCCCACCCAGGCCCCCCTGCCCGGGTGGGTCGAGATCGGCCCGGAACGGGGCCACGTCATGGAAGCGGCCATCGGACCCGAGCAGGTCTCGGTGGTCACCCGTGTGGGCGTGATGACCGCCGATCGGGACCTGTCCGCGTGGGCCCGCGACCCGCGCTTTCCCCCCGACTGCTTCGTGATCGAGTACGGCCCGGACGGGACCGGCTGGGCCGGGGCCGGCGGGCGGGTGTGGCGCGTCGGAGCCACCACCGAGGCGGCCCTGCAGCTGGACGGTGGGACCCACGCCGTGGAGCTGGCCGTGACGGGGTCGGGCGCGGCCATCGTCGCTGCGCGGGGTCAGGGCGGAGGCGTGTACCGGATCGCGGCCGACGGCAGCGCGGGTGGCAAGGTCTTGCTGGACATCGATCCCTGGGCGCTGCTCGCCCGCGGCGAGCGGGTGTGGGTCGGAACCCTGGGGCAGGGGATCTGGGTCTCGGACGATGACGGCCAGACCTTCCGCCAGACCATCGCCGAGGGGGAGTTCACCGGACTGGGTCAGGTGGGCGACGAGATCTGGGCCGGCGATCGGTACGGCAAGCTGCACACCGTCGACGGCAAGAAGACCGTGGCCGCCATCGACAAGGGCTGGGTGCTCGACGTGGTCCCGGTGGGCGACACCATCCTGCTGATGGCCGAACTGCCCGGCGGTCACCAGGGCCTGTTCACCTGGGACGGCAAGGGCCCGGCGGTGGCGATGGGAGAGCTCCAGGTCGACGAGGACCCGGGGCGGGTGAACTACACCGGCGCATGGTCCCTGGGGGAGACGAGCTGCCTCGTCGGGACCTTCCGGCGTGGCCCCCTGGTGTTCGACGGCAGCACGATCGAGCCCCACCGCGACGGCTTCCGGGCGACGGTCGTGCGGGGAGCGGTCCAGCAGGGAGACCGGTTCACCCTCGCGCTGATGGGCACCGGCGTCTACACCAGCACCGACGACTGGAAGAACATCATCCCCGAGCACACCTTCCCCGGCCCGGTGACGGACACGGTCTCGCTGGGCGTGCACGCGGGTACCGTGGTCGCCGTGGACTTCGACGGCGTGACCGCCTCGGCATCCGTGGGCCAGTGGGACCGGTTCGGCGGGGTGGACGAACCCGGCGCGGGCCGGCCCAACGCCCTGGCGGACGTGGGCGTGGACGGCGAGGGCCGCTGGTGGGGTGTGACCGAGAACGGCAACGTGTACCTGCGCGAGGGCGACGCCTGGAGCCGCTGCACCGCCACCGGCGGCAAGCGCTTCGACGCCACCGGGGATGCGCTGAGGCTGGCCACGGGGAGCGGCTTCGTCACGCTGGACGGCTGTCAGTCCCCCGGCGAGCCGATGTGGAACGACCTCGAGGAGCTCCGCCAGCCCGCCCAGGCGCGGTCGGTGGGCGAGTGGCTGGCCGGCCCGGGCGGCCTGTGGCGGGCCGGTTCGAAGGTCGCGTCAATGCCCGATCGCCCGGTGGACGCCATCGCCGCCCGCGGCGACGAGGTGCTGGTGGTCCAGTCCGGCGAGGTGCTGCGCTGTCAAGGGGGAGCCTGTGCCCTCGCGGCCGTCTCGCTGCCCCAGACGATCTACGCGGTGGGCTGGCTGTCCGACGGCCGGATCTGGGCCGCCGAGGCCCGCGGCACGCTGCTCGCCGCGAGTGGGACCGCTGAGATCTCCAGCTGGTCGACCATCCCCACGCCCCCCGGCGGCAGCCCCCGTCCCCCCTTCGAGCTCTTCCGCGTGCCGTGGTCCGACGAGGGGCGCTACACCGGCAACCCCGGTCCCGGCAACCCCGGTCCCGGCAACCCCGGTCCCGGCAACCCCGGTCCCGGCAACCC
>CAZITQ010000035.1:29366-51408 GCA_964542165.1 uncultured Rickettsiales bacterium
CGGCCCCGGCAACCCCGGCCCCGGCGATCCCACCGCCGCTGGCGACGCGACCCCCGAGGGAGCCGCCACCGACGAATCCGGCGGTGTCGACCTGCGCCAGCTCCTCACCGTGGTCGCCGTCGGCGGCGGTCTGATCATCCTGCTGCTGGTGTTCCGACAGAAGAAGAAGTAGCGACCTCACGGTGACGGTCACGGCCGCGGTCACGGCCCCGGATCCGGTCCTCAGCGCGCCGACAGCTCTCTGGCCATCGCGTCGCCGAGGGCCACGGTCACCAGCTGCCGGCCCTCGCCGGTGAGGTGGACGTCGTCCTCGAAGTGGTGGGCCGAGAGGCCGGGGATGGTGGCCAGGTCGAGGAAGCGGCCGCCCCCACCCTCGATGGTGTCGACCAGCAGCTTGCGGTACTCGGGGTTCTCGCCTCCGCCACGGCCGGTCACCTTGTCCCGGGTCGGCAGCGGGGTGAAGAACACCGGGATGCCCCGCTCCGAGGTGATCGCCAGCAGCTCGTTGAGGTAGACGAAACGGCTGGGGTCGGTGTCGGACACCGCCACCGGACCCTGGTCCCACCCGAGGCCCGCTCCCCCGGGCGCTTCCTCCGCCGGTTCGTCGCCGGCCGCGGCCTCCCCGGCTGTCTCCGGTGGCCCGCTGTCCCCCGGCCCGGGCCCGTCGGGTCGGGGACCGGAAGACGTCTCGAGGTCCATCCGGTCCGAAGGGTCCACCTCACCCGGGGAGAGCATGGATCCGGGGATCGGGGCCCGGGTGCCCAGTTTCTGCCAGAACCAGTTGGCGAAGTACCCCCGGTGTCGGTAGGTCCGGTAGCCCTTGCGCAGGGCGAGCTCGAGGGCGCACGACGTGTCCTTGCAGGCCCACTCCACCATGTCCGGGACGTCGGACCAGGTAGCCAGCTCCATCGCCTGGCTCTCCCACGGCGCCATCAACTTGGTCAGGTCCGTGGCCCCGTAGGGGATCAGCAGGGCGCGGATCTGCGCGTCCTCGGGCACGTGGTGGCGCAAGAACAGCACCCACAGCCGGGCCGTCCCCGCCGGCGTGGCCAGGTTGTGGATCCGGATGCCGCCGCCCATACGCTGGGCCAGGAGGTCCGGCTGGATGATCGCCTCGGGCAGACAGGTGCCCAGGATCACCAGCTCCGGCGCGTCCCCGTGGGGCGCCGCACCGTACGCTACCGCCTTGTCCCGCATGGGAGCAGGGGGCTCGTACATCAGCCGCACCCCCACCTCGAACCCGACGACCGCCAGCACACACGCCAGCACCAGCCAGCGCAAGGAGAGGGCCGGTGTCCCCGGATCGGAGGCGGCTCCGCGGGGCGTCGTCGACTCAGAACTGGAAGTAGATGAACTTGTGTCCATGGGTGGATCCCAGCACGACGATTGCCAGCAGCATGGCGGTGGACAGGATCGCCTGCGCGGGCGCAGGCAGCCGGATCAGCAGGTGGAGGTCCTCCTTGCCCAGGTATTGAAGCAGTTCGATGGTAAACGGGATCGCGATCAGCGCGATCAACTGGATCAGCGCCCCGCCGTCCCCCGCCTGGGGGGCGAACGCCGTCGCCAGCGTCGTCACCAGGGTCGCCAGGTGCGCCAGATCGTGTGCCCGGAAGATGGCGAATCCGACCACGGTCACGTGGAACATGCCGACCATCGCCAGCACCCGCCCCGCCCTGCCCGGGGTCGGAAGGGGGAGCAACCGCTGCACCAGCAGCGCGATGCCGTGGTAGAGCCCCCACAGGGCGAACGTCCAGTTGGCCCCGTGCCACAACCCACCGAGCACCATGGTGATCAGCATGGCCACGTGGGACCGGAGCCGGCCCTTTCGGTTCCCCCCCAGAGGGATGTACAGGTAGTCGCGTAGCCAGCCCGACAGGCTGACGTGCCATCGCCGCCACAGCTCCCGGGGGCCGGTGGCGAAGAACGGCAGCCGGAAGTTGATCGTCAGCTCCACCCCCATCATCCGCGCCAGCCCGCGGGCGATGTCGGTGTACCCCGAGAAATCGCAGTACAGCTGCCAGGTGAAGGCGTAGGCCGCGAGCAACACCATGAACCCGCTGGTGGCTCCCGCCTCCCCCTCGAAGACCTTCTGCACCAGGATGGCCAGGTTGTCGGCCACGAACAGCTTCTTGAAGTACCCCCAGAGCACCAGCTGGGCGCCCTCGGCCATGTCCGAGCGGGTGATTCTGCGGGGCCGCTGGAGCTGGGGCAGCAGTCGGCCCGCCCGCTCGATGGGCCCGGCCACCAGCTGGGGGAAGAAGGCCACGAACAGCGCGAAGTCCAGCGGGTTTCGGGTCGCCCGGACCTTCCCCCGGTAGACGTCGATGGTGTAGCCCATCGACTGGAAGGTGTAGAAGGAAAGGCCCACCGGCAGCACGAACTTCAGCACCGGCAGCGGCGACTCCAGGCCGAAGCGCCCGAGCAGCTCGGCGAACTCGCCCACGAAGAAGCCCAGGTACTTGAAGGTCCCGAGGATCGACAGGTTGACCACGACACTGGCGGCGACCCACAGCTTGCGGCGCGGCCGGTCGGGATCGTCGAGCATCCGCCCGCAGAGGAAGTCCACGGCCGTGGACACGAGGATCAGCGAGAGGAAACGCCAGTCCCAGTAGGCGTAGAAAAGGTAGGAGGCCGCCAGCAGCAGCGGCTTGCGCGCAGTCCCCGACAGCAGCCGCAGGCCCAGGTAGACCACGGCGAAGAACAGCGGGAAGACCAGGGAGTTGAACAGCATTCGATGGTCGCGCCGGCTGGGGCGAGTATAACAACCGGGTGCCCCTCTTGGGCTACCTGGGCACGCGGTAGATCCGAGCCTCCCAGTTCGTCTGGACCGGGGTCGCCTGCAGGAGCTCGAGGCCGGAGCGGGCGACCCAGCCCTCCCGCGCCCGATCCCCCTCGCGGACGTAGGCCAGCAGCACGTCGTAGCTCGCCGGGCTCCCGCTCTTCTCCTCGAAGGGTCCCACCACCACCGCCATCTGGACCTGGCCGTCGGGGCCCGTGGGACCCATCCGGGGGCGGACCGTGGCCAGCCGCCAGGTGTACCCCAGGGCGCAGGAACGCATCAGGACCATACCGAACCCGGGTCCCGGGTTGCGGTCGTCCAGCAGCAGGCCGACCGTGCCCCCGTCCTCACCGTGCACCTCGCGGAGGGCGCGGAGGGCGTCGTCCACCCCCCAGGCCGCCGGGTCCAGGGAGGCGGGTGAGTAGGCCTCGTGGGGCCAGGGCCAGCGGGTACCCGGCTCGTCCCAGGTGTGCTCGAACCGCCGGGACACGGGTACGTCGGTCGCGTGGATGAAGGCGCCGGCGGTGCAGAACACGCCGATGGCGGCGACGGGGGCCAGCCACAGCCGGATCCTCGAGCTGCCGGCGAGCGCAGCCAGCAGGGGGAGGGCCGGCAGCAGGTAGCGATCCTGGCGGGGGAGGGGGCCGGAGAGGATCAACCAGCCGCCGAGGATCGCGATTGCGGCGATGGCCCACGCTCCGCGGGGCGTCCCCTCGCGACGCCGCCAGACCACCACGCCCGCGGCGATGGCCAGGATCCCGGCCCACCCGTGGGCGTCCAGGGCCGCCAGGGGGTACCAGCCCAGCCGTTCTCCGCTCAGCCACGAGCCCGATGCCACCGGGGTGTTCTGGAACAGGGGGTCCTCGGCCACGTGCTTGGCCGAGGTCACGTAGTCCAGCACCTCGCGCCCGTTGGCCAGGTACCACAGCCCCGCCACGGCGGCGAAGGCGGCGATGGCGAGCCCCAGGTGGGCCCAGCGGCGCCCCCGGATGGTCCACCAGGCGGCCAGCAGGCATGGGGCGACCAGGAACATCGGCGCCGAGTACTTGGTCAGGAAGCCGGCGCCCATCCAGGCCCCCCAGCCGATGACGTTCCAGCGACGACGGAGCCCGTCGCTGGCGGCCAGGTGGCTCAGGGACTGGACCACGCAGGCGGCGGTGAGCACGTCCACCCCGTACGATTCGGCCTGGGCCCACAGCATGGCGGGGGCCGCGAGGAACAGGGCCCCGACCCAGCCCCCGTTGAGCCGGCGCACCCCATCCCAGCACAACCACAGCGCCACGCCGGAGGCGACCAGGTGAGCCCAGCGCGTCGCGGGCCCCAGGACGGTGTAGGCCGCGGTCGACAGCAGGTACGCCCCGGGCGGATGGGGGGAGAACAGGCCCCAGCCGTTGGACAGGAACTCACCGAGGGAGAGCGACCGGAGGAACTGGGCCAGCCGCGCCGAGACCCCCAGCACGTGGGGGCCGTCTCCGGCGGGCCAGCGTCCGGTGTGGGCGATGACGACGACCCAGACCAGGATCAGCAGGGGAGGGAGGACGGGGGCGATCCGCGCCGTCCAGACCCGGGGCCGGCCGTCGTACCACCGGAGCCAGCGGGCGTGGAGTCTCCGGAGCGGTTCGGGGATCAACGGCAGCGTCTCCTCCGGGCCCGGTGCCACCGCCGTGCGCCGGGGACGTCCAACGGCGGCCACCCGACGCATTATCCACCAGGAGAGCTAGAATACCCACAAGGGCGGGCGCGCCGTGATCGGCTGGCGTCAACCCGGTAGGCTGCTAAACTGTTGAAATAACGAAGCAATATTCGGGGAAGAAGACTGATTCAGTTCGTCCGGAGGGGCAGGAGGCTCCGCTTCACGTTCTCGCCCAGCGGTCCGGTCTTCCGGGGGCTGGTGTACGCCGCCCAGTCCGTCCTGCTCGCCATCGTCCTGACCTGGCCCTCCATCCGTCGTCTCGACGACGCCGTCCTGGGCTGCATGGAATCGGACACCATGAAGCACCTCTGGACCCTGTGGTGGATCCGCCACACGATCCTCGAGGACGGCCAGCTCCCCTTCCAGACCGAGTACGTGAACTTCCCGGCCGGGATGGAAATCTGGCCCATCGAGCCGCTCAACGGGCTGGTGGCCCTGGTCTTCGCCTCCCTCGGCGTGGTGAGCCTGTCCAACGTGCTGGTCCTGATCAACCTGACCCTCAACGGCATCTGCGGAGCGATCTTCGGCCGCGAGCTGACCGGGGACATGCTGGGCGGCCTGGTGGTCGGGGTGCTGATCCAGACCAGCACCTTCGCCCTGTTCAGCATCCACGTGGGCGTGGGCGAGCTGCAGCACTTCTGGATCCTCGCGCTGGGTTTCTGGGCCTTCCGCAAGATGCTCCACACCCGCTCGTGGAGGTGGGTGGCAGGGACGGGGGTGATCCTGGGGCTGGGGACCCTGGCCTGCTTCTATCACGGGTTCTTCCTGGGGACCGGCCTGGCCGTCCTCGGTGTATTCGCCCTCGTCCGGCGGCGGGGGATGCCCGGCGTGCTGCTGCGACTGGTGGTGGCCGCGGTCATCGGCGTCTCGATCGTGATCCCCCTGTCCAGGGCGTTTCCGTCCACGGCGTCGTCGGATCAGAAGACCACCCAGCCGTTCTTCACCTACGTGTTCGAGGAGGGACACGGCCAGCCCCTGTCCGACCCGGTGAAGGCCCGGCTCCAGCCCGAGGATCTCTTCAAGGGGCGGGCCGACGAGTGGGACGACAAGCGGCAGGACCTCACCGCGTACGGAGGCGGGCGGCTGCTCGGATTCCCGGTGCTGCTGCTGGCGCTGGTGGCGCTGTGGCGCTGGCCCCTGCGCGCCCTCCCCTGGATCGCGGTCGCCCTGGCGGGGGTCGTCCTGGCGCTGGGCTCGTATCTGAGCAGCGGCAGCGGCAACGTCCTGTTCGGCGAGGACCCGATCCGTCTGCCCTTCCTGTTCCTCAACCGCATGCTGTGGTTCGTGGTGGAGCCCGTGCATTTCCCGGTGCGGTTCCTCGCCATCACCCAGGTGGCACTGGCTGGCCTGGGGGGTATGGCGGTGATGGCGGTCCGGGGCAAGCTGCGCTGGGTGATGATCGCCCTGGCCCTGGGCAACGCCGTCGACATCCAGGCCCGCGGGCTGCTTCCGTACCCGCTGGTGAGCTTCGCCCTGGAGGACCAGTCCTTCCTCGAAGCGGTGGAGGGCAAGCCCGAAGGCGCCATGCTCGACCTCACGGGGATCTGGGGCAAGGACAGCGAGAGCCGGCGGCTGGTGATGACCGCCCAGCTGGTCCACGAGCGGCCGGTGCAGTCCGTGCCGGTGGATCGCCTGCAGTTCTTCGCGCGTGACGGGCGGCTGTTCGCCGAATCCCTGCTGTTCGTGGACGACCTGGCTCCGGGCTACAAGGGCAACGCCTTCGGCCCGCTGGACGACTACCGAGGGGACCTGTTCATCCTCCGCGAGGCCGGGTTCTCGATGGTGATGGTCAACTCCCAGGGCCTGAAGATCGGCCTCGAGCCGACCCTGATCGAGGCCATGTCCAGTTTCCTGGGCGCGCCCGCGGCGCGGACGGACTACTCGGCCCTGTTCGTCATCCCCGCGATCCAGGCCACCGAAGATCAGGCCACCGCCTGGCGGGCCGACTTCGCCGAGCGGCTGGAGTTCACCCGGACCTCCGATCCCCTCCACGGCCCGAGCCTGGATCAGCCGACCCATGTGAACACGGTGGGCGACCCGGACCGCTCCGGCGAGGCCTCGCCGCCGGGGGCCCGCGCCCCGGCCGCTCCCGCGCCATCGCCCCCCCCCCCCCCCGGGCGCCCCCCCCCCGCCCCGCCCGCCGCGGCGGGGCGCGGGGGGGCGCCCCGCCCCCCCCCCCCCGCCCGCGCCTGGATCAGCCGCCCCATGTGGGGGGGGGGGGCGCCCCGGCCCGCGCGGGCGCGGCCGCGCCGCCGGGGGCCCGCGCCCCGGACGATCCCGCGCCATCGCCCCGCCAGCCCCCGGGTCTCCCCCCCGAGGACAGGCCCGACGAGGAGCTGCGCGAGGGCGCCCCGGACCCCAACGACTCCCCACCAGGCCCCCCATAGACGGTCCGCACGCAAGCCGCCGGCTTCCCGCCCCACGGCTCGAGCCGGTACCATGGCGCCATGCGCAGCCCCGCTCACGGTTTGATCCTCCTGGGATTCCTGGCCACGGCGGTGGCCTGCGGGTCGACGGAGGACGGGGCCAGCGGGTCTGCACATCGGGCTCCCGGGGCGCCCGGTGGTCCACCGGGGCCCGCGGGACCTTCCGGTCCCTCCACCGGGGGGCCGCCCCCCGGCGGGGAAGGGTGCCCCAGGGGGTTCGTCGCCCCCACCGAGAAGGTCCTCTTGCGGGCCCGCTCGGCGGACGGGCTGAGCTGGGAGAAGATCCCCGGCATCCTGGTGGAAGGGGGCTCGTCTCCCCAGCTCGTCGGCCTGGCGGGGCAACGCGAGGTGATCTACGTCCAGGACGGGGAGTTCCTGGCGCGGGTGCCGTTCGACGGCGGCGAGGGGGAGCGAATCGACGTCAAGGGCGCCGACCGGGGATGGCTGGTGGATCCCCACCTGGTCGAGCTCCCTGGGGGCGGCTACCGCCTGTACTACATCCATCCCCCGCAGGAGGTGGACCCGGGGGTCCTTCCCCAGAACGCGGTGCACTCGGCGCGGTCGGAGGACGGCCGTCGCTGGAAGCGCGAGGACGGGATCCGGATCGAAGGGGAGCTCGTGGATCCGGACGTGGTGCGCCTCGACGATGGCCGCTGGCGCATGTTCGTGACGCTGAGGACCGCCTTCGTCCACAGCGCGATCTCCAGCGATGGACTGACGTTCTTGCCCGAGGACGGGGTGCGATTCCAGGGCGGTGGAGTGACATCGACCCTGCACGCCGAGGAAGGCTGGAGGATGTACCTCCACCAGCCCACCAACCCGCCCTCGAAGCTGCTGCTGGCCACGGCCACCGACGGGCTCACGTTCCAGCAACGGGGCGATCCGGTCCTCGGCCCCGAACCCTCGGGGATCGACCGCTGCGGGCTCGAGTCCCCCAGCGTGCTGCACGACGGCGAGCAGTGGTGGATGGTGTACGCCGCGACTCCGCCCGCCGAGGGGGCTGGGCCTTGAACGGGACGGGCGGCGGGGGGCTCGGGCGCCGCTTCCCCAGGGCGTGGGGGGGGCTGACCCGGGCTGCGGACTGGCTCTCCGACGACCCGGGTACGGGGGTGGCGCGTCCCAACCGGCGGGCGCGATGGACCATCCACGGGATCGCGATCGCCCTGGCCCTGGCCGCCGCGATGTACTTCTGGGGGACCGCCGCGTCGACCTCCTGGGCGCGGATCTCCGTACTGCGCACGGTGGAACCCTACGCCCTGGCGGTCCACGAGCAGCTGGTGCGCAACTTCGCCGCGGACGGGCATTTCCACCAGACGGTTCACCGGGGCTACGACGACGCCTGGACCTGGTCGGGCCACCGGGCGGTGACCCTGGTCACCACCTCCTGGCTCTACCCCTTCCACCCCTCGCCCCACTGGCTGTCCCGGATCATGATCCTCGCGGTGCTCCTGGGGGCGATCCCCGCGGCGCTGCTGGGGCGGCGGGCCATGGACTCGGGTTGGGGGCTCGCGGTCGGGGCGTCGATCTACCTGGGGAGTCCGGTGGTGATGGCCCTGGCGCTGCAGGACTACCAGGACCTGGTCTTCGCCCTGCCCGCCCTGACCTTCGCCCTGTGGGCCTTCGGCTCCCGGCGGCTGTGGTGGACACCCGTGGCGGCCTTCGTCGGGCTGATGCCGCGGGAGGAGTGCGTTCCCCTGGTGGTCCTGGCGGCGATGGTGGTGATCCCCCCCCGGCTGGCTGGCCGGCGGTGGAAGCGCTGGCTGCTCAACGTGGCGGTCGCTGCGCTGGTCGCCGGGTCGTACACGGCCTACGTGATGTCGCGCCACCCGGTGAGCATGATGGGGGAGGTCGGTGGCGGTCACGACACCCCCGCGGTCAACGCGACCTTGACCGCCGTCCAGGCGGTGTTCACCGGCGCCCTCCCCGGGCTCGAGGGAGACAACACGTTCTACGGCCTGATGTTCGCTCCGCTGGGTCTGCTGGCCCTGGCGTCACCGCTCACGATCCTGCCGGGCCTGGCCCTGATCCTCGTGCACATGACCGTGCCCGAAGGCCACGGCGTGGACCGGCTGTGGGGCGGCCATTCCCATCACATGGCCCCCGCGATGGCGTTCGTGATCGTGGCCGCGATCCAGGGTGCCGGGAGGATCCTGCGGGCGATGATCTCGGCCCGCTGGCGCCAGCGCTGGGCCGAGGCAGGGGGCAGACGCCAGCTCCTCGCGCGGATGGCTCCGAGAACGGCCGCGGCCGTCGCGGTGGTCGTCGCCGGCGCCTGCCTCTGGTGGTACGGGGGCTTCAGCCAGTGGTTCAACCTGGTGGACGCCTGGTGGCCCCGTCGACCCGAGCACGAGCACCCCGCCTGGGCCCTGGCGCGGAAGCTACCCGAGGACGCGGTCCCCGCCGTCTTCCTGGATGCCTCGATCACCGTCTCCAACCGCCAGCGCAGCTACACCTACGAGGAGAGCCTGCTGGACAAGGTGCCCATGCAGGGGCTGGGCGCGGCGACCCACATGATCGTCGACCGCCGCAACAGCTCGGCCCTGGCCTGGGGGATCGCGATGCCCCGGGTGGAGGTGGTGGCCGAGATCGAGGACTACACCCTGCTCACCTGGGCACCGGGGGGGCCCGATCCCACCGTGCCCCGGGGTGCCCCCGACCGTTCGTTCACGCCCGAGAACAGGACCCAGGAGCTGCCCCAGAGCGAGGCGACCCGCTGGCACCCGGGCGGCGGCGTGGGATTGCTGCCCGGCTGTCCTGCGCCCGGCAGGTGAGATCAGGGCTGGAGTTCGAGGACGAGGACGCCGCCACCGTCGTGGAAGCGGTGGGCCTCGTGGAAGTGGGGGCCCAGCTGCTGGCGCAGGATCTCCTGGGCCTCGTCGTTGTAGGCGGTCAGGTCCACCACCAGGTAGCGAAGTCCCTGGTCGATGAGGGATCCCAGCGCCTCCCGACGCATCTCGTCGAACTCGGGGTTGGTGGCGCTCGGCGCGATGGGCCGTTGCTGGAGCAGGGGCAGGGTGAGGTCGGTCCAGTCGCGGATCAACCGCACGACCCCCTCGTCCTTGGGGTAGGTCCGCAGGGTCTTGAGCTGGGGTGACCCCATGGCCGGGCGGCCGTGGAGGACCTGGATGTACAGGGTGTCCGACGAGGCGATGGGGCCCTCGATGGCCGCAAACGTGGGCTGATGCTCGCGCATCATGTCCGGCGTGTGGGGCCTCCACTGGGGCAGCAGCATCACGGCGCCGTGGCCGTGTTGCCCGTCGATCCAGCTGGCGAACTCGACGTCCGGCGGCTCGATGAGGGGAAAACCCCGGTGGAAGCGGCTGGCATGGACGTTCAGTAGAACGCTGAGCAGGCCCAGACCCGCCGCCAGCAGCACGAAGCGCCGCCCCAGCCGGGGCCGGAGCGCCGCGAGACCCCAGCCTCCGGCCACGCACAGCGCCAGCGCGCCGGGGACCAGCAGGCGACGGGGGAAGCGGATGATCGACAGCCCCGGCAGCGCCAGGAGCTTGCCGTTGAGGGCCACGAGCGCGTCGCCCAGGCCGTCGCCCAGGTACTGGGGCCAGTGGGGGTGGGTGCCGCAGGAGAGCAGGATCAGCAGGAATCCGGCGGCCAGCCAGGGCCAGGAGCGGCGGATCCGGAATCCGGCCAGCACCACCGCCCCCAGCAGGAAGGTGGTGGGGACGAAGGTGGGAACCTGGGTCGGGTCACGCTGAGCGACGCCGCGGAAGAAACGGGCCCACAGCGCGGGATCCGTGGCGTTGGTCCCCCGCAGGACGGTGGCATCGAGCCCCGTGGTGTCGGCGGTGGGCAAGAAGCGGTACACGTGGAGGATCAACCCCGCGGCCACCCCCGCGACCACCAGCCCGGCGACCAGGGGTAGGACGAGCCGCTTCCACCGGCCCCGCACGTCGCGTTCCGCGAGCACCCAGGGCAGACAAAGCAGCACCAGCACCATCGTGTACGCCGCATGGTAGGGGCTGTCGAGGACGACCACGGCGGACAACGCGCCCGCGGCCAGGCCCCAGCGCAGGCGCCCGGTCCGCAGCAGCAGCACGGCGGCAGCGAGGAAGGCCGCGATGCCCCAGATGGCCACGTGCTCGGCCGTGCCGTCGCCCACCGCGTGGAGCAACATCGGCTGGGTGAGCAGCGCCACGCCGGCCACCGCGCCGGCCGCCCAGCTGCCACAGAGGGCGCGGACCAGCCAGGCCGTCGCCATGCCCGCGCCCCAGAGCAGTCCGGCCAGCGCCAGGTTCCAGCCCGCCAGGGGACCGAAGAGACCGACCAGAGGCGCGGCCAGCAGGCCGCTGGCCCAGGGCAGGACCAGCGCGACCACGCCGAAGGGGAAGTTCACGTGGTCCGAACGGACCGGCGTGTCCGGGGGCAGCAGGGAGTGGAAGAGGAAGTCGAATCCCCACATGCCCCTCACGGCGTCCGCGTCCGGATCGCCCAGCAGGTGTCCGCCGAGGGAGCCCCACAGGGGGTAGAGGGTGAAGGCGACGGCAGCGGCCACCGACCCGGCGGCGAGCGCGGCCGACCGGTACCTGCGCCAGCCGGCGGCGCTGGGCCGCCCGGAGGCCTCCCCGGCGGGGGGAAGGTCGGCTCCCTGGGCTGCGGGCTCGGCTGACATGGTGGGCGACGGCTCCCGTATGGGTGACCGCCCGGATCGGAGCCGGGAACCGCTCCGCGGGACGGTCGGCGGATCTTATCACGGCGAGCGAGCCCACCGTGCCGACCGGTCAGGGGACGGGTTTGCTGCGAGGCGGGGTCCGCGGGCCTCTCTACGGCCCCGGATTTCCCGGGGCCAGGGGCCAGATCAACACCTGTCCCTCCCGGATCGGCGGGCCCAGGATCCGTTCCAGCCGATCCGACGAGGCGGGTTGCCTCCCCACGTTGCGGAAGACCACGTGGGAGAATCCCCGGGAGGACAGGACGGACCGCGCCACCTCCGGAATCCCCTCCGCCTCGGCGATCAGGAGCTGGAATTCCAGTCGGGTGAGGCGGTCGTCGTCCTCGACGGCGGTCACCTTGGGCACGGCGGTGGTGGGACGACCGTGGAAGACCGCCGCGAGCAGGTGGGCCTGGTTGGCATAGGTCCCGCCGGCCAGCGGGTAATCGAGGACGGCCCCCTCACCGGTGGAGCCGGCCATCCGTTCCATGGCCGCGCGGGCCGGGACCACCTCGACCTGCCGCGGCCACAGCTCGCGGGTCGAACGCACCCCGTCCGCCACCGCGATTCCGGCCACGAGCGCCGCCAGGACCCAGGCCCAGGGAGGTCGGAGCCTTCCCAGGCCTCCCGCCGTGGCGAGGCAGAGGCCGAGGGAGGCCATCACGACGGCCCGGTAGTACATACCGCTCTTCGCCAGCGGGTAGCCCAGCCGCTCCAGCAGCGCAGCGGGCAGGGCGAGCTCGCTTCCCCCGACGAGCACGTACGACCCGTCCTCGGCCAGCCGAGGGCCCAGGCCGATCACCACACCGGTGAGCACCAGGGCCCAGGCCAGCGATCGCCCGCGGAAGCGGCGGAACGAGAGCCCCGCGGCCAGCAGCAGCAGGGGCAGGCCGAGGTAGGTCACGTGGCTCGAGAGCTCGGGGTTGGTCTCCCGCCGGCCGTCGCCGAGCAAGGTGTCGCCGGGGGTCGCCATGGGGGGCGCCGAGAGGGGGACGTGACCGACCTCCAGGTGGGCTCCGGGGGCGAAGGACGATCCGCCACCCTCCGACGAGCCCCCGTAGTAGGACCAGGCGGGCAGCATCGACACCGCCGTGAGCCCCAGCGCCCCGACCACCCACAGCGCGCGGCGGACCCGCTCCCCCCGGGCGTCGAGCACGGCCCAGCCGCCCCAGATCCCCGCGGCAAACGGCAGGAACAGGGCCGTGGACGGGCTGGTGAAGGTGGCCACCATCGTGGTCAGCGGCACGGCGAGGCCGCCCAGGATCCTGTGCTTGCCGTGGACCAGCTCCGCAAACGCCAGCAGGGCGAGGGGCAGGACCCAGTGGCTGATCTTGGCGATCTGGCCGTTGGCCAGGCTGCCCAGGGCGTAGGGGCAGATGGCGTAGATCAGGGCCGCGCCGGCGGCGACCCACGCGGACACGCCCAGGGCCCGACGCGCCAGGGCCCAGGCCGCCAGGGCGGCCGCTGCCGGGCTGAGCAGGACGACCGCGTTGTACGCCCCCAGGGGGCCCAGCAGGGGGCGGAGGAGCGCTCCGACCAGGGCGGGGACCCAGGCGATGAAGCGGGCGTCCACGGGTCCGGGGTAGCCCATGCGCGACGTGGACGTCGACCAGGGTTCTTGAAAGGTGAGCATCCGGAAGATGTGGTCGAAGCACCACACGTGCCCGTCGTGGAACGCCCCGAGCATGTGGTGGGTCCGCAGGTGCAGGGGTAGGGGCCAGACCAGGACCGACACGACGATCAGGGTGAGCACGGTCGCGGCGGCCGCCGGAAGGGCGGCCCGGAGTGCGGCGACCAGGCGGGCTCTGGGGCGCGCTCCGCCGGACCTGGGCTCGGGATCGGGGCTCATCGGAGGGATTCTATCGCCGGCCGCGGATCCGTGTGAGGGCACGCTATACTCGACCCGGTGATCCGCTCCCTTCCCCGCATCCTGGCCCGGCGCTGGCCCACGGTCGTCGCGGTGCTCGTCGCCCTGGCGGCCTGGGGCCTGCAGATCGCCTGGGTCCTGTGGGACGAGGGGCCCCCCGAGTCCGACGAGTGGCACCACCTGACCAAGGCCGAGGTGCTGGTCCAGGGGTGGTCCCGGGACGGCCCCATGGGGGTCCTCGGGCAGCTGCGCTACATGCGCTCGGCCTTTCCACCGCTGGTGCACGCGGCGTCCGTGCCGTTCCACGTCGCCCGCGGCGGGTTCTCCACCGAGGCCGCGGAGGTGTCCATCGGGCCCTGGATCCTGCTACTGGTGCTGTGCACCTACGGGATCGGCCGCAGGACGGTCGGGGAGGGCGCCGGGCTGACGGCGGCTTGCCTGGTCGCCGCGTACCCGATGGTCATCTCCCTGTCCCACAAGTTCCTGCTCGACCTGCCCCTCGCCGCCCTGGTGGCGGCCTCCCTGTGGGCGCTGCTGAGGTCCGACGGCTTGCGAAAGCCGGGCTGGGCTGGCCTGTCGGGGGTGTTCTTCGCCCTGGCCCTGCTGGCGAAGTTCATCGCCGGCGTGTTCCTGCTGGGCGCCTACCTCTGGCTCGTCGTGCCCGCGGTCTGGGCGACGGCCCGCAAGTGGCCCCTGCGGTTCTCCGTCGCCGCCCTCGTCCTGGGCGCGCTCGGGGCCTGGCTGGCCTGGAGCGGCAGCGTCTGGCTCGAGGAGATGACCCGCAACCAGTCCAGCGGCAGGTCGCTGATCCTGCACTGGATCGTCCTGGACACGCCCCCCCGGCTGTCCCCGATCTGGCACCTCTGCGGCCTGGCCTCGGTGGGTACCCTGATCGCCGCCTTCCGAGTCCGGGACGACGGGATCCGCCGGTTGCTGTCGGTGGGCACCGCCGCGCTGGTGGCCACGTGGATCGCCGGAGCCTGGTACCTGCCCCACCTGGGGGAGGTGGTCCTCAAGGTGGGGGGGTTCTCCCACGACGGAGGGCTGGGCGAGGGGGATCCGGGACCGGGGACCCTCGCCGGCTGGCTCTTCTACCCCTGGGCCCTGGGCCGGTCCATGCCCCGGAGCTGGTTCCATCTGCTGATCGTCGGCGTCGGCCTGGGGTGCCTGCACCCCCGCCTGCGTCCCCGGCTCGCGCCGCTGCTGGCGACCGCCGGCCTCGCTTTCTTGGTCGTGAACCTGTCCCACAACAAGGAGCTGCGCTACGCCATCTCCCTGGTGTCGGTGATGGCCGTGCTCTCGGTGGGCTGGGTCACGGTGCTTCCCCGGCTGTTCCGCGGGCTGGTGTGGGGGACGGTGGTCGCCGTGGCGCTGATGCTCCAGCTGAGCTGGATCCCCGCCGCCACGGGGGCCTGGGACCCGCCGCTGGCCACGGTCTGGCAGCAGGATCGGGTGATGTCGTCGGGAAGGACCACCTTCACCAACTTCCGGTTCCCGGACCGGGTCGGGGTGGGGGACGTGCTGCTCACCCCGGACTTCTACGCAGTGGCGCCTCTGCCGCGGCAGATGCCGTGGGACGACGGGGAGCTGCCGTTCAACTACATCGGCCCCTGAGCCCGCCGGCTCAGCGGGTGGAGCGGGGTCCCTGGGGGATCAGGCTCGGGGTGTCCCAGCCCCCGTCGGGGATCGTGTACTCGGGCTTGCAGGTCAACGCCCGGACCTTGTTCTCCGCCGAACAGATCGCCCAGTCCGTCTCGCAGTCCACCAGCTGCCGCCGGTGGGTGGGGCAGAGCTCCTTGACCGAACCGTCCCCCGCCGCAGAAGGGTTGGGCGGCAACTCATCGGGGAGGCTGCCGTGTTCCTGCAGGTGGCGGGTGAGCCAGCCCGCACCGTAGGTCGCCTCGAACATCACCCGGTCCCGCCGGTGCTTGTCCACCAGCTCCTGATCCGCCCGCGCGCCCGTCCACTCCGGGATCACCGCAAACGCCACCCAGCCGCCCCACAGGGCGACCCCGAGACCGGCGATGACGAGCTTGCGGCGGGACAAGGGTGTTCCTCCTGGAGAGGTGATCGTAGCACTGGGGAGGGGCGCGGGTGCGCGGGATGGCGGGGGAACGCGGGAGGGGGAGCGGTGGTTCGGCACACCGGTGCGGGAGCGGTGGTCCGGCACACCGGTGTGGGTGGCTACTTCCGGTGCACCGTGTACGCGTGATTCCCCAGGTACTTCACCCAGTCGTACGAGCGCTGGATGATGCGCTGCGAGTACCTGTCCTCGAAGCCGTACTGCTCGCTGTACTCGTACATCGGCTCCTCGTCGCCCCCGTCGTAGATCGAGTCGCGGACGTAGAAGATGCCCTTGTCGCGGCACCCTCCCTCCTCCTCCATGTGGGCCTCGATCTGGTTGGAGTACGCGGCGGCGCCGTTGTTGTTGAAGTACTGGATCGACTGGTTGACCATCGGGCAGCCGTACTCGACCGTGTCGTCGTAGCCCACGATGATGTCGGCGTGCCAGTACAGGAAGTGGTTGTAGACCACCATCACCGGGGCATTCTTGGTCCGCAGCTCGTACTTGATCTGCTCGATGACCTCCTCGTCGCCCAGGGCCACGGCCCACTGGCTGTTGCCGTCCTTGTCCGGGTCGATGAAGACCACGGTGCGTTCGGCGGGCGGCGTGTCGACGAGCATCTCCTCCCAGTCGTCCGGCAGGTGGTTGATCCAGCTGAAGTAGCAGCTGAAGTAGGCCCCGGGCTCGGTGGGGCTGGCCTCGGTGACGCCGTAGACGCCGTCCTTGATGTACCCGGCCTGGAAGGGGTAGTCCCGGTCGAGCATCGAGCCGCCGAGGTCCTCGTAGGCGTAGATCAGGTCGCTGAGGACCCAGTCGACCACGTCGTTGCCCACGTAGTCGCTGGCGTTCATCAGGAAGCGCTCGGACAGGTCCGTGTCCCCCCAGTACTCGATGTCGTCCTCGTCCTCGCCCTGGTTCAGCAGGATCTCCATCGAACCGGTGGTGGCCATGAACAGACAGGAGCCCGCGTCGTACTGGTTGGGCGACGCGAGGACGTAGGGCAGTAGCTCCTCGTTCACGACGCCGTACTCCTCCTCGTCGTCGTCCACGAGCTTCCAGTCGCTCTGCGGACGGGGATCCCCGAGCAGCCGCAGGGCGGCGGTGGCGACCACGGCACCGTCCCCGTGGAGATGGTCCGCGCTGGCCGCGCTCCCCGGGCCCTTTCGGCCGACGGCGAGCTGGCAGGTCCCGGCGTGGTCCCCCTGACAGAGCTGGAAGCCCCCCTCGATCACGCGGCCCACCGTGGCCCTGTGACCGGCGAAGTCGTAGACCAGGTCGTCGCCGTCCCGGACGATCCGCCCGGGGAACTCGTGGATGACCGGCAGCACGCCGGTGGCGGTCTGCAGGACGAGTTCGACCTCGGAGTCGGCTCGGGTGCGGATGTCGAGGCGCCCCGGGGCGGCGCGCTGCACCGGCGTGTCGCTGGCCGTGGCGGCGCCCGAGAGGGCAGCCCACCCGGAACCGGCGGCGCTGCGGTCGTCCGGATCCACCTGGTAGTCGGCGTACACCTCGACCCCGGCGTCCGTCAGGCAGTCGTAGTCGTCGTCGTCGTCGATGTAGTTGTGGTCCAGGGTCACCCAGGTCAGGGCCTCGAGCTCGCACAGCTCGTCCATGTCTCCGCCCTTGAGCTGGTTGCGGTCCAGGTTGAGCCACCGGAGTTCGGCGAGTCCGGTGATCGCCTCGAGGTTGCGGATCTGGTTGATCGACAGGCCCAGGCGCTCCAGGTCCGTCAGGCCGGCGAGGGCGTCCAGCTCCTCGATCCGGTTGTGGCCCAGCTGGAGTTCGCGCAGGTCGCCCAGTTCGGCGAGGGGGGACGGGTCGACGATCTCGTTCTCCCACAGCGAGAGGGTCTCGAGGCCGGTCAGGCGCTGCATGCCGTGCAGATCGGCGATCCCCCGGGCCTGGCACTCCAGGTGCTCGAGCTCGGCCAGGTCGTCGTCCTCCAGGTCGCCCTCGTCCTGGTCCAGGGCGTCCCTGACACATTCCTCGAGTGCCTCGTCCACGAAGTCCAGGGATTCCTCGTCCTCGTCGTCGGGCCTCTGGCAGGAGACGACGGCGAGGCAAGTCGCCAGCAACGAGAGCACGATCCAGCGGCGTTCGAACACGGTCCTGACCTCCATCGAGAAGTGGCTCCGGCGCGGGCGCGTCCACCCGTGCGCCCTCGAAAGCCGCCGCACCGTGCCCCAAAGCGCCGGGAGTGTCAAACCCAAAAAACCCGATCGGGTAGCCCCCCGCCATTCGGGCTTGCGGTATCATCCTGCGCGGCGTCTCCCGGCGCCCGCATCGTGCGGGCGCGCCCGAGACGCGAGGAGGGAGCGCACATGCCCATCGAGCGGACCGCGAAGTTCGGTGGCAAGAACCGCATCTCGGTCAAGGTGACCGGGCCCGGTTCGGCCAACACCGACTTCACGCTCAGCAAGGCGTTGCCCGGCAGCGCGCCGACCGCAGCCGCCGGCAACACCATCTATCTCGTGGCGGACAACGTGGTGCTGGAGATCGTCGGCTCCCACGCCATCGGGCCGATCCGCGTCAAGCCTCCCCCACCGCCGCCGCCGTTCGAAGAGGGTGACTGGATCCAGATCAAGATCGACTGACCGGGGATCCCCGTTCGGGGGTCAGCGGCTGAGCAGCGCCTCCGTACGTCGACGCGGCCCCTCGATCCGCCCAGCGTGGAGCGGATTCGCTGCCAGGGCGCGGGCGAAGGCGTCCTGCGCCGCCAGCGCTTCGGTTCGTCTCACGGCCGGGTCCCGGCCGGATTCCGCCCGCAGGAGATGGACACGGCCCAGCACGCCCAGGGCGTCCTCGTCCTCGGATCGCAGCTCCAGGGCGCGGTTCGCCCGTGTGCGCGCGGCGTGCAGGTGGGCACTCTGGACCGGTGAACCCGGCTCCGCGCCCATCGCCCGGAGTAGCTCGCACTCGGCCATCCGCCGGATCGCCGCGTAGGTCTCCGCCCGCTCGACCGCGGTGGCCAGCATGATCTCCGCGGTCTCCAGATGGGGGGCCGCCGAGCGCCCCTGCGCGTGCTCCCAGCGCGCGGTGCAGATCTCCACGTCTGCGGCCACCTCGGCCAGCTCGGGCAGGTCGGGCTGGAGCGCCCTGGCCCGATCCAGGGCAGCACGCGCCAGGGACAGGGGGACGTCCGGACGCGCGCCGGCCGCCATCCGATGCTCGGCCTCGGCGACATAGGTGCCGCCCAGCCAGGTGTGGACCTGGGCGTCGGATCCCTCGATGGTGAGGGCCTCTTGGAGGTGCGTCCGAGCGGCGGTCAGGGCGGGCAGGGGATCCTCGCCGATCAGGGCATCGTGCTCGGCCCGGATCACATCGCACCATCCCAGGCTCTTGTGGGGCTGATGCCAGCCCTTGACCTCCACGGCCGCCCGCTCCAGCGGCTGACGGGCCGCCGCGAGGGACCCGGTCGGGTCCAACCCGCGGTCCTTCTCGAGCTTGGCGCGGACCGCCAGCGCCGTGCCCAGGCTCACCTGGGCGTACGGCCCGGCATGGGGATCCTCCCGGCCCAGGCGGAGGGCGGTCTCGAAGGCGTCCACGGCTCTCCCGGCATCCGCGAGCCCGTCGAGGCCCCGTTCCTCCCTGTACTGGCCCAGATCCAGGTAGACGTTGCCCAGATCGCTGACGAACACCGACTCCTCACGGATGGCTCCGGCCCTCTCGAACGCGAGGATCGCCGCCTCCCAGGGCCCCACCGGATCCCGCCCCTGCTCCCACTCCCACCAGCCGTACTGGCGGTGGGCCCGCCCCCCGTGGTCCAGGGAGTGGGCGTAGGTGGGATCCAGGGCCACCGCTCGTTCGAGGGCGCGGATGGCCTGCTCGTACCACGTCCGAACGTCCCTTCCCTCGACGGCGGCGTTCTCCATGGCCGCCGAGTAGGCGAGCCCGAGCCGGTCGTAGGCCCGGGCGTTGTCGGGATCGATGCGGATGGCGCGCCGGGCGAGGAACGCGGCCCGCGCCAGGTGCTCGGCCGGGGGCTCTCCCCTCCGCATGCGCTCGCTACCCGCGTAGACCTCGACCATCGAATGCACGATCAGCGCGCTCGCGCGGTCGGGCTCGATGGTCAGCGCGCGCGCGCAGGCAATGTCGGCCGCGGACAGGGCGTCACCCACGTCCATGGCCATCCAGAATTGCGTGGTCACCACGTTGATCCAGGTCTCGCACGTCCCCTCGTAGGCCGCAGGATCACTCTCGCCCTCGGAGACGGCGGCACCGTAGGCCGCGATGGCCTCGTCGTACGCGCCCAGGGCCCCCTCGATGTCGTAGGCCGAGGCTCGGGCGTGGCCGATGGCGCGGTGGACATCGCCCTCGAGGATCCTCGCCTCGTACTGGCCAGGGTCCTCGCGGACGACGAAGCGGGCCTTCTCCAGGGCCTCCCCGTGGCGGTCCTCCACCAGCGCCAGGAGACCTTCCACGTATTCGGGCGCCGCCAGCTGGGATCCCCGTCCCTGGGAGAGGTAGCGGATGGTGGGGTCGCGGTAGGCGGCGCGGGCCTCGCGTTCGCCCAGCTCCCGCAGGTCCCGGTCGGCGATGGACCGGGCCGCGGCCAGCTCCCGCTGGTAGAGGTGGACCATGGTGAGCCCGAGGGCGTAGGCCACGTCCGCGTCCTGCAGCCCATCCGCCCACGCCAGCTCCAGGTGCCCGCGGGCCGCCTCGTAGTCCCCGAGGGCCAGGTGTCCCCGACCGAGGGCGTAGTGGCCCGGGGCGCGCCCGAGGGCGCCCACGTCGCCCATGCGGTCCTCGATGTCGGCCATGCGCCGCCTCACGGTCTCCCGCTCCGAGCGGATGTCGTGGAAGTCGGCCATGTGGGCCACCCGCATGATCCACTCGATGTCGCTGGCGTCGCTGCCGAACTGCTGGGCCAGCAGGGCCTGGCGATCCGCCTGATGGCGGGTGTGGATGGCGATCCCCGCGAGGACGAGCACGGCGGCGAGGGCCGCGCCCACGACCGCCACGGGGACCCGGTGCTTGCGCGCCCGTTTGACCAGCCGCCGAAGCAGACCGATGGGACGGGCCTCGATGGGATCTCCGTCCAGGTAGCGGCGGATGTCGCGGGCGAGGGCGCGCGCCGAGTCGTAGCGGTCCTGGGGCTTCTTCTCCAGGCACTTGAGGACGATGGTCTCCACGTCCCGGGGGATCGAAGGATCGATCCTCCGGGGCAGCGTGGGCTCCTCGGAGACGACGGTCATGGCCTGGGCGACGGCGTTGCTCTTCTGGAACACCGGCCGTCCGAGCAGCAGTCGGTACATCATCGAGCCCAGGCTGTAGACGTCGGTCCGCCGGTCGATGCGGTCGGTCTCGCCCATGGCCTGCTCCGGGGCCATGTACGCGGGAGTGCCCAGCATCGCGCCGCTGACGGTCGTCCCCGGATCCCGCTCGTCGCGGACGAGCCCGAAGTCCATCACGTAGGGCTTCAGCTCCCCGTCGGGGGTGGTCTCGACCAGGATGTTGCCCGGCTTGAGGTCCCGGTGGATCAGCCCCAGTCGGTGGGCGGCGTGCACCGCCAGCGACACGTCCTCGATCAGACGCAGGAGAGGTTCGATACCCAGGTCCGCGGTCGCCTCGGCGAGGTCGACGCCGTCGATGAACTGCATGGCGATGTAGGGCTCGCCGTTCAGCTCGCCGGCCTCGTACACGTTGCACACGTTGGGGTGCTGCACCCGGGCCTGGGCGCGGGCCTCGCGGAAGAAACGCTGGACCAGATCCGGGCTGCCCTGCCGGATGAACTTGAGCGCGACCGAGCGGTCGAGGGTCGGGTCCTCGGCGCGGTACACCACCCCCATGCCCCCCTCGCCCAGGCACTCCCCCACCTCGTACCGGCCCCACTCGTTGCCCGTTCCCGTCGGCGGGGCGGGGGTGTGGACGGCGGTCGTGACGGCGGTGCGGACCGGTCCCGAGAGGTCCCGGGCCTCCCGCTCGCCGTCCTCCTCGCCGATGATCTCGGTCTCCTGGAGGTCCGGATCGAGGCTTCGCCGGGCGTCGGGACCCCCGTCTTCGCCCCGGCCGTCGAGGGAGCGCCAGTAGACCCGGGTCTCGGCGGAGGACAGCGGTCCACTCGCCCCGCGGGGCCCGGGTGGCACCGTGGGCGCGTCTTCGTCCACGTCCGGGGCCTCGGGCGGGCCGGGCGGCCCGTCGGCTCGCGGAGGCCTCTGTTGGGGATCGTCGCTCACGCGAATCGAAACTACCACGAAGGCCGCAGGCCGGATCCACCGGCCGGTCGGGCCGGGAGATTCCCGGGGAATTCGACCCCCTACGTGGTATAAATCCGGCAGCCGAATCCGAAGGTCCGACGATGACGAGGAGGTCCACGTGGGCGTGTTGCGCCGATGGCTCTGGCTGGGACTGCTGGTCCCGCTCCTGATGTGGGGATGTCCTCCCCAGTACGGGGGGGACGACGACGACGACGACAACGGTGACGACGACACCGGGGACGACGACACCGGGGACGACGACACCGGGGACGACGACACCGGCGACGACGACACCGGTGACGACGACACCGGGGACGACGACACCGGGGACGACGACACCGGGGACGAC
>CAZITQ010000036.1:0-26506 GCA_964542165.1 uncultured Rickettsiales bacterium
CGACACCGGGGACGACGACACCGGGGACGACGACACCGGAGACGACGACACGGCCCCGGTCGACGCGGACGGCGACGGCTATGCGGAGGACGTGGACTGCGACGACGGGGATCCCGACGTCCATCCGGACGCCGAGGAGGTCTGCGACGACATCGACAACGACTGCGACGGGCTGGTCGACGGCGGGGATCCCGACGTCCCGGACGACGACGGCGACGGCTCGAGCGCGTGCAACGACTGCGACGACGCCGACCCGGCCAACTTCCCGGACAACGACGAGGTCTGCGACGGCCAGGACAACGACTGCGACGGCGACATCGACTCCGCGGACAGCGACATCCCCGACGACGACGGCGACGGCGTGGGGCTGTGCGAGGACTGCGACGACGCCGACCCCGACATCCACCCCGGCCACCCCGAACTCTGCGACGGGATCGACAACGACTGCGACGGCCTGGTGGACGGAGGCGATCCGGACGTGCCCGACGTCGACGCGGATGGGGTCTCGGAGTGCGACGACTGCGACGACGCCGAACCGGACGCCTATCCGGGCAACGCCGAGGTCTGCGACGGGATCGACAACGACTGCGACGGGGACGTGGACTCGGACGACGCCGACATCCCGGACGGGGACGGCGACGGGGCCGACGAGTGCGTCGACTGCGACGACGCCAACCCGGACAACCACCCCCTCAGCCCCGAGTTCTGCGACGGAATCGACAACGACTGCGACGGGCTGATCGACAGCGACGACCCGGACGTGCCCGACGGCGACCTGGACGGGTACGACGTCTGCGAGGACTGCGACGACGCGGACTCCACCGCCTTCCCCGGCGCCCGGGAGGGCTGCGGTGGGATCGACAACAACTGCGACGGGGTGATCAACGACTACACCACGATCCTGCCCGCCATCGACGGTTCGGACGACTTCATCGACGCCGAGGCCCTGACCCCCGTGGCCTGCTCGTCCGACGTGGACCTGGGCAACGTGCACTACTGCTACGACGAGATCGGCGGCCACGTGCAGTTCAAGCTGCTGAGCCACAACGTCATCTCGGCCGTGAACCAGGAGATCCAGATCCGCATCGATCTGGACGGCGTGGGCGACTGGCACGAGGCGGACTACACCCTGGATACCTGGGACGACGACGTCCAGGCGCTGACCGGCATGCTCTACGACATGGACCCGGTGTACTGGGTGCCCATCGCCCTCGCCGACCCCTTCGACTACACCCTGGGCTCGTCCCACGTGGAGATGGGCTTCTTCCACGGCAAGATCGACTTCGCCGACGAGATCTGGGTCCACATCAACGCCTGGTGCGAGTCGGGCGTGGGCATCGACTTCGCCCCGGACCTGGATCCCGACACCCCGTGGCTCCACATCGACCTGCCCGACTTCTGCGAGGACGCGGACGGGGACGGCAGCTTCGTGGGCGGCGGGTTCTGCGGCCCCGCGGACTGCGACGACGGCAGCCTGGCCGCCTACCCGGGCAACGCCGAGGACTGCTTCGACGGCATCGACAACGACTGTGACGGCCTGGTGGACGAGGACGAGGACGACGACGGCGACGGCTTCACCAACTGCGACGGGGACTGCGACGACGACGACCCGGACCTGGAGCTGTGGGACGCGGACGGCGACGGTCACACCACCTGCGACGGGGACTGCGACGACAACGAGCCGGACATCTACCCAGGCGCCCCCGAGCCCTGTTCGGGCATCGACTACGACTGCGACGGCGCGCCCAACGACTTCACGTCGATCCTGCCTTCGGCCGACCCCGCGGACGACTACGTGGACCAGGCGGATCCCACGCTGTCCGCGACCTGCGATGGGGAGTTCGACCTCTCCGACGTCCAGGTCTGCGCCGACGAGATCGACGGCACCCTGCAGTTCCGGCTCGTGTCCCACGTCGGCATCGCGGCCGCGGACCAGGAGATGCAGGTCCGCATCGACCTGGACGGCTCGGGGGCCTGGTACGAGTCCGACTTCGCGCTGGACACCTACAACGCCGACCAGGCGGCCCTCACCGGCGCGTTCTACGACATGGATCCCGTGCCCTGGGACCAGGTCCAGGACGCCGATCCCTTCGAATACACCCTGGGCACCGACCACGTGACCCTGGGCTTCGACCACGGCCAGATCGGTTTTCTGACCGACATCTGGGTCACGGCGGTGACGGTCTGCTCCGACTACCTGTCCTACGATTTCGCCCCGGACCTGACCCCCGATACCGACTGGGTGTACGTGGAGCTGAACTGAACGGACGGTCCCTGGCCCCGGGAGTCTCGACGCCATGAGCAACCCCGAGTACACCGCCCGCATCAACCGGGTGATCGACCACATCGAGGGCAGCCTGGACCGGGAGATGACCCTGGACGAGCTGGCCGGGGTGGCCCACTTCTCTCCGTACCACTTCCACCGGATCTTCAGCGCGATGACCGGCGAGACCCTGGGACGCTTCGTCCAGCGGTTGCGCCTGGAGAAGGCCGCAGCGCAGCTGATCCTCAACCGGGGCAAACCGATCACCGCGATCGCCCTGGACTGCGGGTTCACCTCGTCGGCCACCTTCGCCCGCTCCTTCCGCAGGCACTTCGGTGCCAGCGCCAGCGAGTGGCGGGAGGCGGGCGGTGAGCCGGATCGCAAGCAGGGCAAAGGCGAGCGCAACGACGGTCAAGCGGTGCGCAACGAGGGTCAACCGGACCGCAACGGGTGCGAAGCGATCCTCGTGTCCGACCCGTACCTTGATCCCCAGACAACCCACCTGAACTGGAGGATCGAGATGAAGGGCAAGAGCGAATTGACCGCGAACGTGGAGGTCGTGCGCCACGAGCCGATGACCGTCGCCTACCTGCGCCACGTGGGCCCCTACGCCGGCGACGCCGAGCTGTTCGGCCAGCTGTGGGGCTCGCTGATGCGCTGGGCCGGCCCCCGGGGCCTGCTGGGGCCGCAGACCCGGTCGATGACCATCTACCACGACAACCCCGAGATCACCGACGAGGACAAGCTGCGAATCAGCGTGTGCGTGACCGTGCCGTCCGACACGCCCGTGGACGGCGAGTTCGGCAAGATGGAGATCCCCGGGGGTGACTACGCCGTCGCCCGCTTCCAGTTGAAGCCGGACCAGTACGGCGATGCCTGGAACGCGGTGTACGGCGGCTGGCTCCCCGAGTCCGGCTACCAGCCCGACGACCGCCCGGCGTACGAGGAGTGCTTCTCCGACCCCAAGACCCACCCCGAGCACCTGCACGACGTGGCGATCTGCGTGCCGGTGCGGCCCCTCTGAGCGGGATCAGCCGAACAGCTCGGCCAGCTCCTCGGCCGCGTCGAAGGCGTCCCCGACCAGGGAGACCACGTCGTCGGTGGCGATGCCGAACTGATCGTGGACCGCCTCGACCAGTTCGTCCGAGCCCGTGCGCTCCTCGGGCTCGCGCAGGAAGGAGACCAGGGTCACCGCGGGGGGACAGACCAGGCCCTCGTTGCCCTCGCCCACCTCGCCGTGGTGGGCGCCGATGGACGAGGCCAGGATCTCGGGCAGGACCCACTCGGCGCACATCCAGGTGGCCACCTCGGGGTGGTTCCAGCCGAACTCGGCCTGCTCCAGCCGCGCCAGGTCGTCGTCGCTGTTGTGCCAGTGCTCCAGCAGGTCGCCGTACCGGGCGATCTCGTCGGAGGCCAGGACCGGCACGGCCATGTCCTGCAGCAATGCGGCGGTGAAGCTCTCGGCGGCCTGGGCCGGATGAAGCCGAGCGGCCAGGCTGCGGGCGGTGACCGCGCGCCGTGCCGCGGTTCGCCAGAACCGGGTGGCGTCGTAGCCCTGGACCGGGTCGGTGGGGAGCGAATCCCGCACGGCCACGGCCAGTACCAGGGACTCCACCGTGGACAGGCCCAGCAGGCCGATGGCCTGGTCCAGCGACGTGACCTTGCGCCGCACCGAGTACGAGGCGGTGTTCACCGCCTTGAGCACCCGGACCGAGAGCCCGGGATCGGCGCCCATCACCTCGGCGATCATCGCCGGCGTGGAGCGGGGGTCGCGCATCCGCTCCAGGGTCTGCATGACCACCCCCGAGAACGTCGGCAGCTCGTGGGCGCCGAGCACCTTGCGCAGCTCGGCCTGGGGGTCTTTCTTTCTCCGGGCGAAGAACTTGAACACGGCCCCTCCTCCTCACTCCGCCCTGCGCGACATCTTGTTCGCGAAGATGGAGAGTAATCCCCCGAGCACCACGTACCCCAGCATCACCTCGGCGACGGCGAGGATCTGGGCCGGCACCGACGCCGGCAGCACGTCGCCGTAGCCCAGGGTCGTGAGGGTGACGACGCTGTAGTACATGGACGAGAGCCAGGTCTGGTGATCCCCGTAGTCCAGGTCGACCTGGGTGTAGGCCAGACCGAAGGCCACCGCGATCGCCACGGCGCACAGGGCCCAGCGGGTGAAACTCCGTCCGCAGTCCGAGGTGACCGACCACACGGTGTACAGCATCGCGGACAGCCGGTTCCGTTGACGGAACTCGAACAGGTAGTTCTCGTCCATGATGTGGCGCCGGACCAGGTAGGCACCGCAGAAGTCCACGTCCCGGACGTCGGTGCCGATCCAGGCCGCCCGCTCGAAGCCGGAGATCCGCTTGAGGCGCGCCCCCCGCAGGTCAGCGTCGGTGAAGTCGGCCCCGTGGACCTCGCTCTCCTGCATGTCCACGTGCCGCAAATCGGCCTTGGCGAAGTTCGCGTCGGTCAGGTCGGCGGTCTGCATCCGGGCGTCTGCGAGCCTGGCGCCCCTCAGGTCCGCGTCCACGAGGGTGGCCTTGCTGAAGGTCGCCCCCTCGAAGCGGGCGCTCACCCCCAGCGCGCCGGACAGGTTCGCTCCGCCGAAGCCGGCCCGATCGGCCACGCTCTGGTTGAGGTCGGCGCCGGTCAGATCGGCGCTGAGCAGCTCGGCTCCCGTCAGATCGGCCTCGAACAGCACCGTCCCCTGGAGCGTGCAGAACGAGAGGTTGGCCTGGCCCAGGTTGGCCTGGGCCAGGTGTGCACCGCTGAGGTCGCAACGGGACAGGTCCAGGCCCGAGAGGTCTTCCCGGGCCAGGTCGATGCCCCGGAGATCCGTGGGTCTCTCGGCCGGCGTCTTCGCCTCGCGCAGCACCCGCAGGGCCACGTCCCGGGCGGTCTCCCCCCCGTCCCCCGCCACTCGCCAGCGGGTCGTCAGGTCCCCCTGAGCGGACCGAGCCGCCCCCCCGTCGCCTGTCTCGTTTGGACTCATGCCGCAAGTTTGCCTGGCGCGGCGGAGCGGAGACAAGGTTCGGCGCGTTTTCCCACCGCCGAAGGGCGGCGGGTTCAGCCGCCCTGGAGATCGGCCGCCAGGCGACGCAATCCCTCGTCGATGGAGATCCGGGGCTCGAATCCCAGGTCCCGGCGCGCGGCGGAGATGTCGTACCAGTGGGCCGTGGAGAGCTGGACGGCCAGGAACCGGGTCATGGGGGGATCGCCGCTCAGGGGGAGGACCTTGTAGGCAAGCTCGAGCACGGATCCGGCGAAGACGGCCAGTCCGGGGGAGATGCTCTTGTCGACGGGTCCGACCCCGCCCGCCTCCAGGATGCGGTCGATCATCTCCCAGTTGGAGATGGGCTCGCCCTGGCTGATGAAGTAGGCCTTGCCGGCGCAGGGGGCATCCGGAGACAGCCGGTCCAGGGCCAGCAGGTGGGCCTCGGCGGCGTTGTCGATGTAGACCACGTCGATGAGCTTGGGCTCGCTGCCGATCCGGCGCAGCCTGCCGGCCTTGGCGCGGGCGGTGAGCTTGGGCACCAGGTGGTGGTCCCCCGGGCCCCAGATCAGGTGGGGCCGCAGGGCCACGGTGGCCAGATCGGGCCCGTTGGCCTCGAGCACCATCCGCTCGGCGATGGCCTTGGTCTCGGGGTACGCGGCCTCGAAGTGGTCCGGGTAGGGGGCCGACTCGTCCACCCCCTCCACGTCTCCGCCCGCGTGGATCACCGACGGCGTGGAGGTGTACACCAGGCGGCCCACGCCGTGCTCGCGGCAGGCGACCAGGACGTTCTCGGTGCCCGTGACGTTGGCGCTGAAGAACTCGGCGTGGGGGCCCCAGTCGCCGGCCTTGGCCGCCGTGTGGATTACCGCGTCGCACCCGGCGACCGCGCCGGACACCGCCTCGGCGTCGGCCAGATCCCCGCGGACCTCCTCGATCCCGTGCTCGGCCAGCTCCGGATAGGAGCCCCGCGCCAGGCTGCGGACCTCGTCGCCCCGGTCCCGGAGCTGCCGCGCCACCGCGAACCCCAGGAAACCACCGCCCCCGGTCACCAGGACCTTCATCCGCGCC
Organism: uncultured Rickettsiales bacterium; assembly: GCA_964542165.1. Taxonomy (GTDB): domain Bacteria; phylum Myxococcota_A; class UBA796; order UBA9615; family CAYRNR01; genus CAYTBN01. The sequence goes on from CAZITQ010000036.1 coordinate 6,324, forward strand.
TCCCTGCGGCCCATTCGCCCAGCTGCTCCCGGTGGATCTTGGCGTTGTGACGGATATCGACCGGGAAGCCCTCGTGGAAGAGCACCTTGTGGATTCCGGCCGTCATCTCCTCGCCCGCCCCGAGCTCCAGCAGCTCCTCGCGGATCCCGTCGTGCTCGCTCGACGGTACGCCGTCCTCCAGTTCGATGCAGATCGCGGGCTCCTGGGAGCCGCGCTCGCCGATGCCCACCAGGGCGGACCGGTAGACCTTCGGGTGGCGGTTGAAGATGCCCTCGCAGCGCACGGCGTACAGGGGGCCCTCGGCCGTCTCCACCCGGTGCACCTTGCGGCCGCAGAACCAGACCCGGCCCTGTTCGTCGTAGTAGCCCAGGTCCCCCATCCGGTGCCAGAAGGTGTCGCCGTCGACGATCTTGGCCAGGGCCGTTTGCTCGGGGCGCTCGTGGTAGGCCCGGGTGACCGTGGGGCCCCGCACCGTGATCTCGCCCACCTCCCCCGACGGCACCGGCAGGTCGTCGCTCCACTCGGGGATCGCGCCGTCGTCGACCCGGATGATCTGCAGCTCGGTGGGCGATACGGGTCGGCCCACGCACACCCCCGCCCCGCGCTCGGTCTTCGCCGCAGTCTCCCCGAGGATCTCCGCGCTGCCCACGCAACACACCGGCAACGCCTCGGTCGCGCCGTAGGGCGTGACCACCTCCACGCCCTCGCCGAGCATCTTGCAAAAGCGCTGCTGCACCGCCGCGGGCACGGGTGCGCCGTTGGAGATCACCCGCCTCAGGGCGGGTAGCTTCACCCCGTGCTCGACCCCGTAGCGGCCCACGGTGTTCAGCAGGGTCGGGCTGCCGAACATGTTGGTGACGCCGAAGTCCTCGATGGGTCCGATGATGTTGCGCGGGTCCACGTGGGCCGGACGGGTGAAGTCCATGTCCGGGATCACGGTGGTCATACCCAGCGCCGGGTCGAACAGGGCGTACAGCGGGAAGCAGGGCAGGTCGATCTCGCCGGGTTCGATGCCCAGCATCTCCCGCAGCATCACCACCTGGTTCAGGAACTGACCGTGCTCGTAGAGCACCCCCTTGGGGATACCGGTGCTGCCCGAGGTGAACACGATCGCGGCCAGATCGTCCGCCTGCGTCGCCGGCGCGTCGTAGGGCTCGTCCGACTCCCCCAGCGCCCGTACCTGGGCCAGGGTGTACCCACCCCACAGCCATCGGCGGCCGCCCACGGTGACCAGGGTCTCGATCGAGTCCTTGCCCCAGCCGAGCAGCACCCTCGCCAGGTGGGCCTTGGGGATGCCGATGAAGGCCTCGGGGGCCGCCTCGGCGAGGCAGGTCTTGAGGCTCTTGGTGCCGATCCCAGGGTCGATCAGGACCGGCACCGCGCCGGTCTTGAAGATCGCGAAGGTCAGCGCGAAGAACTCCAGCGACGGCTTGACCATCAGGGCCGTCTTGACCCCGCGGCCGATGCCGATGGACTCCAGCCCCCGGGCGATGAAGTCGCTCTGCTGGTCCAGCTGCTGGTAGGTGTAGTGGGTGTACGCGACGTTGCCCAGCTCGTCGCGGCCGTGGGGCACCATGATCGCCGGCGTGTAGGGCTGGCGGCGGGCCATCTCGGTCAGGGCCGCGGCGAAGTTGACCCGCTCGCCGCCGCTCATCCCTCACCCTCCGGCAGCGGATTCGCCGCCAGGAACTCTTCCACCGCCGGTACGATGCGGTCGGCGGCGTCCTCCATCACGTAGTGGCCCGCGTCCTCGTAGCGGTTGACCTGGGCGTGGGGCCAGCGCTCTTGCCAGCCCGCCAGGAAGTGGTCGTCGAACACGAAGTCCTTGGCCCCCCAGCAGATCAGCGCCGGGGTCTCGGCGAACAGTTCGAGCTTGGCGTCCACCTCGGAGATCAGCTCGTAGCCCCGGTCACCGGGCTTCAGGGGGATGTCCTGGACGAAACGCAGCGTGGCGATCCGGTTGGCCCAGGAGTCGTAGGGAGCCCTGTACGCCCTGCGGACCTCGTCCGGCACGTCCGACTCGAAGGCGACCTTCGATGCGGTGTACGCGAAGAAGTTGAGTCCCCGGACCAGCAGCGCCCCCACCGGCGTGTCCCGCACCAGCCACAGGGGCCTGGGGAAGGGTTTCTCCGGGGGCAGGTGGAAGGCCGAGGTGTTCAGCAGCACGATCCGCCCGATGCGCTCTGGATGCCGCACCGCGTAGGTCATGCCGATCATGCCGCCCCAGTCGTGCACCACCAGGGTGATCTTCTGCGGCGGATCGATCTCGTCGATCAGCCGTTCCAGATCGTCGGCCCTGCGGGCGAAGCTGTACTCGTAGCGGTCGTCTCCGGGCTTGTCGGACAATCCGCAGCCGATGTGGTCCGGCACGATGATGCGGTAGCGGTCCCTCAGGGCCAGCACGAGCTTGCGCCAGTAGAACGACCAGGTGGGGTTGCCGTGGACCATCACCACGGGCTCGCCGCGGCCCTCGTCCAGGTAGTGGTAGCGCAGCCCGTCCAGGTCCAGGTACTGGCCCTCGAACGGGTACAGCTCGGTGGGTACCTGCATGGTGTCTCCGTCGTGGAAGGGGCGGAGCTTACCAGATCACCTTGGCCATCGTGGCGTTGAGGCCCGAGCCGATCCCCAGCACCGCGAGGGTGTCGCCCCGGTTCACCATGCCCCGCTCTGCCGCCTGGTTCAGCACCACGGGAACCCCCGCGGGGCCGATGTTGCCGTACTCCGGGTAGAGGGTATGGATCCGGGAGAGATCCACGCCCGTCAGCTCCGCCCATTTGTCGGTGTGCACCTTGCTCACCTGGTGCATGACCATCAGGTCGATATCGGCTGCTGTCCAGCCGAAGACCTCCATGGAGCGGGCCCAGGTGGCGCCGGCCAGCTTCAGGCCCTCGACCAGCAGGGCCTTGGTGTCGGTGGTCATCTGGTCGGGCTGCGCCACGCAGAGGCGGTTGTTCTCGGTGGCGGCGAGGCTGACGCCGCCCAGGTAGCGGTGCCCCTCGGGGTGGAGGTCGGTCCGGCACAGGACCATCGCCGCGGCACCGGAGCCCAGGGTCAGGGTGGCGAAGTTGTCGCGGAAGGTCTTCTCGTCGCAGCCGGGGTCGAGGAGGCGTTCGATGGTGGACTCGACGGCGAAGCGGCTGCCTTCACCGTCGACCACGATCCCGTAATCGATCTCGCCGCGCTCGATCATCATCCCCACCAGATCCATCCCGTTGACGAAGGCCAGACAGGCGTTGCCGACGTCGAAGTTCAGGCAGTCGGGGGACAGCTCCAGGTTGCCATGGACCAGGCAGGCGGTGGACGGCTCGATGTAGTCGCGGCAGACCGAGGTGTTGATCAGCGCGCCCAGCTGGCGAGGGGCGATGCCGGCGGCCGCGATGGCCTTGCGGGCGGCCAGGGTCGCCACCTCGGACGGCTGGACGCCCTCGTCCCAGAATTTTCGCGCGTGGATGCCCGACAGGTCGGTCAGCAGCGTGGGCGGGACGCCCAGGCGCGTCGCCGTCGGGGCCAGCTGCTCCATGATCCACTCGGAGGTGATGCGGTGGGGGGCGTCTTCTCGCTCCACGCTCAGGATCGAGACGTTGTCGAACAGCATGTGTGGTTCCTCGGGGTCGGGCGTTGGGGGGTGGCACGGCGTTCGTCGTGGGTCGCCGGTCCGAATCAGGACAGAGTTTCACATGTTTCTGAAATTTTAGAAAGAACAGAAGACGCTCGCCGGTGGGCGCCAGGCGCCGCGGCTCGGTTGTCCCGTGGTCCGGGCTTCGATACCGTGGACCGACCGGGGGTTGGTCGATGCTCGGGCGGGGACTTCGAACAGCGGTGGTGGTCGGTTGCCTGGCGGGCCTCGCGGGCCTCCCCGCCTGCCGCAAGGGGGCGGGACCCGCTCCGTCGACCCCCCTGGAGACCGCGCGGCCGGTGGTCGAGGCGCCCCGCTTCACCGTCCCCTGTCCGGACGGTTTCGTCCACGTCACCCGGGCCGGCGGTGAACTCGGCGGGGCCGTGGAGCGGGCCCAGGCCGACGACGGCATCGTGTTGGTGCTCGACGGGCGTCCGCAGGCCGAGGCCGACACCACGATGATCATGGTGGGTGCCGCGGGTCCACTCATGGAGCGCCAGCTGACCCCGGAGGGCTGCGAAGAGATGGGAGCGGGACTGTCCGCGGGTCTCGGGGCTACCGACGTGTCGACCGAGCTCATCGCCGTCCCCGCAGGTCCCGGCTGCCGGTTCACGGGCGACCGGGATGGCGCCACGATCGAGATCTCGACCATCCACCGCGGGCTGGAGAGCCTGGCGGTGTTCTGCTCGTACATGGGGGACAACCCACGGGCCCCCGGGGCCTGCCGGACCGTGCGCGAGGGGCTGGTGTACACCGCCGAGGAGCGAGTGAGGGGCCGCGACTTCTCGATCCCCATCCCTGCCGGATTCCAGATCCTGCCGCCAGGGCTCCTCCCCGAGGAGATCCAGGGCGGACGGACGACGCTGATGGGCCTGACCATCCCCCCCTACCCCGAGCCCTTCGCCTCCAGCATCATCGCGGAGCGGGTCCCCGGCGCGTCGCTCACCTTCCCGGATCCCGAGGCCTGCGCCCTCATCGCGGAGACCACCGCGGAGGGCCTGGACGCCTGGGTCCTCCACGGCGTCCCCGGTCTGCCGGCCGAGAGGGCTTGCTCCGTGGTCATCGAGTCCGCACAACCCCACCGGCGGGACTACTGGCTGCTCCTGGATCGCGAGGGCGGCAACTACAGCATCGTATGCAACGTGGACTACCGGGACGACCGGGCGAAGGAGGCCTGCGAGGAGGTGATCGCAGGGTTCCGGGTCGAGGCGCTGACGAGGGACGAAGACCGCGGGGACGCGGAGAGGAGCGCGGTATGCGAGACGGATCGACCCTGAGCCGACCCCCCCGGCACCTGGCCATCGTGGTGCCGCTGCTCCTGGCCACGCTCGCGGCCCCCGCGGATGCCCGCGACGTGGACGCCTTCGGCCTGACGTGGACCGTGGAGAGCGACGGCGGCTCCACCTCGGGTCCCCACTACCTGGTGGCCACCCGGGCCGGCTCGAGGGTGCTGCGCAAGGAGATGGCGGGCCCGGGCACCCTGTCCCGGGTCGAGCTGGACGGATTCACGGGGTCGGGGGCCGAGGTGGTCTTCGCCGACCACCCCACCGGCAGCAGCGGCGTCGCCACCGGCCTGGTGATCTACACCTCGGCCAGCGAGGGGCACTGGGTCAACTTCTACCCCATCGGGGGGGCCGACTTCGAGGACCTGGACGGCGACGGGGTGTCGGAGATCCTGGTGTCCAGCGGCGTGGTCTCCGAGTACTCCACCTGCAACGCCGACCGCCCCTTCGTGCGCCAGATCCTGTCGTGGAAGGACCGGCGCCTGGAGGACGTCACCCACCGCTTCCCCACCGTGTTGGCCCAGGACATCGTCGAGGCCGAGAAGCGCGCCGAGAAGCTCTCCCGGGGCAACCCCTGCGGTGACGAGGACAGCCGCAAGCTGCTGGCCGGCGCCACCGCCCAGATCGCCTACGCCTACCTGGTGCTGGGGGACCGCCAGGGCGCCATCGACCGCTGGAACGCCCACAACTCCTGCCAGTCCGGGGCCGGGGAGGTGGCCGACATCCACGCCGCGATGCTCGCGACCGGGTTGGGCGGCCCCGACGACTCGGTCAGCGCCTACTACACCCTGATGGGGCTCGGCTACCCCCGGCTCGCCTACCCCTACTACAAGGTCGGCAACCGCTCCTACAGCTCCTGGAAGTCGATCTTCGTCGACCCCGTGGGCTGCGTGGGCCTCCACAGCGCCCGGCTGATCTCGGTCTCCGGCGACACCGGCAAGGTCCAGATCGACGTCTGCGTCCACGACACCGACGAGGGCGTCATCCACCGCTGGCAGGGCCCGGTCACCATGACCCGCCAGTCCCCGGGCAAGTGGGCGATGACCGGCAAGAAGCTGGAGCGGAACGGGCGGTGCCGGACGGGGTGTGTGCCGTGACTCCACGGGGCTTCGGTCCTGGCCTCTCGATCGGCGCCCTGTTCCTTCCCGTCGCGGGTCCCCTCCATGTGCCTCTCGAGGCCGCGGCCAACGAGCTGCAGGTCGAGATCGGTGAGGAAGAGATCGCGGGCATCTTCGCCGGTTCGCGGCCCTCGATCGCCGTCGACGCACAGGGTCAACCCCACATCGTGATCGACGCGGGGTGGGGTGACACCCTGTACGTCTTCCACAAGCTGTCCGGCGACTGGCAGGAGGAACTCCTGGCCCAGGGCGCCTTCGGTTCGGACCGCAACTACCTGCCCCACCTGGAGATCGACGCCCAGGACCGCGCGTGGATCTCCTCGTGGGTGGCCACCCCCAACGTGGACGAGGAGTGCGGGCAGGGGCTGTGGGTGATCGAGGACGTGGCGACCCAGCCGGCGGTGGCGCTGGAGACCAAGGTCTACATCACCTGGAGCAACGGGAACCTCTCGCTGGATCCCAGCCGCCCCGGCGAGGCGGTGATGATGGGCCGCGATGGAGCCTGGCAGCGGCTGGACACCGCCGGGCAGGTCCTCGACTCGGGCCAGATGTACATCGGACAGTCCGGGGAGAAGCTGCGCTTCCTCATCAGCCCGCGGGAAGGTCAGCAGGGCGTCTGGCACGGGGTCACCAGCGGCTGGACCGAGTACTCGAGCGCCTACCGCAGCTCCCTGATGGACGATCCGGTCATCTGGGCGGACTACGCCGCCTACCCCGAGCAGGGGGACGACCTGCGCCACATGTCCCTGGGTGTCGATGGGGTCGACCCGCGAGTGGCCTACATGGCGGTGGCCCACGACCCGGGCGTGGTGCTCAACGTGTGGGACGGACAGGCGATGATCTTCGACCCGAGCGAACTCCCCGTGGTCGAGTTCGATCCCGCCCAGCACGGCAACGGCACCGACCGGTTCGGCCCCCAGTGGGCTCCGGCCGCCGACGGTGGCGCCTACCTCTGCTATTCGGTCGCGCTGGGCTGGGTGAAGCTCCGCCACGTCTCTGCCAGCGGCGAGATCAGCTCGCCGGTGACGGTCACCAAAGGAGCCAGCTGTGCCCTCGCCACGGACACCGACGGCCACATCCACATCGCCTACGTCCACGAGGGGATGCGATACCGCAAGCTCCTCGTGACGAGCCAGGAGGATCCGGGGGACGACGACTCGGCGGGGGACGACGACGACTCGGCCGGAGACGACGACGAGCCGCCGGGGTCCTCCGCGAACGGGGGATGCGAGTGCTCCTCGTCTGACGGTGGTCGTGGGCTGACGGCGCTGGCCTGGATCACCCTCGCCGGGTACGTGCGGCGAACAGGGCGAGGACGAGGAGGGCGACGACGACGACCCGGGCGGCGGGCCGGGAGCCGGCGGGGCTCCCGATCGCACACCCCTCCTCCGGCGGCAGCTCCCACTCGCTCACGGTGAAGCTGGCGATCTCGCTCTGCGGACCGGCACCCCAGGGGTCGACGGCGCGGACCCAGAAGGAGATCTGTTCGCCGGGCTCGACCAGGCCGGTGATGTCGAAGCGGTTGCCGTCGACCTCCTGGATCGCCACCGTGGAGGGTTCCTCGCCCTTCCACCAGGCCAGCTCGTAGGAGAGCCAGTCGCCGTCCGGGTCCGAGGGGGCGTCCCAGCGCAGCAGGACCCGGTCGACCCAGGCCGAGTCCACCGGGCCGGTCACCACCGGGGCCTCGGGGAGCTCGTTGGCGACCGCCAGCACGGCCGCGCCCGCGTCCACCCGGCCGTAGCCGTAGTAGGGGCTCCAGCCGTGCTCGTCGTACAGGCCGATCTCCACGTCCACCCGCACGGCGGTCTGCCGCAGCACGTCCCGGGCCTGCTCCGCGGTCAGGTGGGGGTTGGCGCCCAGCATCAGGGCCAGCACCCCCGAGACCACCGGGGCGGCGGCCGAGGTGCCGGAGAAGTGGCCGTAGTAGTCCGGGTCGTCGTTCCAGTTCCCGTAGCCCGGCTCACCGGTCAGATCGGTGGTCAGCACCCCACCGGCGGGGCCGGCCACGTCGATGTGGTCGCCGTACGACGAGTAGCCCTCCCGGTCGTCGTTGCCGTTGGTGGCGGCCACGCTGACGGCGGTGTGATAGCCCTGGAAGTGGTCGAAGGAGATGTCGCAGTTGCCGTTGCCGGCGCTGAGCACCACCACGGTCCCCAGGCCGTCGCGGCCGTACTCCTCGGCGTACTCCAGCCCCTCCTCCAGGGCCGCGTACAGGGGGATCTCGGGGCACTCCTCGCCGAAGCTCCAGGAGTTGGAGAGCACCCAGGCTCCGGCGTTGGTCCCCTCCACGAAGGCGTCGCGCACGTCGCTCAGATCCGTGTCCCCGCCGATGAGGCGGATGGCGTAGACCGAGCTGTCGTAGGCCACGCCGGCCACGCCCAGCCCGTTGTCGCCGATGGCCACCGCCAGCCCCGCCGAGGCGGTGCCGTGCTTGCCCGATTCGGTGTCGAAGTCCGGGTTGGGATCGTCGTCGTTGTCGATGTAGTCCCAGCCGGGGATCACGTCCAGGTCCGCGTGTTCCGTGTCCACGCCGGTGTCGATGATCGCCACCATCCCGCCGGCGCCGGTGCTCAGGGTCCAGGCCAGCTCGGCGTCGATGTCCACGCCGGGGGTCCAGCCCCGCTGGCCGGTGTTCTCCAGGTGCCACTGGTCGCCCACGAAGGGGTCGTCGGGCAGGGCCGTGGGGACCAGGGTGACCGAGAGGTCCGGGTGGGCCCACGCCACGTCCGGGCGCGCATGCAGCTGCCGGGAGAGCACCACCTCGTCCACGCCCTCTCGCGGACGGATCCGGACGACACGCCCGGTGCCCGACTGGACGTCGAGCTCGGCCACGTCCTCCAGCGAGCGCAGGACGGCCGGATCGTCCACCTCCGCGAGCAACCACCCGGTCCGCTTCACCGGCAGGCCGCGCACCGTCGAGTCCTCCTCGATCACGGCGATCTCGGTACCCCGGCCCGGATGGAACCACGTCGGTTCGACGGCGGTCATCGTCATCATCAGGAGAATCAGCGACATGCCGGGCATCCTACCCCAATCGCAAGGGGCTGACACCGACCTCGCGGCCGAGTTGTGCTCGGAGTATGCTGTGCCGATGCGGATTCTCCCCAAGCTGCTGCTGATCGCGATGCTCGTCGGCTGTCCCGAGGAACCGGAGCCGGTGCCGCCCGGGTGTGGCAACGGGATCCTGGAGTCGGGTGAAGAGTGTGACGCGGGGCCGTCCAACAGCGACACCGAGCCCGACACCTGCCGGTCGCTGTGCCTGCTGCCCAGCTGCGGAGACGGCGTGACCGACGCGGACGAGGACTGCGACGACGGGGACCCCTGGGGTGGCGACGGCTGCACGCCGGTGTGCGAGATCGAGCACGGCCAGCTGGAGGACGAACCCAACGACGAGCCGGACGAGGCCCAGGCCTGGGAGCTGGTCCAGGTCCACGGCGGACTCCCCGAGGGCGACGTGGACTGCTTCGCCCTCGATCTGCCCAACTGCGCCGCTGTCGAGGCCCGGCTGGTGGACGCCTGCCCGGCGCCCGCGACCCTCGGTCTCCACGATCCGGAGGGCAACCAGGTGGCCGTGGGGACGCCGGCGGAGGACGGCTGCGCGGTCCTCGATCCGGCCCACGCCCCCGGCGCCCGCTTCGTGGCCGAGGGCACCTGGGCGGTGTGTGTGTCGAGCCTGCTGGACGGGCCGGTGCCGTACTACACCCTGGAGATCACCGTGGTCGCCCCAGAGGACGCCAGCTACGTGATCGACGACGCCGACGACCCGGACGGGGACGGCAAGCCCGACAAGTGCGACACCGACCGGGACGGGGACGGGGTCGACAACGACGACGACAACTGCCCCGACACCCCCAACGGCCCCGACGCCGAGCCCCTGGCGCCGTCGGCCGACGGATTCCTGCGGGTCTGGCTCTCCGCCGGCCCCTTCACCGGCCTGACGAGCGAACAGGACTGCCTGCCCACCGCCGACCACCTGGTGGCCGAGAACGACGCGGACGCGGCGCCGGCCCTCGGGGATCCCGCCGGCGACCACACCTGGACCGTGCTGTGGAGCCCGGACGACCGGCTGGAGTACCTGTGGGACTACGGCCACGTGGACGCCCCCCGCGAGGTCTACAACGCGGTCTACCTCTACAGCGAGACCGAGCGCGCCCTCACCCTGGGCCACGGTCCGGACGACGGCGCCCGGGTCTGGCTCAACGGCGAGGAGGTCCAGGCCATCTCGGGCTGCCAGGGCACGGTGATCGACGCCTTCCCCGTGGACGTGACCCTGCTCGCCGGATGGAACCGGCTGATGACCAAGGTCTATGACCAGGGGGGCGGCTGGGGGAACTACGTGCGTTTCCTGGACGAGGGCACCCCCGTCACCGACCTGGAGGTGTCGCTGGACCCGGCCGGCGCCTGGATCCCCGACCAGACCGACTCGGACGGCGACGGTGAGGGCGACGTCTGCGACGACACGCCGTGAGCGGAGCGCCCTACCCCGGCTCCCCGGAGTGATAGAGCCAGCGCCCCTCGTGGCGTAGGAAGAGGCTGTTCTCGGCGAACGACACGTCCCCGTCACGGCCGGCGATGTGGGCCCGGAACAGGACCCGTCCGCGGTCCGGCGTCTCCGTCGCCGCGGCCAGGACGTCGAGCCCCTCGAAGGTGTGGTCGTCGCTGAACAGGCGGATCCGTGCTGCCCAGCGTTCCCGGTCCGCCTCCCACATGGGCCCCGCAGGATGGGTGGTGTCGATGATGTGGTCGATGCGGCCCAGGGCGTAGGACGTGTAGCGCGAGCGCATCAACGCCTCGGGGTTGGGGGCGGGTTGGCCATCCACGATCGGGCGGCAGCAGCGCTTGAACTTGTCCCCGCTACCGCAGGGACAGGGCCCGTTGGGGCGGGATCTCACGGGACGGCCCCGCAGATCAGCCGCGGAAGAGCTTGGGGTCGCCGCCCTGGCCCGGGACCACGATCCGCGAGGCCTCCTGGCGGCGCATCTCCTCGGCCTGCTTGACCAGGTCCTGCACCGCCTTCTCCATGGCGGCGGGGAAGGCGTCCATCGCCTCGTCCAGGGTCGCACCGGGGAGCTTGGCCTGGATCGGGAGCGGGCCCTGGGGCGACATGATCTGGGTCTCGCCCAGGAACAGCTCCGGGCGGCCGGGGTCGACGGAGCCGTCGGACTTGACCGGGACCAGGCGCCGGATCTGGGCCGCGCGCAGGTCGGTCAACGTCTCCTCGCGGTAGAGGTTGTCGCGGTCGACCTTCATCTGCTCGAGGAGCTGTTTCATCTCGTCGGTCATGGAATCTCCTGGTGCCCGGTGGAGCAGATCACGGTGGCGCGGTCGGCTCGAGTCGGGGGGTTACTCTGGTGCACGCGGGGACAAACCGCAAGCCGCCGCTCCGAGGAAATCCGCGGCCCCGGACGCCACACGGGTCGGCTGCGGCGTGCCCTGCGCCCGGTTCTATTGATCGACCGTCGATTTCCGTCCCCACCTGCCGCCCTCGCTCCCCCGTGAGGCCCACACACCAGGATTCTGCTTCGACGCGACGCGTCGACGGCAGCAATCCTGGCGAGTGACGCTGCGGGCCGCACCCGAATGCGCTACTCGATGTAGCCCAGCTGGCGGAGCTGCTCCCTGGCCGCCTCGTCCAGCTCGGGAGGAGCTCCCCCTTCGAAGGTGGTCCCGACCTCGGCGTCCAGGCGAGGCATGCCCTTGAGCGCGGTGATCGCCTTCAGCTCCTCCTCCAGCTCCTGGCGTCGGAACAGGGTCATGGCGCCGTTGGCGATGTCGGTGGTCTCGCCCGGGTCGTTGGCCAGGTCGAAGAGGTGGGTCGAGAAGTTGCCGTGCTCCCAGTGCTGGACCAGCTTGAGGTCGCCGTTGCGGTAGGTCCGGTAGCGGCCCCAGGGGCTGACCAGGGGGCCCTCGCCGTTGGCGGTGCCGGGCGCGAAGCGGGCCGACAGTAGCTCCTCCTCGAAGCGCTCGGCGATCACCGGCTGGCCCACGACGAAGGGCTCGCCCTCCACCCGCGGCTCCAGCGCCGGCAGCAGGGAGTCCACCTGCAGGTGGTCCGGTGCCGGAAGGTCCACCAGATCGTAGATGGTGGCGAAGGTGCCCAGGGTCGAGATGGGCTCGGGCACCCGGCTCCCGGAGGGGATCTTCGAGGGGTAGCGGATGGCGAACGGCACCCAGAGATCCTGCTCGTACAGGGACGAGACATGGCCGAACGCGCCGTGTTCGCCCACGTGCTCACCGTGGTCGGCCAGCACCACGAACACCGTGTCGTCCAGGGTGCCCCGCTGGCGCCACTGGTCGAGGATCTGGCCCAGCAGGAAGTCGGTGTACTGCACCCCGCCGTCGTACATGTCGACGATGGGCTGGTGGATCCGCTCGAACTCCTCGTCGGTCAGCTGGCGTCCCATCTGGACGCCGAAGGCGATCTGGCCCACGGCCCGCAGCTCGCCCAGCGGCAGGTCGGTGTAGGCGTAGCGGTACTCCTCGGGCAGCTGGTGGAAGGGGAAGTGGGCCTCGAGGAAGTTGACGAACACGAAGGCCGGCGGGGCGTCGTCGGGCCTCGACGCCATCCACGAGGCCACGTTGTCCACCACCTGGCCGCCCCCCTTGTCCTTGGCCGTGACGCCCAGGGAGTCGACGATCCGGTAGATGAAGCTGAACCCGCGGCCGCCGGCGCCGGTGATCCAGGCCTGGTCGGACCACTCGAAGCCCCGGGTCAAGCCGAAGCTGGGGCTGATGTGGGGGTTGGCCGTGAAGCAGCGGGTCTCCCAGCCGGCCTCGCCCATGGCCTGGGCCAGGGTCGGGAACTTCTCGTCCAGCCAGCGGGTCTCCCCGTGGGCGTTGTGCACCGACGGGAAGGTGCCGGTGAACAGGGACGCGTGGGCCGGCAGGGACCAGGTGGCGGGCGCAGTGGCCTGCTCGAACAGCATCCCCTCGGACGCGAACTGATCGAAGACCGGGGTGGTGGGTCGGTCGTAGCCATACGCGGATACGTTCTCGGCCTTGACCGTGTCCATGACCACGAAGACCACGTCCGGCGCGTTCGCCGGCGGCGTGCCTCGGGTGGCGCTGGCCTGGATGTCGTAGCCCCCGGAGAGGGCGTGTTCGATGGTGGGCACCGCGATCAGCAGGACGGGCATGACCGCGGCGACGGCGACCACGGGCCACATCTTCTTGCCTGCGATCCAGCGGAACAGGAGGAACAGCAGCAGAGCCACCACCGACGGCGCGACCCACATCTGCAGCTTGGTGGGGTCCACCGCCACGTATCGCTCGAGCGCGATCCAGGTGACCGCGAGGGCGGCAGGGTGCAGCCAGCGCCCCGGTCGCAGCGCGAACAGGGGGCACCACAGCAGCCCTGCCACCACCGCCAGCGGCACCTCCATCAGGATCGACTTGGCCACGAACCAGGGCATGGGAGGCATGCCCAGCGACAGGATCAGGCCGACGCCGATGGCCAGGTGCACGATCCCCACGGCCAGGCCGAAGCCCAGGCCCCCCGTCAGACCATCTCGGATCCACTTCACAGCTGATGTCTTTGCCATGGGTCTTCCCCACCCGCGGCGGGTCGTTCTCTCTTCTCCGCGCTCCGGGTCTCACCGTCCCGCTCAACACCGCAGGCGGCGAGGTCGTTCCGTCCACCCGTCCTGCGGACGGCGACGCTTCTTTACCACGAACGCAGGGTAGCCGGGCGTTGCGAGCAACCCAACCCCTATCGCCCGGGGGCCGCCTCTGACAGGCTTCCATCCCAGGCGACGAGGAACCCCCGATGTCCGAGACCCCCGAACGAACTCTCCGCGATCCCCTGGCGGATCGGGCCCGGCTCCTCGATTCCTGGTCGCGGGCCCTCGCCGCCCGGCGGGAGGATCTGCAGCGCGAGCGCGGCGCCTTCGGGCCCGCCGACGATTCGACGCCAGGGTCGCTTGACGGGCGCCTCCATGCCCTCCTGGAGGGGGAGATCCGGGGGCTCCTCATCGCCGCGGAGCTGCACCGGATCGAGGAGATCGAAGGCGCGCTCGCCGGCCACCTCGGGCGGCTGGAGGCCCTGCGAAGCGCCCCGGGCGCCCCGGGGGACCGGGACCGGATCGCCTTCGACCTGACTCTCGTGGTCGACGCGTTGGGGGACAGCGACCTGAGCGACCTGTTCCCGACGGGCGCTCCCCGGGGCCTGGATCCCCTCCGGCGCTGGGAGGCCTTCGAGGTCGCCCGGAGCGCAGCGCTCCGTCCCGACGTTGGGATGGCGGAGCTCGAAGAGGCGTTTGGCCGCGAATGGCGCGGGTTCGTGGACGCTGGCCCCGGCGAGAAGCTGGAGCGGATCGCCGACCTGCTCACCCGCGGGGCCGTGCCCCGGCCGCAGGGCTCGCACGGGGCACACCGGACCTTCCAGGCTCTCCACGGCGAGGCCGGGGAGCAGGCGGCACAGAGGGCTGGAGTACCCGCAGCGATCCTCGAGCACGTCCGTGCGAAGGCCACGATCCGTCAGCTGGTGGCACTCCATACCCGGGGCCCCACCGCGGTGCGCTCCCTCCAGCAGCTGTACTTCACCCTCGGATCCATCGAGCACTTCAAGGTGCTCGAGGTGCTGATGGGCAGCCGGTTCGTGGTCCCCTACCGGGTGTGGCGGGCCGGGCTGGTGATCCGGATCCTCCGGCTCCTGCGGGGGCACTATCCGTCCGTGAAGATCGCGGTCACCGGCTCGGTGGGGATCCGGGGCCTGCTGAGAAAGAGGACGCCCTCCCAGCGCAGGAGAGAGCTGGACACGGCCAAGGACCTGGACATCACCATCACCGGCCATGGCCAGGTGGGTCGCGCCCAGCTCAGCCTGGAGCGGTTGTTCCGTTCCCTGTTCGGCGATGGCTGGATCCGTGAGCTGGACATGACCCTGTTCGGCGATCCGCGGATGGCGATGGAAGAGCCCCTCACCCGCTTGCTCACGCGGGAGCTGGGCCGCTCCCGGGCTGCGAGCCGCCTGCGCAAGCGGATTCGCGGCTGGGTCGACGAGGCCCTCGCGGCCTACGACCAGCACGCCCGTCGGGAGGTGCGGCTCCGTAACCGGGACATCCTCGCCGAGGCCTGGGGGGTGGAGAGGACCCGGGGCTGGTACGAGGACCGGGGGTGGGCCTGGCCCGACGACACCCCCGACCGGGAGGCGACCGCCACGGGACCGCTGGACCCCGAGGCACGGGCGCGGCACCTCGAGGAGCTGGACGACCTGAGGGCTCGGATGGCTGCGCGCGGCGCCCGGCTGGTGCAGCTCGACAAGCGGGGGCAACCCGACACCGAGGAGGTCGGCGCCTTCCGGAGCGACCTGGGCGACTACGCGAAGGTCTACCACCGGTTGATGGCCGGCACACCCGGAGCCTACGTCCTCCGGGGAACCCGGAAGCTGTGGGTCATCGACCGCGAGGCCATCCTGCCCCGATTCTCGGACAACACGTCGAGCACCCACGACGACAACGTGCTCGAGCACTTCGGGCTCGGCTGGCGCTACACCACGCCGGGGCACGTGGACGTGATCAAGGCGGCCAAGTACTGGCCCCGGCTGCTGGAGAGCCGCGGGGAAGCGGTCTCCTCGCTGCCCAGCGGCAAGAACGTCGAGGCGCTGATCCAGGTCGCGGCCGAGATCAAGGCCGCCAAGGATGCGGCGGCAGCGGACGCGAACCTGACGTCGTTCTACGACCTGCCCGCGGACGCCGCGACCCTGGCCTTCGTCGAGGACCTGCAGTCCGCGGGCGCGGCGGTGGTCGAGGACCGCTTCGGGGTGTGTAGTAGGGAAAAGGAGGGGGCATGCACAGGCTGACGAGAGGTAGGGTGGCCAGCGCCCTGGCGACGGCCACGGTGGCGATCGGGCTCACCCCGGGTTGTCCGACCGGAGGATCGCCGGGGGACGACGACGACACGACCGGTGAGGCTCTGACCGACGAGGAGCAGGTGGTCCGCGGCAACAACGACCTGGCCGTCGGCCTCTACCAGCAGAACCGGGAGGAGAGCGGCAACCTCTTCCTCTCCCCCTTCAGCATCACGGCCGCCCTCTCGATGACCTACGCCGGGGCGGAGCAGAACACCGAATCCCAGATGGCCGATGTCCTGGGCGTGGGAATCGCCGAGCCCGACTGGCACACCCACCTGGGCGGGCTGACCCGGGATCTGTCCGGCGACCAGGGTCGTGGGTACACCCTGCACGTGGCCAACGCGGTCTGGGGCCAGGACCAGCTTCCGTTCCACGACGCGTACGTCGACGTGCTGGACGCGGACTACGGCGCCCCCCTGCAGACGACGGACTTCGCGGCCGACCCCGACGCGGCGCTGGCGCTCATCAACGGGTGGGTCGCGGACCACACCGAGGGGCTGATCCAGGACCTGTTCCG
Source organism: uncultured Rickettsiales bacterium (assembly GCA_964542165.1). Classification (GTDB taxonomy): domain Bacteria; phylum Myxococcota_A; class UBA796; order UBA9615; family CAYRNR01; genus CAYTBN01. The sequence goes on from CAZITQ010000036.1 coordinate 22,705, forward strand.
GACCGGGGACATCGACGAGTTCACCCGGCTGGTGCTGGCCAACGCGATCTACTTCCAGGCCACCTGGGCGCGACAGTTCGACGAGGACGACACCTGGGCGGCGGGCTTCCGCGTGGAGGGCAACTACGAGGACGCGTGGATGATGCACATGACCTCGACCTTCCCGGTGTACGACGACGAGGAGGTGAAGGTCCTCGAGATGCCGTACACCGACGAGGAGGCCTCGATGGTGTTCGTGCTCCCGGTGGAGAACGACGGCCTGGCCCATGTGGAGCAGGGCCTGACCCGCGAGAAGCTCGAGGGCTGGATCGACGGCCTGGCCGACGAGACCGCCGACGTCGCCCTACCCCGGTTCCGGATCGACTTCGAGACCCCCCTGGCCGACAACCTGAAGCTGCAGGGCATGACCGACGCCTTCAATCCGGTGGCCGCCGACTTCAGCGGGATCGCCCCCCTCGACGCGGTGGACGGCGCTCTCTTCCTGCGTGGCCTCCGCCACAAGGCCCACGTCGGAGTCGGCGAAGAGGGCACCGAGGCGGCTGCGGCCACCGGCGTGGCCGTCGGCGACGACGACGACACCGACATCTTCGTCTTCCACGCCAACCACCCCTTCCTGTTCCTGATCCGAGACCGGGTCAGCGGGGCGATCCTGTTCCTGGGACGGGTGTCCGAGCCCGGCGCCTGATCCGGGTCAGCCTGGTGAGAATTCGACCTCGAAGGTCACGTGCCCGTCCGGGGGGCTGGACAGGTAGATCTTCGTCGGCGACCACTCGGCCACGCACTCGCCCAGCGACTCCGAGCCGGTGGTGTTGTCCCGGACCCAGGCGGAGGAGGGGGCGCCGAACTCGATCCGCACGGTCACCGTACCGGCGAGGCCCTCGTCCGCCTTCAGGGCCTCCTCGTAGCACTTCACGAAGTAGCGCCGGTTGCTCTCCATGGCCTCGGTGTAGGCCACCACCCATTCGGGGGGGGCGTCGTCGCTCACCTCCGGGCCGCGGAGGGTGACCTGACCCTTGGGCCCGCAGCCGGACAGGGCCCATCCGAGGACGAAGATCGCCCCGAGGCACGCCACTCGCCGGACATCCACGCTCACCCCCCGACGATCTTCTTGACCGTGGCGTAGTCGGGGGCCGAGACCGCGCCCACGCGGATGCAGCGGATCTTCTGGCCGGGATCCACGAAGAGGTGGATCGGGATCGCGGCGCCCTCGTCCAGGCCCAGTTCGGTGAGCCAGGGGGTGACGGTGGCCTGGTCGGCGACCCGGGGGCCGGTGGGGGCGTCGGTGTGCTTGGCGCGGTAGGTGGACAGGTCGTCGGCCGAGGCGTCCACCGACACGTGCTCGACCGACACCGCGATGCCCTCGGCGGCCAGCTTCTCCTCCCAGCCGCGCATCAGGGGGACCTCCTCGATGCAGGGGCCGCACCAGGTGGCCCAGAGGCTGACCCAGGTCCAGGCGTCGCCGGTGGCCGGCGCCTCTCCGTCCATCTCCGGCCAGCTCAACGTCTTCGCGTCGGCGGCGTCGGACCGTACCTCGCAGAAGGCGTCCAGCTTGGTGCCCTTGTCCGGTTCGACCACCACGGCGTCGACCCGGGAGCGGGTGGGCGCCGGAGGTGCGTCACCGCCACCGCCGCAGCCGGGGACGGCCAGGGACACCAGTGCACACCCGAGGATCGCTCTCGTCAGCCGGGGAAGGACACGCGTCACGGAAGGCTCCTCGCCAGCAAGGGGGTCAGATCTGGCAATCGATCCAGGCCACGAAGGCCGACCGGTTCAGCTCCTTGGTGCGACACACCTCGGGATCGCCGCTCCGCTGCCAGCCGCAGAACTGCTTGTCCAGCTGGGCGAACTCCTCGCCCAGCCACAGCAGGCCGACCTCCCGGTCGAGATCCGGGTCGTCGAAGGTCGCCCGCAGGTGGTTCAGCACGGCCTCGCCGCGCTTCTGGGACAGGTTGCGGTTGGTGGTCGCCGAGCCGTCGGGCGACGCCCTGGCGACCACCAGGAAGTAGCTCGCGCCCCGCTGGTCCGCGAAGATCGCGTCCAGCAGCGCCGAGTCACCCAGGTCCAGCTCGGCCGAGGCCAGATCGAACTGGATGATGCCCGCCCGGTCGGCCAGGGGGACGAACAGGGCGTTGAAGTCCGAACCGCTGATGGTCGCGACCTTGCGGGCCTCCAGGGGCTGACAACCCCGGACCTCACCGCTGGCCTGCAGACCGCAGCTCTGCAGAACCCGCCGCAGGATCTTGCGCAGGTCGCCGTTGCAGTAGTCCTCGTCGGCGGCGGCGGCCACCGCGACATCGGGCTCGGCGTCCGGATCCGCGGCGGCCAGGCGCCGCTCCGCGGCACCCATCCAGAGGATCACGAAACAGACGGGCAGGATCAGGCAGATCGCGCCGCGCTGGCCGGGGCCGGGCCCAGCATCCGCGACAGGGCGTAGTCCAGGCCGAGGTCGGTGTCCTCGTCGCAGAGCTTCACGCCGTCGACGAAGACCTGGGGCATCATCACCGGCAGCTGGTTGGTCACCGCCCAACGCATGGATCGAGTGAGCCGGTTGCGGGTCTCCGGCGAGGAGACGCAGACCGCCAGATCGGGGAAGGCCTCCACCACCATCCGCCCGGCCCCGCCGGGGTCGTTCAGGGCCGCGGCGCGCAGGGCGTCCTGCTCGGCAAAGGCCCAACCCAGGACCCGGTGGGGGTCGTCACCGGCGCACAGTACGGCGGCGCTCACGTCACAGGCGCCCGGGTGGAGGGCCGAATTGACCATCCAGTTGCACTCGTCGTCCAGGGGGAACAGCAGCGCCTGCCGGTGCGCCTTGTCCCCGAGTCCCGACGCGGCGAAGCGCCGCTCGAAACCCCGGCACGCGGGGCACATGGGGTCGAGGACCTCGATCACGGGCACGCCGCCGGTGTTGCCGTCCAAGGGGACCAGCACGCCGTTCGGATCGTCGGGCTGGGTGAGCTCACCACAGGTGCCGATGAGCGAGGAGAAGTCCGGCGCCAGGGCCACGTAGACCACCAGGGGGAAGGCGACGAAGAGGCCGAGCTCTCCACCGGCGATCAGAGCGGCGGGGAGGAAGGACTCCCGGCGGGGGGCGGCCTCCTCGACCTCGTCCGGCTCGGCGTCTGCGGCCTCGTCCCAGCGGTCCCGGCCGCCGCCGCCCGAGGCCGCGCTGCGCCAGGCCCAGATCGCCGCCGCGAGCAGCACGAAGGAGGAGAGGTAGATGCCCACGCAGAGCTTGCACAGCTCCCCCAGGGCGACGATGGCGATGGTGCCCATCACCAGGGAGGTCGCCACCGGCAGCAGGCTCATGAGGACCAGCAGCAGGGTCGCGGTGGGGCTGTCCTGACGCCGGCCCGCGACCAGATCCACACCGCGGAACAGCAGGAACGCGAACACCGCCATCCCCGCGAGTGACAGGGGGATGCCGCCCCAGATCCAGCCCCGGAGCACCGACGAGTAGGGGCTCATCAGCGCGGCCGCACATCCGGACGACCCCGACGCGTCCAGGGTGCCGAGACCGGGGATGAAGGAGCAGTGGATCCCGTGCAGCTGGCGGTCCAGGTGCTGGACGAAGTCGTAGGTCGACACGGCAGCGAACAGCAGGCCCGCCGCCGCGGCCAGGACGAACAGGATGGAGGCCGGTCTCGGTGTCATGGTGGCCGTGTTCGGTGGTTGCGATCCGGGTACGGGAGGCAAGGGCTCGGAGGACCGAGTTCAGGTGCCGGCGCCGGTTTCCGCTCCCAGCCGGGGGGGGGGGGGGGGGGGGGGGGGGGGGCGGGGGGGGGGGGGAGGGGCGCCCGCCGCC
>CAZITQ010000036.1:26516-26896 GCA_964542165.1 uncultured Rickettsiales bacterium
GGTGGGGGGGGGGGGCACTGCAGCGGGGCTCCCGGGCCGGCCGCGCCACCCACCGAGGTTGTGTTCATCGGGTCACGGCCGGATCAGGATCCGGTCGCGTCGTCGTCGTCGCCGGTGGCGTCGTCGTCGTCAGCCGCAGAGTCGTCGTCCGCGACGTCGTCCTCGAAGGCCGGGTCGGCGCAGCTCATGGCGCAGCAGGTGATCTGCACGGCCGCGCCGGTGATCACCCCGATCTTGAGCAGCCGCTCCAGGTGCGCCCGCGTGCGCTTGCGCGCCGGCGCCTCGTCGACCTGGCCGTCTTCCCTCCCGTGGCGGTCGTCCATGGTCTTCCTCCCCGGATTCCTTGGCTCGCAAGCCTATCCCACGGGCGCGGCCGTGTC
>CAZITQ010000036.1:26906-51171 GCA_964542165.1 uncultured Rickettsiales bacterium
GGGGGGGGGGGGGGGGGCCGGGGGGCCCCGGCGCCGGCTCCCACCACCTCCCACTGGCGGCCCTTGGGGGGGTGGAGGCCGGCCGCCAGGGCCCGCAGCCGGGCCGCGAGATCGCCGGTGAACGCCACTCGGTCCGCCTCGCCCCCGCCGCGGCGGTCGACGAAGTCCAGGATCTCGCCCAGGGCCCGCACGCTGTCCCGGCCCAGCTCCCGGGTCACCTCCACGGCCTCCTCTCGCCATGCGGGATCGAAGTCCCCGGGCACGAAGCGCCGGGCCAGTTCGATCCGCAACCGGTCGTCGAGGATGCGGGTGGCCGCACAGTCCACGCCGAAGGTGCGCGGCCCGAAGGTCCGCCGGACGACCTCGTACACCTCTTGCACCGCCCGGTCGGCGATGCGGTACGACCACCACAGGTAGTCCCCCTGGCAGCGCCCCTCGTCCCGCATCCGCTGGAGGATCGGTGTGCCGGCGTACAGGTTGGTCCGGCCGAAGTTGAAGGGTGCGTCGGCGTTGCGCTCCATGAACGCCAGGTTGGTGCGCAGGCTGGTCAGCGTCGCGTCCGGATGGAAGAGCTGGAGGTTGAACGGGTCGAGGACGTGGTGCGCGCGCAGCAGGTCCAGGGCCCGCTGGTTCTCCTGGGGGGTGGCGTTGCGGTTCAGGGCCCGCAGGTCGTCCGGGTGATCGTTCTCGATGCCCAGGGAGACCTCGATGCAGTGGAGGCGCTCGACCAGGATCTCGATCAGCTCGGGGTGTACGTCCGTGGGCCGGGCCTTGACCCCGACCGCAAACGCCCCCAGGTCCCGTCGCTCCAGCTCGTCGGCGAGGGCGTGGATCCGCTCCAGGTTGATCGTCGCGCGCGGGACGAAGAAGTCGTCGTCCTGGAACACGAAGAACGAGATGCCTCGCTCCCGGTGGAGCCAGGCCATCTCCGCGGCCACGTCGCCCATGTCCCGCAGGCGGTACCGCTTGCCCGGGGACAGGGCGTGCCACGCGGCGATGCAGCAGAAGCTGCACGAGCCGTAGCACCCGCGGCTGGCGATGACCGGTGCCACGGCGCGACCGAGGTAGTGTCGCGCTGCGCTCCCGCGGTCGGGCCAGGGGAGGGCCGCGAGATCCGGTGGGGGCCGGGGCGCGGAGCGGACCACCTCTCCCCCGGCGCCGCGGTGGGCGATCCCGGCCACGTCGTCCAGCCCCCGATCCCCGGCCAGCGACCGCGCGAGGTCGACGACGGTCTCCTCCGCCTCGTGGAGGCACACCGAGTCGATCTCGGCGAAGTCCCTCAGCAGCTCGTCCGCGGCGAAGGCGGCGAAGTGGCCACCCACGGTGACGTGCCCCGAATAGCCCCGCTGACGCAGACCCATGGCCAGGGCCAGGAAGTCCGGGGCCCGGCGCTGGAAAGAGAGGGAGAGGCCGACCAGGATCGGGACCGGCTCGGTGGTGACCACGCGCTCGAGGACGGTGGCGAGCTCCGCTTCTGCGTTGAAGGGGACCACGTCGACGGCGATGTCCGCGGCCTGCAGCGAGGCGGCGAGATAGCGCAGACCCAGGTTCTCCTGGATCTCCGGACCGACGAGGAGCACCGATGCCGGCATGGGGTCGGCTCGGACCGAGACTAGAAGGTCTCCGCGTCCAGCACCACGCCCCACTCCACCGCCGTGAATCCGTCGCGGACGAAGGGGCTGGTCGCGGGCGCGGGCAGGGGGGTGCAGGTGGCGGATCCCTGGACCACGAGCCACAGGCGCAGCAGGGAGTCCGGGGCGGGGGAGATCACCAGGCCCATGGTCTGGTCGATGTCGGCCTCGGGCTGGGGGTAGATCAGGTAGCACGGCGCCGGCGGCAGGTGGATCGACCAGAAGTCGAGGAAGTCCTCGGTCTCGGCAGCGGTCAGCCCCAGCGCCGGGAGCTGGCCCTCGAACCAGTCGAACACGTCCGCGTCGGCCACGGCCCAGCCCTCCGTGGTCTGGAAGACCCAGTGCACGGTGGCCTCGTAGTAGAGGAAGTCGTACTGGCCGTCCAGCAACCCCGAGGGCTCGGCGGTCACACTCCAGCCGCCGTTGTAGGCCGGGAACGAGGTGTGGACGTAGGTCCCGGGCGCGGGGAGCAGGGTCACGTCCACCGCCTGCGTGGTCTCCGGGTAGAGGTAGATGTAGGGCGCGTCCACGTCATCCATCAGGATCAGGATGTCCAGCGCCAGGGACTCGCCCTCGGCCACCGACACGCCTGTCATGGTCTCCTGGTACCCCCACACCGTCGCGATGACGGTGTAGGTGCCCGCCGGCAGCGGCAGCTCGTACTGGGCGGTCTGCGGGTGGGATGTCACCGGACCGTACACGTTGCCCATACCGTCGTGGGCCACGACCTCGGTGCCCCCCGTCGGGACCTCGCTCTGGGGGATGCCGTACCAGGTGTAGGTGACCCCGTAGATCATCGAGTCCGCGGCCGTCGTGTCGTCGTCCCCGGTGTCGTCGTCATCGTCGCCCGTCGCGGCGTCGGCCCCCGTCGCCTGGGCGACCAACCCCCGACCCGCCGGCAAGAACCCCCGGTCGCGTCGTCGTCCCCGGTCGCGTCGTCGTCCTCCGCGGTCGCGTCGTCGTCCCCGGTCGCGTCGTCGTCCCCGGTCGCATCGTCGTCGTCGTCCACCGGGCACCCGGTCAACGGCGCCGCGATCAGGAACAGGGCCATCCAGACACAGCCAATCCAGCTTCGCATGGGTCCTCCTCGGCCAAGATAGAACGGGCGGCGACCCGGGGGGGAGAATGTTTGCGAAACTGCGGGAACGAATCAGTCCGCGGGACAGCAGCGACCGGCCCGGATGCTTCGGGCGAGCTCGGCGATCGTGTGCACCGGTTCGTCGAACCGGGTCGGGCAGCTGCCCGCGGCACCGTGAAAATGGGCGTCGCTCCCGGCGATCCCGACCACCGCGAGCCGCCGGTACGCGTCGATGCCGAGCTCGTTCTCCCCGTCGGTCTGCTGCCCGTTCCAGACCTCGACCGCATCCAGGAGGGGGTGGGTCAACAGGTCGTCCGGCGGCGACTGCCCCCAGCGGAAGGGGTGGGCCACCGCCAACGCCGCGTCCGGGTGGTCCTGGCGAATGGTCGACGCCCTGGTGCGAACCGGGTAGGCCCGGTCGGCGCCGTAGACCAGCAGGTCGTGGAACTCGCGGCTGTACACCTCCTGACCCGAGAGCAGGACGAAGCTCCGCGGCGCGCCGGACAGGCGGCGCAGGTCCTCGAGCTCCTCGTCGGGCCACAGGTAGTGATGATCCGTGACCACCAGCCCGTCCAGGCCCCGGTCCAGGGCCTGCCTCACCTGCTCCACGGCCCGCACGTGGGAGCAGGCCGAGTGCTCGGACGTGTGGCAGTGCAGCTCCAGCAGCACGGTCAATCCCCGGCGTCGCCGTCCACCGCGACACGCTCCAGGCGCACCGGGTTCAGCGGCCGGTCCAGATCGTCGGTGGGGGCGCGCTCGATGTGGTGCACCAGGTTCATGCCCTCGATGACCCTGCCGAACACCGGATGCCGGCCCCGGCGTCCGAACCAGCGGAACCAGTCCAGCGCCTTGTTGTGCGCCGTGTTGACGAAGAACTGGGAGCTACCGCTGTCGGGACCCCCGTTGGCCATGGCCAGCGTCCCGGTCTCGTTGGAGATCTTGTGCCGCTTGGGGAACTCGTCCGGGATCGGGCCCCAGGGGGCCTCGCCGGTGCCCGCCAGGTCGTTGTCCGGGTCCCGGCTGTGGGGGCACCCCATCTGGATCATGAAGCCGTCGATCACCCGGTGGACGTGCTGGCCGTCGTAGAACCCCTCTCGCACCAGGCGCAGGAAGTTCCCCGCCGTCTCGGGCATCCGGTCGACGAAGACCTCCGCGCGAAAACGGCCCACCGAGGTCTCGAAGGTCACGGTCGGGTTGGCCATCTCGATCTACCCCGGCATCGCGGCGGCCAGCGTCGGCAGGAACAGGGGCGGGTCGTCCTCGTCCAGTACCCGGGCCACCTCCGCGCGGATCCGGCGCTTCATCTCCGCGTAGGTCGCGGTCTTCTTCGTGGCCAACCCGGCGGCGAACTCCACACAGGCCGGCAGGAGTTCGTCGGTGCCGAAGGTCCCGTCCACGTAGCCCAGCTCCCGGGCCTGGGAGCCGCCGAATCGTTCGCCGGTGTAGTACATCCGCCGGAACCCCTGCGGCGGCATCACGGCCTGGCAGATGGCGATCATCCCCGGGAGCAGCGGGATGTTGATGTCCACCTCGGGCAGGCAGACCCAGCCCCGATCCTCGCGCATGAAGCGGAAGTCCATGTGGGCGGCCATGAACATGCCTGCCGCGAAGGTGTGACCGTTGAGCGCGGCCACGGTGGGTTTGGGGTAGAGGGTCCAGCGCCGGAACATGGCGTTGACCTGGCGCAGGTAGTCCGTCACAGCGCCCAGATCGCCGGCGTGGGCCATCAGCCATTCCAGGTCCAGGCCGTTGCAGAAGAACTTGGGATCACCACCGGTGACGACCAGCGCTCCCACCGCGGCGTCGGCCTCCAGCGCATCCAGCGCGTCCATCATCTCGGCCAGGAAGTCCGGGTGGAATCGGTTCTCGCCCCGGTTCAGGGTCAGGATCGCCACCCGATCCTGGGTCTCCACGTCGATGCTGCCCACGCTCCCGCTCCTCTCCCTGGGGATCTGTGCGCGGCCACTGTACTCCATCCCGGGGACGCACGCGTGCGTGGCCGTGGGCGGGACGGGTCGGCCGTTGCCCGACGGATGGGTTTTTTTGAGCGTTTCGGCCTCAACCGCGCTATTATCCCCCGCCGTCGTCCTTGCCGAGACGAGAACAGGAGGCCCACATGGGAAGCAGAAGCGGGACCTCGATCCAGAAGCGCCTTCGGGAAGCCGCCAAGCGCCAGCGAAAGATGGAGCGCCAGGCGAAGAAGGACCAGCGCGCGGCAGAGCGCGCCGAGGAGAAAGAAAATGACGTGAAGCCCGAGGTCGCGCCCGGCGAGGATCCGGACATCGCGGGGATCGTCCCCGGTCCCCAGGCTCCGATCTACGACGTCGAGGACTGAGCCTTCAGTCCCCTTCCTCCGCCGATCCGACCAGCGATTCCACGTAGCTCTCGTAGACCTCGCGCCCCCGCGCCCTGTCGAAACCGGTGATGGCCAGGCCCGCGCCCCGGCCGGGATTCGAGGGCCGGTCACCTTCGTGTAGCCAGCGCACCTCCGCCATGAGCCCGATGAGGAACACCGACGTCCCCCGGGGCACCGCGAACTCCACCCGGATCGAGGCCCCCACCGGCGGCAGGTCCTCGCCCCGGTGGACCGCCATGAACAGGCCTCCGCGGCTGAAGTCCTGGACCATGCCCGCCCGGTGACGGCCCGAGGTCAGATAGGCGACCGGGGAGCTGGCCATCACCCGCGGTTCCCGGTCCGGGAAGGCTGAATCGTCCGCCGTCGGTTCCCCCCAGGGCGTGGCGGCGTCTTCCCGGCGTCCAGCGGGGAGGCCGTACATCGCCGGCAGCGCCCCACGTGACGAGTACAGCGCCGGGACCACCCGGGCGCCACTCAGATCCCGCGCCGCCAGGGCGAGCCCCTCGGCCTGCGCGCGTCCCAGCCGGCCGTCCTGCCCCGCAGCGGGCAGGTCCTCGGCCGTGTCGTCGAACGAGACGCTGAGGGACCGGATCTCCAGCGGTCCGCCCTCCACGGAGGTCAGGCTCTCCTCCAGCAGTTTCCCGGGCTCCTCGACCGCCTCCAGCTCCACCGGGATCCGGTCGGTGATCGGGTCGAGGAATTCCACGTGAATCGCCGGCCGCCATCCCCACTGGAGTCCCTCGGTCCGGACCCGGACGATCCGGACTCCCACCTTGACCCGTTCCCCGTCGGTCGGGCGGTCGAACTCCAGAACCGTGTACTCCCCCTCCGGGACCGGGCTGCTGCCCGACAACTGGGCCCGGTGAACACCGATCCGGGTGATGGTCACCGGCTGGATCAGGGGATCCTCGACCAGCTGCGCCTGGAGGAAACACGGTCGCAGGTCTGTGGCGGGAGGGCGTCGCGTCATGGGTCCTCTCTGGGCGGAGCGGGCCAAGCCTACCATCCACGGGACCGAGGGGCGGGAAAGGACGCTAAGATCGCGTCATGTGCGGCTCCCGAATGCCCTGGATCCTCACCCTCGCCTTGCTCGTGTGCTCCGGGTATCACGCAGCCGGCGCCGAGCCGGTCGGCGACGAACTGCTGCGCCCCGGCGAGGCACAGCGGATCTTGACCGCGCTGGGACTGGACGAGCTGGACCAGCTTCCCACCTACGCTCTCGATCTCTCCCTGTCGGACGCCGACGGTCGATTCGAGGGTCGGGGATCCCTGATCTGGACGAACACCACCCGCAGCCCCCTCGACGTCCTCCCACTGCTCCTGCACCCCAACGCGCCCGGCGCCGAGGCGGGGGGCGGGATCGAGCTGCGAAGCGTGAGCTGTCCCGGGCAGGCCTGCCACCACCAGACACCCGGGCCGAACGTGGCCGAGGTCCGGTTCGAGACCCCGGTGATGCCCGGGGGGGCCGCGGTCGTCGAGTTCTCCTTCGGCGGCACGCTCCGTTCCCTGTCCCCGGCCTCCAACGACGTGTTCGAGCAAGCCCTGGGCAGTCTGGGCGCCATGGCCGGGCACGCCGGGGGGGCGGACTACGGCCTGCTCGGCCAGGGGGACGGGCTCCTGACCGTGGCCAACGCCGTGCCCATGGCGGCGCCGTTCGTCGACGGTCGGCCCCGGATCGACGAGCCCGGTGCGGTGGGTGATCTGGCGTGGAACCAGGTGGCCAACTTCGACGTCCGCATCGTCACTCCCACGGGCCTCGCGGTGGTCACCAATCTGCAAGACGGCGCGGCCACGCCGCTGGACGGGGACACCCAGATCGTCCACGCCCGGGGGACGGCGGTCCGGGATCTGGTGATCGTGGCCAGCCGCGAGTGGGTCACGCGCACGCGTCGGTGTGGCGACGTGGAGGTCCGCTCGTGGAGTCTCGCCCGGGACGCCACAGCCGGGGAGGTCGTCCTGGACGACGCGGTCACGGCCCTCGACCTCTTCGAGTCCCTCCTCGGTCCCTACCCGTACACGGAGCTCGACGTGGTGGAGGCGACCCTGGTGGGGGGCGCGGGGGGGGTGGAGTTCTCGTCGATGGTCCTGGTCGCGGGTTTCCTGTACCGGGATCCGAGCCAGTCCGAGTCCCCCATGGCCGCGATGCTCCAGTCCATGGCCGCGCTGGGCATGGGCGGGGGCATGCCCAGCGAGCTGACGGACATGCTGGGGAGCCAGCGGAGCTTCGTGGTGGCCCATGAGCTGGCCCACCAGTGGTGCCCGGGGCTGGTGGGGACGGACGCGCGCAGCCACCCGGTCATCGACGAACCGCTCGCCCAGTACCTGGCGGGCCGGGTGTCCGAGGTGCGCCTGGGGGTGACCGCGGGTAGGCAGGACTTCGACCGCAACGCCCTGATCAACTACGCCCTCTACCGCCTCCTGGGAGGGGCGGACGCCGCGGCGAACCGGCCCGCGGCGGAGTTCACCTCCTCCCTTGAGTACGCGGGGTTGGTCTACGGCAAGGCGCCGTACTTCTACGTGGCCGCGGAGGAGGAGGTGGGGCGCGCGGTCCTGGATCCGGCGATCCGCTCCGCGGTCCAGGACGGCGCCTGGCAGCTGGTGGACACCGATCGCTGGCTGACTGCGCTGGAGGAAGGCGGTCTCGTCGACGCCCGACCCCTCGCGTCTCGCTGGTGGGACGGCGCCCACGGGGACGAGGATCTGGACGTCGATCCCGAAGGCGAACGCGTGGTCTCGCTGATGTTCGGCGACGAGCTGGCGGCCCAGCTGGACGCGACCCTCGGACTCCTCGGGATGAATCTCGGGGACCTGCTGAAGTCCCTGTCCGGCGCGGCGCTCGGCACCGGCCCCGCCCCCCTCACGACGCCGTCTCCCGAGGAGATGCTCCGCCTACTGGAGTGACTCCACCCGACCGCGGGTCAGCGCGATGCTGGGGACCGCGGACGGTCTCGTTCGCACCGGTGCCGTGCGGACCTCGCCCTCCACCGTGCGCTCGAAATCCCCCAGGCTGGCCCGGAAGATCGACAGAATGAGCTTGTAGCGGTAGGCGGTGCCGCTCGCGCCGATCGTGCCCACGATCAGGGTTTCGTGCCCCTTCTCGGCGGCGAACCGTCCCAGGCATTCCAGATCCCCGGGACAGGAGGCATCGAACTCGCCGTTGTCGTATCGCACGACCTCCTCGAACTCTCCCTGGGTCGCCGCCTGGGCGGCCACCGCGGCGGTGATGTCCGACGCGATGCCAGGGGACAGATCCTCGACCTCGGCCCGCATCTCCAGGACCCCGCAGCTGTCGGCACCCGCCCGGGCGGGGCAGGCCAGCACGAGCAGCACGAGCCCCGGGATCCATCGCGCGCCGGGTCCGACCATCGAACCATCCTCCATACCCGCTTTGAACGGTCGGGCCGAAAAACGGTTCCGTGGTCAGCGCTGGACGATCGCGAGGCGATGGTGAGACCGGAAGAACGGATTCAGGGACTCACGTCTCGACAGCAGCGGAATCCCGTGGAGTAGTCGTGGTAGGTCGCCGTATGGGCCGTGGTCACATAGGTGCATCCCGGGCCGTTGATGTTGACGTCCACGTAGAACCCGCCGCGGAACACACCGTCCGTGTCGGCCACCCATTCGTGGAGGTTGCCCACCAGATCGTAGACTCCGTACTCGCTCACGCAGCCCGCGTGGGATCCGGAGGGAGCCAGGGTACCCGCCTGGAGGTTGATCCCCGGATCGTTCATCTCGTTGTAGCCCCAGATCCACGCCTCGTCGGTCCCGTAGTAATCGATGACCGGGTGCCCGTCGTAGTCGTCGTTGCACTCCCCGGGGATCCAGGTGTCGCCGTAGGGCCAGATCCGATCTGCGGGCCCACGGCAGGCCCGGAGCCATTCTTCCGTGTCACACAGCCGCTTGTCCGCGCTGTCACAGGCGGCAGCGGCCTGCTCCCCGCTGATGTAGGCCTGGGGGGTGGCCCCCTCCTCGGCGGTCGCGAACAGGTCGACCCCGTCCGGGGCATGGAACGGGGACCACGGGAAATGGCTGCCGTCGTCCTGGATCTCGTCGCATCGCGCCTCGAAGCGGTCGATACAGAAGCGCGACTGCTCGTGCTCGACGAGCACCATCTCCGGGGGGCAGCTGGCATCGCCGGTGGTGTCGTCGTCCCCCGTGGCGTCGTCGTCCCCGGTGGCGTCGTCGTCCCCGCCGCTGTCGTCGTCCCCCGAGGTGTCGTCGTCCCCCGTGGCGTCGTCGTCGTCCGCGGTGTCGTCGTCCCCGCCGGGACAGCCCGCGGAGAGGACGAGGAACAGCATCAACAGGAGCACGCCGAGCCCTTCCAGCCCACCAAATCGGCGCCTACCATATTTCCAATTACTACGTACTGTTCGTGTCATGCTTTTTCCCATCTACTCACGGACAGACCCAATCGTCCCCCTGCTGCGTCGGCAGGACTCCCCCCTCGCCGCAGCTCACCGTGCAGGTCCACGGAAAGTCGCAGTTGTGGACGACGCACTGGGAGTCGGGGCAGTTCACCGTGCAGGTCGCCGAGGTACAGTCCACTTCGCAGGACAGCGATCCCGCGCAGCTCACCGTACAATCGCCGGATTCCCCACAGTGCACACCGCAGGCGCTGTCCTCCGAGCAGGACACGGCACAGCTGGCCCCCGGATCCGCCTCACAGTCGATGTCGCAGCAGTCGTCGTGGCAGGCACAGGCGTGGTCCCCTTCGAGGAAAACACAGTCCCCCACGGTGCACGCGTCGTCATCGTCGTCCGCCGTCGAGGTGTCGTCGTCGTCCCCTGGGACGAGGTCGAACAGGCAGCCGGGCACGGTCGGCGCCAGCGCCAGGCCAAGGACGCCGATCCAGGCGATCCAGCGCGTCTCGCGTGTCCGTTCCACAAGCCACCTCCCTCGGTCCTGCCCCTGTACCCCTCGCCATCATCGCACCCCGACCGCGCCCACACCAGCAGCCCGCGCGCGCGTTGACGCTCCGTTTGCGGGCGTGGGATAAGGGTCGAGGATCGCAATCCGAGGAGGCCGCATGACCGACGACACACGAGACGACGCTCCCGAACTCCTGCCGGCGAAGACCGACGACGAGGGCGGCGAGCTGCAGCACGGCGAGGCCTATTTCACCGAGCGCCTCGAAGCGGCGCTGGAGGAGAGGGTCAAGGACTTCGGTCAGACGCTGAACATCGCGGTGATCGGACGGGTGAGCTGCGGGAAGTCCTCGGTGATCAACGCCCTGCTCCGCCGCGACCGGGAGACCCAACTCTCGGAGGTGGGCGCGATCTCCGGTGTGACGACCAAGCTCACCGTGCTGCGACTGGACGATCAGGTCCGGATCGTCGACTCGCCGGGCCTGGACGACATCATCTCGGACAATTCCCGGGTCACCCGCGATTTCCTGCGCCACGTGGACGTGGGGATCTTCGTGGTCACGGGCTCGGCCGACGCTTCCCAGCGACGCTACCTCTCCGACCTGCGGCGGGTCTGCGACGCGGTCTTCGTGGTCCTCAACAAGGTCGACGACTGGGACCGCCACTCCCCGGCGGCCCTGGAGAAGGTGATCGGCCAGTGGCACGACAGCCTGGGGGTCGACCGCATCTACCCCACCTGCGCCTTCGGCTACGACCCGGACATCGACTCGGAGATCCCCCTGGACATCCGGGGTGTGGACGAGCTGCGGTCCGACATGGAGGCCTTCCTCGCCGAGCGGGGCAAGGACCTCCTGCTGGCCCGCCACATGGGCACCAAGAGCACCTACGCCTGGGGCATCATCGCCGGTTCGCTGTCCGCCGTGGCCGGAGAGGCGTTCCTGCCTGGGAGTGCGGTCTACATCACGGCGACCCAGGCGGCCGCGATCTCGGCGCTGTACTACCTGTACACAGGGCGCGCCCTGTCCAAGCAGAACGCCCTGGCGGTGATCCCGTCCTTTGCCGCTGAGGCGGCGGGATCGACGCTCTTCATGTTCGCCAAGTCCATCTTCCCGCCCACCGGCGTGCTGGACGCGGCCGCGGCGGCCGTGGCCGTCGTGGTCACCTTCGGCATGCTGGTGGCCGTCAACGGGTTGCTGGTCAACGGGCACGAGTTGCACGAAAAGGACCTGTTGAAAGAAAAGTTCCGCGACGCCCGCTCGATGGCTCGCAAGACGCTGGAGACCACGTCCCCCAAGGACTGGAAGGACCCGGATTTCTGGCGAAAGATGGTCCACGACGTCATGTACCAGTGACCGCGCGGAACGGGGACGATTCTGTTGCTACGCCTCGGCAAGGCCCTCGACGTTTCCTGGGATCAGATGGCCCAGGATCTGGAGAAGACGGTTCACATCGCCGTGGTGGGCCGGGTGAGCGCGGGAAAGAGCTCGCTCACCAACGCCCTGCTCCGGCGTGGCCGGGTGGATCGAGTGGCGGACGTGGGCGCCGAGTCCGGGGTGACCACCGAACTCAAGTCCCTCTCCCTGGGCGACCACGTGCGACTGGTGGACTCTCCCGGCCTCGAGGACGTGGACGAGGCCCGGGCCCGGACGACCGAGGACTACCTGCATCGGATCGATGTGGGGATCCTGGTGGTCAATGGCTCGGCGGACTCCACCCAGGTCGAGATGCTGGAGCGCCTACGGGCCCGATGTGACTCCGTGTTCGTCGCCCTGAACAAGACCGACCGCTGGGATCGCCATGGCCCGAGTGCGCTGGACAAGGTGATCGCGCAGTGGAAGGACGCCCTGGGGGTCGACACCCTCTACCCCACCTGCGCCTTCGGCTACGACGAGGACCTGCCCGAGGACACCCCCCTGGACATCCGGGGGGTGGACGAGCTGCGCGGCGCCATCGAGATCCTGCTCGCCGAGCGGGGCAAGGAGCTGCGGCTGGCCCGCCACATGGGCGACAAGACCGTGGACGCGGGACGGATCATCCTCGACGCCCTCCGACGGGCCGCGGGGATATCCCTGCTGCCCTCCCCGCCCTGGACGTTCCTGATCTACCAGACCACGGCGGTGGGGCGGCTCCACGCGCTGTACACCGGCGAGATGATGTCCCGGACCCGCGCCCTGGGGCTGGTGCCCGGAGAGGTGGCCGACGCCGCGCCGTCCGCGCTCTTCCTCGCGGCCAAGGCTGTGTTGCCGATCCCCTTCATCCTCGAACCAGCCGCCGCCAGGCAGCGGGTGCTCAACACCTTCGCGCTCCTGTCGGCGGTGCACCTGGAGCTGGCCGCGGCCGGCAGTCTGGCGGACCGGACCTCCCTCCGCCGGCGGTTCCGGGTCCTGCGCCAGCGGGCGGTTCGAGAACTGGCGGGGGCCTACGGATCCGCGTGGAAGCAGCCCGGGTTCTGGCAGAAGCTGATCCTCGACATCGATCGACCGGGTGGCTGACCGCAGGTCGCTGACCCCGCCCGGGCGCCCGCCGCCTCAGCCCCCGTGGAGCACTCGCCGGACCGCGTCGACCAGGCGGGTGTAGGTGTAGGGTTTTTGGACGAAGGCCGCGAGCCCGCTGCCCGAGAACCGGGAACTGGCCTCCCGCTCCTCGTGGCCACTGGTCAGCACGACGCGGACATCCGGGCGCAGGGTGCGGAGCTCGCGGTAGGTCTCCTCGCCGTTCATCCGCGGCATGGCCAGGTCGACGATCACGCAGCAGCAATCCTCGCCGTGGTCCCGGAAGATCTCCACGGCCTCGTACCCGTCCTGGGCGGTCAGGACATCGAAACCCGCACGTTCGAGCATCGCCCGCGCGACGTCCCGCACCATGGCCTCGTCGTCGACCAGCAGCACCGTTCCACGTCCGATCCAGCTGGACACCTCATCCTCATCCAGCTCTCCATCCTCGCCCTGGTATTCGTCCGTGGGCAGGAGGACGCGGAATGTCGCGCCGGAACCCAGGGTCGATCTCACCCGGATCGCGCCCCGGTGGGCGCGCACGATCCCCAGGACCGAGGCCAGCCCGAGCCCGCTGCCGGTGGCGCTGGTGGAGTAGAAGGGGTCGAACAGACGGTCCCGCACCGCGTCGTCGAAACCAGCGCCGCTGTCGCTGACCTCGACCCAGGCGAACAGGCCGGGCTCGAGTTCGACGTCCGAGACCAGGGTCTCGATCTCGGGGACATCGACCTCCTGGGACCCGGTCGCCACGGTGATGGTGCCGCTCCCCCCCTGCAGGGCCTCCGACGCGTTGGACACCAGGTTCACCAGCACCTGGCGCAGCTGCCTGGGATCCGCCTGGATCTCGGGGACGGGGTCGGCGTGGCGGAACCTCAGCTCGGCCTTCTTGCTGACGCTGGTCTCCAGCAGAGACCGGATCTCGTCGACCGCGTCCCGCAGGTCTATCCGCTGGGGCGCGAACACCTCCTCGCCGGTGTAGGCCTGCAGCTGGCTCACCAGGTCCGCCGCCCCGCGGGCGGTGGCGCCCAGACGCTCCCCCTTGGCGTGGGCCGCGCGCCCCCGCCCGAGCTCCCAAACCCCCCCGTCCCCCTTTCCCACCAAGCCCACCCCCAGGTTGTTGAAGTCGTGGGCCACGCCGGCCGCCAGGACTCCGAGACTCTCCAGCTTCTCCTTGTGGTGCATCCGGGCCTCGAGTCGGGCGCGCTCGGCGGCCTGCTCCTCGGCCACGGTGACGTCCAGGAGCATGACGATCATCCGTGTGGTGCCGAACTGAGAGGCGCGGAACTGGATCAGGCGCTCGCTGCCGTCGCTGCAGGCCACCCGGTAGACCACGTCCCGCCGCATGTTCTCCGGGTCCACGTCCGACGCCCAGTTCCCCAGCACGTGCGCCCGGTACTCCGGGTCCGGGTAGGCTCGCTCGATCCAGTCACCGACGGTGGGGATGTCGTCGAGGGTATAGCCGGTGATCCGGGTGAACTCGGGGTTGATGTACTCGCAGGGGCCCTCCAGTTCGGTGGCCGAGACGATGGCACCCCAGGGGGCGTTGTGCAGGATGGACCGGTAGAAATCCGATTCCCCGCCCGTGTCTTGAGCGCCCATGACCACCTCGATTCCAGTTCCCTCGATGCCATCATACCGTGCCGCGGGGGCTCCGGGATCAAGGCGTGATCTGGCCGGATCCGCTCACCTCCAGCGCCACCTCGACGACGATCGGCTGGTCGTCCACGGCCAGCTGGAGGGTGGCCCCCGCGGGCCCGTCCACGCGGATCGAATACCCGGCGACCTCCCCGACACAGCTCCCCGCCGCCAGGACCACCACCTCGTAGGTGCCGTCGTCGGTGGGCAGCTCCACCGCGGGGCAGGCGTAGCTGGGTGGCGGGAAGGTGCAGTCGAAGTTGTCGTCGGCGGTCACGTGGGTGCACCCGTCCGGCCGATTCAGGTAGAGCCGTGGATCGAAGGCGGTGTCCGAGGCCACCGTATCCACGGTGATCGAGGCGGTCTCACCGGCGCTGCCCTCGAAGCTCCAGACGTCGGCGACCGAGCCGTCGCAGGCCAGCTCGGACATCGCCACCACCGCTCCCGCGAAGCCCGCTTCGGCGTCCGACGCGGTCACGTCCCCACAGTCGTTGTGGTAGGGGTCGCGGTCGACCAACCCCTGGTAGGCGTAGCTCCAGGTCAGGGCGTCGCCCACCCGACTGAAGCTGGCGTCGGCGGCGTCGGCGTGGGAGAGCATCCACCAGTAGGGGCCCGCACCGGTCCCCGCCAGGGTGTACCCGGTCAGCAGCGCATCATCGAAGGTGTAGGTGCCGTACCAGCCCTCCGTGGTGAACGAGGGAGCGTGGGCCAGCAACAGCTCGGTGAAGTCGCCCCCGGCCAGGTAGGACCACCGGGGCTCGAAGACGCAGTCCCCCGTCCCGTCGTCCTGCGCCAGCGTGGCGTCCAGAGCGAAGGCGAAGTCGCAGCCCTCGCACGTCCCGGAATAGCGGCTCCCTACCAGATCGATGACCGCATCGCAGGCGACCACGCCGTCATGGGTCGAGTTCACCACCAGCTGACCCTCGAAACCCTGGGGCCAGGTGGTGTCGTCGTCGTCAGCGGTCTCCTCGGGGCATCCGACCGCGACGACCAGGCACGCCGCCAGTGCTCCAACCCAGGGGATGACGTGAATTCCGTGGTTCCGCATCCTCACCTCACAACTCACCGAGCAAGACTGGGATCCGCTCGGCCATGTAGGGCGCAGCCAGGCCTTCGTTGGCCCCTCGCATCCGCATCTCCCAGACCGTGGCGCCGTCTGCCGTCACCTCGAAGACCTGGCTGCGGCTGTTGTCGTCGAACAGGCTGCCCGCGGTCACCAGCGTGTTGCCGTTGGCCAGGCGATCCGCATCTCCCATGGCCGCGCAGTACCAGGGATCGTCCGTCGCGGTCCCGGGGTATTCCCAGCGCACCGTGGCTTCCATGGCCGACAGATCGAGCTCGTACTCGACCGCCCGGGAGAACCCCCGCTCGGGTCCCCCGTTGTCGTACAACAGGATCGCCCCGTCCGGCTGGATCTCGGGGGCGTGGGCCCCGGTGAACCACGGGAACTCCGCGTCCGGATCGGGGGTGAAGTCTCCCCCCTCGCCGAGGGCCCAGATCACCTCACCGGTGTCCAGATCGACCTGGAACAGGCGGTCCGCCATCCGGGCGTTGTAGTACGCGACGCCCTGCTCGTCGTCCACCAGGGCGGCGTTGCCCCAGGGGTAGACGCCGATATCCTCGGGGAGGTGTTCGTCGCCGCTCCAGCGCCAGGTCACCTCGCCGTCGGGTCCGATGCGTTCGACGACGTCGAAGATCTCGTTGTCCTTGCCGTCGTAGAACAGCACCAGGTGGTCTCCCCCGGGGAGGGCGGAGAACGAGTGGTGCATCTGCCCCGGTGTCAGCAGCTGATCACCGGCTGGCTGGATCGGCCCCGACCAGACCACCTGGCCGGCCAGGTCCACCTCCACGGGCGCCGAACCCTCGGCGAGACTGCCGCCCAGGGTGACCCGACCCCCGTCGGTCCACCCCACCTCCAGGTCCACCAGCGCGTCGCTCGACCCCAGCTGGTGGTACCAGACCGGGAACCCCTCGGCGTCGAACATCACCGCCGTCGCGGGGTAGTTGACGCCCCCCACGGCCACGTTGGTCAGCGTCCAGCCCCGCTGCATTCGCTCGGTGTCGAGGACGGGCACCTCGATCACCAGGTCGGCGAAGGGGGTGGGGCCGGTGGTGAACTCCAGGGGACTCGAGCGCAGCTCCTCCCCCGACGCGGTCACCGACACGGCCCACAACGAGTAGGTTCGTTCGGGCCGCATGCCGTGGACCCGCAGCTCGTGCTCCGTGGCCTCCCCGCCCTCGCCCTCCAGGAACCAGTCGCGCTCCTCCCCCTCGCCGAATTCCACGCGGGTCGACGCGGGCTCCTCGGTGCTCCACACCAGCGTGCAAGCCAGGTCGTTGTCGACCTCGGCCACGACCTCGGCGTCGTCGATGGGCGCCTGCTCGCACCCCGCTGCGACCAGGGCCAGGGAGAGGGCGAAGAGCCGGTGCGCGGGGGCCGGGATCGACGCGAACAACGGGCTACCCTCGCTCCAGGAGGCCCTTCCGTACCTCCCGGTACAGACGCTGGCGCAGCTCGCTGGTCAGCACGGCATTCTCCTCCCAGAACTCCAGGCACTCGGCCCGCTCCTCCGCCTCCCGTCCCGTCCCCACGCCGAGCTGATTGCGGAAGTCCCGATAGCGGGCCTCCTTGTAGTCCCGCAGCAGCTGCAGGTGCTCTCCGGCCAGCTGGGGTGCCAGACTCCAGGCCTGCTCAACGGCGCTGGGCAGGTCGTCCATGGCGAGCATGGCGGCGCTCTCCTCGTCCTCCGCCTCCCGGATCTGCTCCAGGGCGCAGTGGGCCTGGTTGTAGAGCTTGTCGCACTCGTCCTGCAGCAGCCGGTGCCAGACCGTTGTGCCGGCGCAGCGAGGCGGCTCTCCCGAGAACGCCAGGGTCTCTCCGTGGAACTCGAGCCAGTACGCGGGCCGGGGA
The DNA here is from genome assembly GCA_964542165.1 of uncultured Rickettsiales bacterium. Classification (GTDB taxonomy): domain Bacteria; phylum Myxococcota_A; class UBA796; order UBA9615; family CAYRNR01; genus CAYTBN01. Next base: position 43,875 of record CAZITQ010000036.1, read on the forward strand.
TGGCCCAGCTCGGCCAGGACCTGCTCCGCCTCCGCTCGGGTGAGGGATTCGGCGAGGGGGCAGGGATCGGTCGGGGCGGAGTCACTCATGGACGACCACGTCCGTGGGGACATCGATGCCCCGTTCGAGCAGCCAGTTCCGCATGCTGTCCTTGTCCAGGGCCTTCTCGAGGGCCGCGTCGGGGTCCACGACCTCCTCCTCCACCAGCCGCCTCAGGCTGTGGTCCATGGCGATCATGCCCAGGGCCTTGCCCTGCTTCACGTAGCTGGAGATCTGGTGGGTCTTGCCCTCGCGGATAAGCGCCGAGAGGGCCGACGATCCGAACATCAGCTCCACGGCCGCGACCCGGCCACCCTGTTTGCGGGGCAACAGCTGCTGGGACAGCACGGAACGCAGCACGGCGGCCATCACGCCCCGGATCCCGTCCTGGTGCTCGGTGGGGAACACGTTGATGATCCGGTCCACCGTCTTGCCCGCCGAGTTGGTGTGCAGGGTGCCGAAGACCAGCAGCCCGGTCTCCGCCGCGGTCAGGGCCATGTTGATGGTCTCCAGATCCCGCATCTCGCCGATGAGGATGCAGTCCGGGTCCTCCCGCACGGCGGCCTTGAGCGCCTCGGCGAAGGACAGGGAGTGCTGGCCGATCTCCCGCTGGCTGATCAGGGACTCGTGGTCGTTGTGGACGAACTCGATGGGGTCCTCGATGGTCACGAAGTGCATCGAGTCCCGGCGGTTCATCGCGTCGATCACCGCCGCGAGGGTGGTGCTCTTGCCCGAACCCGTGGGCCCGGTGACCAGGATCAGCCCGTTGTCGAACTCCGTCAGTCGGTTGCAGGCCGCCGGGAGCCCGAGCTGGTCGATGCTCATGATCTTGGTGGGGATGATCCGGAACACCGCGCCCATGCCGCGGACCTGCTTGAACAGGTTCACCCGGAAGCGCGCGACCCCCGGTACCTCGTACGCGTAGTCACAGTCCCCCTCGGCCAGGTACTGCTTCCACAGCCTCTCGGGGGTGATGGGCTGGATCAGCCTCAGGAAGTCGTCGTCGTCCAGCACCCGGTACCGGATCGGCTCCAGACGCCCGTGGAGGCGCAGGATCGGCGGCCTGCCCACGGGCATGTGCAGGTCGGACGCGCCCCGGTCGTTCATCAGCCGCAAGAAGCGATCGATGCGGTTGCTCCCGCCCACCAGGGTGGTGGTGGCGCCGTTCCCCTGCTCGCCGTCGCCGCTGCTCACGCCTGGTCCTCCTCGCCCAAGGCCGCCCGGGCGTCGGCGATGAACTTGGGATTGCACAGGGCCTCGAACTCCCCCGGGCTCGTGGCGCGGGTCCAGGCCAACTCCGGCGTGACCAGACCCGACTCGACCAGGTCCATCAGCGCCACGTCCTGGGTCCGCATCCCCACACGGAATCCCAGCTGCATCAGGTTGGGGATCTGGTAGGTCTTGTCGTCGCGGACCAGGGACGCCACCGAGAACGTGTTCTTGAGCACCTCGAACATCGCAACCCGGCCGTCGCCGTCCTTGCGGGGAAGCAGCGCCTGGCAGACCACGTACTTCAGCGTCTCCGACAGGGTCATCCGGACCTGGGGCTGCTCCTCGGGCGGGAAGGCCTTGATCAACCGGTCGATGGTCTGCACCGCGTTGGTGGTGTGCAGCGTCGCGATCACCAGGTGGCCGGTCTCGGCGGCCATCAGCGCCATGCGGATGGTCTCGGTGTCCCGCATCTCCCCGACCATGACCACGTCCGGATCCTCCCGCAGGGCGGCGCGGATCGCCCGGCCGAAGGACTCGGTGTGGCTTCCCACCTCCCGCTGGTTGATCAGCGCCGACTTGATGGGGTGCACGAACTCGACCGGATCCTCCAGGGTGATGATGTGGACCGGCTTGCTCTCGTTGATCAGATTGATCAGCGCGGTGAGGGTCGTGCTCTTGCCGCTGCCCGCGGATCCCGATACCACGATGATGCCCTGATGGTAGTCCAGCAGCTCGGTCAGGTGCCCGGGGAGGCGCAGGTCGGCGAACGACGGCGGCGAGTTGGGGATCACGCGGAAGGCGGCGCAGGGCCCCTTGCGCTGGATGTAGGCGTTCCCCCGGTAGCGGCCCACCTCCTCCACGTAGTGGCAGAAGTCCACCTCGCCGTTGCGGTTGAGCAGCTGCCGGTGCCGCTCCCCGAGGATGGAGGTGATGGCGCTGCTGGCCGTGCGCGCATCCAGGGGCTTCCACCCCTCCATCCGCGTCAGCTTGCCGTGGATCCGGATCAGCGGGGGCTCGCCCACGGTGACGTGCAGGTCGCTGGCGCCCATCTCCCGGGCCTGGGCCAGCAGCCGATCGATGGGCCGCTTGAGGTCCCCCGACGCGACCGAGACGCTGTCCTCCTCGATCTCCACCACGTCCAGTTCGAGACGGTCCGCCATCAGCCTCATGGCGTCCACCGCGTGCTGGCGGACCGCGGTGACCGGGTCCTTGTCGGCCACGTGCTGCAGCAGCTCGTAGCCCTCCTCGCCAGCCAGCCGTCCCAGGGCGCGCACGACCTCGACCCGGACCTCCGGCCGGCGATCGGTGAGCAGCCGGGCCAGGGGCTCGATGGCCTGGCGGGAGCCGATCTGCGCCAGCGCATCGATGGACGCCCAGCGGCAGTCGTCGTCGCCCAGGGCCTTGACCAGGTGGGGCACGGCGCGCGGGTCCTTGAGCCGCCCGAGGGTGTCGCAAGCCGAGATCCGCAGCCACCAGTCGGGCTCGGCCAACAGCTTGCACACCGGCCCCACCACCCGCGGATCGTCGAATCGCTCGGCCAGCACCAGCGCCATGGTCCGCACCGTCTCGTCGGGGTGCCCCAGCAGCTTCATCGCCGGTTCGAGGATGTCGTCGCCCAGCGTCAGCAGGGTCTCCATGATCCGGTTGCGCAGCCATCCCACCAGGTTGCGGGCGTACTCCAGGACCTCGAGCAGGACCTCCTCGGGGGTGGAGGTGACCAGCAGCAGCTCCACCGCCAGGTGTCGCAGGCCGTCGTCGCCGCCTCCCAGCAACGCCATCAGGGGCTCGCGGACCAGCTTGGGCTGGTTGACCGCCGCCTCCTTGAGGTAGGCCATGGCCCTCGACCGGCTCACCGCGTCGCCGGCCGACAGCTTCTCCAGCATCAACTCCAGCACCTGGGAGTCGGGCACGTCCCCCAGCTGCTCGAGGGCGGACTCGGCGACGGTGGGGTCCCGGTCCGCGGCGGCGGTGAGCAGGACGTCGACGGTGTCCTTGGTCTTCTTGATCATCGCCAGGCGCTGGATCGCCAGCACCCGCGTCGCCGACGGCGCCTCCGCCATCGCCCGCTTCACGTACGGCAGGCGTGAATCGCCGGCCAGGGACAGGGCGAAGTCCCAGGCCAGGCGCCGCGTCTGACTCTCCTTGTGGTCGAGCAGATCCTCGAGCCCCTTGGACGCGATCCCGGGGGGAATCTTGCTCAGCAGCTGGGAACCCAGGCCGCGGGAAGGGGCGCGGGCGGCGGCGAGCTGGGTCACCAGGTCACGGACGTCGCCCGCACCGGGATTGCGGACGAAGAGATCGATCCCGGTCTCACGCACGTCCGCGTCCGAGTGGCAGATCAGTACGATCGCCTGGGCCGAGGAGACCTTGGACCGCCGCACCTCCTCCAGCAGCTGTGCCAGCTCCCGCTTGCTCGCCCAATCCCCCTCGACGATCCGTTGGACGGAGCGGCGCTTTCCGAAAAGGGCCATCGCACGCTCTCCCGTCGCGTTCAGTCTGCGGTCCCGGGATCCGATGCGCCAGTATGCCACGGGCCTGGACGGGGTCTCCAGGCCCCGATTGACCGGGATCGACCGCCATCCCTATGATCACCGGGAGGATGGCCATGCCGCCGCCGGAGGAGGGACCTTTCTCCCGCTCGATCCCGCCCTCACGTCAGCGGGGGGGGCCGTCCCGCGCGTCACGCGCGATCCGGCTCGTCCTGCTCTCGGTCGCCCTCGTGTTCGTGGGCTGGACCGTCTTTCAGCTCTACCAGTCCTGCGGCACCACCCTGGAACAGGCCAGCGACGCCCCCACGGCACCGGAGATCGGCGCCCGGGGCGAGAGCGCTTCGGGGTACGGGGATCTGGACCCGGCCTTCGTGGCGTCCGCCGCGGGACACACCCTGATCGTCACCGACGCCACCGGCAACCGGTACATCCAGCGACACGCACACAAGGGTGCCGTTCGCGCCCTGGCACTGAGCACGCGGGCCCATTACCTGGCCACCGGTGACGGGGATGGCGGCGTGCGTATCTGGACCGTGGCCTACCTGGGCCTGTCCACGGACAAGCCGGTGCTGGTGAACGAGATCCGGGGATCGCTGACCTCCATCGATGCCATGACCTTCAGTCAGGACGAGCGCTACCTGATCGTCGTGGGTGACGGGGACGCGGCCGTCGATCTGTGGGACGTGGAGTCGGGAGAACTCCTGCAGACCCTGGCGGTGGAGGACTTCCGACCGGGCAACACCGAGTCCTACATCCTCCGCCTCCACCTGGCCACCGACGGCAAGGTGCTGGGCAAGACCCTGGCCGCAGCGGTCTTCGAGTACGTCCCCGGCGCAGGCGGGGCGCCGGAACAGCTGCCGGTACTGATGGACAACGTCAGCGGCGACGTGGTGCGGTACCAGGGCGGCCCGGAGCGGGGCCGGTTCAACCCGTCCAAGAGCCTCAGCTGGAACCCCGGGGGGCGCTACTGGGGCTACGCCGAGGGCAGCGAGATCCTGATCTGGAAGCTCTGTCCCACCGGCCAGTGCAAACAGGTCGAGGTCGACGGACGGCGCTACCTCGAGTAACGCAGACGGGCGCAGCCCGCTGCGTTCCTCGGCAGGATTGCTGCAGTCGACGCTGGGCGTCGCAGCAGAATCCTACCGTGCGGTGTGCGGGCTCTCGGGCGCTGGGCGTCGCAGCAGAATCCTACCGTGCGGTGTGCGGGCTCTCGGGCGCTGGGCTACGTGGAGTAGTCGGCCGGTGGTCCGTTTGAGCCCGCCGTTGCTCCCGAGTACGATGCGAGGGCCGTGCCCGAGCTACCCGACATCGAGGTCTACCTTCACGCCCTCCGTCCCCGCGTGACCGGGGAGGTCCTGGAGGGCGTCCGGCTGGTCAGCCCCTTCCTGTTGCGGTCGGTGGAGCCCCCCCTCGGCGACACGTTCGGCAGACGGGTGAACGCCGTCCGGCGGCTGGGCAAGCGGATCGTGCTCGACCTCGAGGGCGACCTCTTCGTGGTGCTCCACCTGATGGTGGCCGGCCGGCTGCGTTGGCAGAAGCCGGGTGCGAAGGTGCCGCGGGGCCGGGGGCTGGCGGCCTTCGACTTCGCCGGCGGCGCCCTGATGCTCACCGAGGCGAGCAAGAAGAAGCGCGCGCGCCTGCACGTCGTGCGCGGGGAGGCCGCGCTGGCCGACCACGACCCGGGCGGGCTCGAGGTCCTGGAGGCCGACCTCGGCGGGTTTGGCGATGCCCTGCGGCGCGAGAACCACACGGTCAAGCGCGCGCTCACCGATCCCCGCCTCTTCGGCGGCATCGGAAACGCCTACTCGGACGAGATCCTCCATCGCGCGAGGATGTCGCCCTTCAAGCAGACCTCGCGGCTGGGCGACGGGGAGGTGGCCCGGCTGTACGAGGCCACCCGGGACACGCTGACCGAGTGGACCCGGCGGCTGATGGACGAGGTGGGGGACGGCTTCCCCGACAAGGTGACCGCCTTCCGCGCCGAGATGGCGGTGCACGGCCGACACCGCGAACCGTGTCCGGTCTGCGGCGCGCCGGTCCAGCGGATCCGTTACGCGGAGAACGAGGCCAACTACTGTGCTCCCTGCCAGACCGGAGGCAAGCTGCTGGCGGACCGGGCCCTGTCCCGCCTGCTGAAGAAGGACTGGCCGAGGAGCATCGAGGAGCTGGAGCAACACATGACCGAGCGCCGCGGTGGCGGCGACGGTGTGCGAGGGAAACGGCGATGAGCAAGGTCGAACGGATCGAGCTGTACCACGTGGACGTCCCCCTGGATGCCCCCTTCTTCCCCTCCTGGATCCCGGGGTACCCCCAGACCAGCGTGCGCTACACGCTGATCCGGCTGCGCACGGACGACGGCCTGGAGGGCATCAGCGCGGGCACGGCCTTCAGCCGCGAGCGCGAGGGCCTCGGCGATCTGCTGGGCGGGTTCCTGCTGGGGGTCGAGGCCACCGACATGGACCGGGTGCGCAAGCGGTTGCGGGAGGCCTCGTATCTGGGCTGGCGCAACTGGTGGCTGGAGTGTGCGTTCTGGGATCTGATCGGGAAGAAGGAGGGCAAGCCGGTCTACAAGCTGCTCCAGGAGGAGGAGCGGACCGTGGATCGGGTCCCGATCTACGCGTCTTCGGGCGAGATCCGAGACATCGCCGGGCGCCGGCCCTACCTGGACCGGATCCGGGAGATGGGGATCAAGGCGGTCAAGATCCGGGTCAAGGACCCCGAGCGCCGGGACGACGTGACCATCCTACGCCGCTGCCGGGAGGAGCTCGGGGACGACTACGTGCTCGGCGTGGACGCCAACCAGGGGTGGCCGGTGTCGCTGATCGACCCGACCCCCCCCTGGGACCTGGAGTACGCCACGGAGTTCGGAAAGGCCTGCGACGACCTGGGGATCGCCTGGATCGAGGAGCCACTGTACATGCACGACTGGGACGGCATGGCGGCCTTGCGCAAGGCGGTCAAGACGCCCATCTCCGGAGGGGAACTCCACGGGGACTGGCACGAGGTGCGGCCCCTTTTCGAGCACGAGTGCCTGGACAAGTACCAGCCGGACGCCACGTTCTGTGGCGGACTCACCGTGGCCAAGCAGGTGATGGAGGCGTGCCGCGAGCGGGGGCTGGAGTTCTCGCCGCACACCTGGTCCAACGGGATCGGGCTGATGATCAACCTCCATGCCTTCGCCGCGTGGGAGGGCAAGGAATACCTGGAGTACCCCTTCGATCCCCCGGGCTGGATCCCCGAAAAGCGCGACGGCGTGATGCAGACCGTGTCGGTCAACGGCGACGGCACCGTGGACGTACCCCAGGAGCCGGGCCTGGGGATCCACCTCGACGAGCGGGCGCTGAAGAGGTACGGTCGCCGCTTCTACGTGGCCACGCCCCTGCGGCTGGCCATCCGGACCATCCGGGAGAAGGGTCTCAAGACCGCCCTGGAACTGAAGAAGAAGAAGGAAGCCGCAAAGTGAGGAATAGGCGTCGGGCGTCAGGCGTCAGGCGTCAGGAAGAAGCCAAGCCATTCCTGATGGATGTCGAGCGACAGCGAGACGACCACTTGCCTGA
>CAZITQ010000036.1:51181-51398 GCA_964542165.1 uncultured Rickettsiales bacterium
CCCACCCCCCCACGCCTCTGGTGGTGTGGGGCCCCCCCCCCCCCCCCCGACCACTTGCCTGAAGCCTGAAGCCTGGATCCTGAAGCCTTCCGGGCCCGAGGCCCGGTTTCGAGCGAGGAGACGACCCCATGAGTCACCGCATCCTGGTCCTGTTGCTCGGAGCCCTGTTCCTGGCGTCCACCGGGTGCCCCCCGCCGGAGCCAGACGACGACGACGA
>CAZITQ010000037.1:0-13840 GCA_964542165.1 uncultured Rickettsiales bacterium
TAGAAGTCGCAGCAGCAGTACCAGACCTCGAAGTTGTGGCCCAGGTTCTCGCAGATGAACAGCGACTCGTCATCCAGGGGCGGCCACTCCATGGTGTAGGGCAGGTCCAGGTACCAGCTGTCCCAGAAGCCGTTGACCTCGTCCCAGCCGAAGCCGTCGTCCTCCTGGCCCATGAACCAACCGCCGCGCTCGATGCCGCCGTAGTTGCACGGGTCGCCGGTCTTGGGGTCGAAGCCCTCGCAGTAGCCGGGATCCTCGGTGAGGTCCCACATCTCGGTCCAGCACTCCTCGGCCCAGCCGTCCATCTCGACGTAGAAGGAGAACTCACCGCTCGGGGGCGGATCGTCCGAGGAACTCGGCACGTCCACCACGCAGGAGGTGTCGAGCAGCGCGTTCGGCATGTCGATGGTCCCCGTGTACTCGGGGGTGTCGTCGTCATCGTCGCCGGTCATGTCGTCGTCGTCGCCCGCCGAATCATCGTCGTCGACCACGGTGGGGCAACCCCACAGAACCAGGCCCAGACCCAGCAGCAACATGAGGAACAGGTTCGCGTTCTTCATCTTGGTTCTCTCCCTTGTTCGTTTTCTACCCCTCCGGCTCAGAGTCGAACCGGCAGATGCCACGCAATTTGGCGCAATCTACCATGCGCCGTTCGGTCCTGCACAGGGCACACTACTTCCCCATGCGGATTTCGGGTTGGTACCATCCTATCCACATGAGAGCAAGAGCAATCGATGGGTTCCGAAGCGCGGCGCTGATGGCCGCCCTCTCCTTGTTGCTGGGCGCCGCGCCCGGCTGCGCCCAGCGCTACGTGGAGGAGGGCAAGGCCACCTGGTACGGTCCGGGATTCGTGGGCAAGAAGACCGCGAACGGCGAACGATTCTGGCCCTGCCGGATGACCGCCGCCCACAAGACCCTCCCCTTCGACACCCGGGTCAAGGTCACCAACCTGACCAACGGCAGGACCGTGCGGGTGCGGATCAACGACCGCGGCCCCTTCGGCGAAGGACGCATCATCGATCTGTCCCGCGCCGCCGCCGCCGCGATCAAGATGGTCCGGGCAGGTGTCGTGGACGTGAAGATCGAAGTGACGAAATGGCCCAAGGGCCACAAACCCGAATCGTGATCCACCCCGGCGACGGTCACGGACCACGGAACACGGACTCGGACTCGGACTCGGTCTCGGTCTCGGTGGGGCGGCCATCCGCCTCGGTGGGGCGGCCATCCGCCTCGGTCTCGGTCCCGGTCTCGGTCTCGGTCTCGGTCTCGGTCTCGGTCTCGGTCTCGGTCTCGGTCCCGGAGTGTCCCATGACCCGCTTTCTCCCCACCGCCCTCCTCGTAACCCTGCTCCTCCCCTCCCCCGCCACCGCCCAGCTCGCCAACAAGAAGGGCCCGTCGCTGGCCGTGGTGGTCGAACGCTGCTTCCGTGGCACCGGCGCGGACGGATCGTGGCTGGACCAGCTCGACTGGGACCTGCTGTGCGACCTGGCGCAAGACGCCTTCGACGGGGGTATGGAGGGTGGCGCCGGGCCGGCCGACCCGGGCTGGGCCGCCGATGCGCGCGCCGCCTTCGAGGCCCAGTGGCCCTCGGATCCCGAGGACGACCTGGGTCGGGTCGCCCGGGACCGGCAACGAAAGGCGATGGACGCCGGGGTCGAGGCCATCCAGTCGCTGACCGAACCCTGGTCCCGTGCCGACGGGTCAGACACCGTACGCGGCGCCGCCCTGGAGCTGCACCTCTACGCCCGCATCTTCGACGACGCCGTGGACGAGGGGCGCAGCGTCCACCGGCAGCAGGCCCTGCGGGCCCAGACCTTGCTGTGGCGTTCCTGCACGACCCTCGCCATCGCCAACCCCTCTCGACGGTCGGCCCTGGAGGGCATCATCGCCGAGACCGTGGAGGCCGCCGCACCCCACTCCCCCGCAGGCAACGTGGCCCGGTGGGGCAAGAAGAACCACCACCTGCTGGTCGCCCCGGCCTTGCTGGCTCCCACCCTCGACGACTACCGCCAGCGCGCCACCGAGCTCTCCTGGGGCCTGTGGGCGCTGCAGGTCAGCTCCGAACTCCGAGAGGAACTCTCCCCGGCGGACATCACCGCCATGCGAGACGTCCTCACCTCCCACCCCCACGCCGCACACATCGACACCCTGCGCAAGGGCGGCTGGGACCGCCTGTCCGGGGTCTACCTGATCGGGGTACTTCAGGCGATCTCGGTGGTCAGGGAGAACGAGTAGCTGGGAGGCGTCAGGCGCCTGCTCTCCTGACAGGAGAGGTCAGTACTTCGCCTTCTGGAAGATGAGCTGCTCCCCATTGGGATCGGTGAGATAGAGGGTGTTGCCCTCGACCCGGTACTTGAGGGTCACCTGCTGGCCGTTCCATCCGTCGATGGTGAGGTTGCTGCCCGAGGTCCAGTAGGCGCCGATCTGGTCGTTGAAGATCACCACGCCACCGGAGCTGAACTCCAGGGTCAGGGTGGGTGCGGTGTCGGCCTCGGGGTTGCCCATCTGCCACTTGCCGATCAGATTTCCAGCGGCCATGGCCTGGGAGGCCAGGGCGCCGACGGCGAGCAGCATGACTACGGCGATCCAGGTTCGTCGGGTGTTCACGGGAGCTCCTCTCGGGCTCGCGAGCGCGCGCGCTTCCCTTGCCCTCGATGGTAGCACAGGGGTCGAGCAGATCGATGACGGGGATGGGGAACTCGGGGGGTGTACGCGGAAGAGCCGGATGACGAGACGTCGACGTGGACGGGCTACATCATGCCCGACATGTCGTCCTCGTCCCCGCCGTCCGCGGAGTCCTGGAGGGTGGGCTTCTCGGGAATCTCGAGCTCCTCGCAGTTGGGGGCCGCCGCCACGGCCATGTTGGCCGCTATACACCAGTCGTAGATGGCGTTGCGGTCCTCCAGCTTGGCCACCACCAGCGTGCGCTCGAAGCGGTCGAGGCACTTCTGGTGGTACTCCTCGGCGGAGTCGGCGCCGACGGTCTGCCAGGTCACGTCCTCGGTGCCGCTCTCGTCTGGAGGCACCACGCAGCCGTTGTAGAAGTCGGTGATGCTGTCGCAGTAGGTCTGACACGGCGTATTGCAGCCCGCGATCCACAGACCGGCGATCACGAGGATCCACCCATACCGTAGGGTCATTTCTTCAGGTCCTCCTTGCGGCGAGCAGCCTCGGCCATCGCGACCATCGACTCGGGGATGTCGATCCCCTGGAGTCGCAGCTCCTCGGCAAAACCCGGCACCGCGCGGCATTCGAGCCGGCCGATGGGGCCATCGGCCCCCTTGGCCACCACGCGGTAGCGGTAGATGTCCTTGATCCGATACGTGTTGTCCTTGCTCAGGTCGAGGACCTCACTCGCGTGGGTCACCTTGCGGCTCCCGTCCGGGAAGCGCTGGATCTGCACCAGCAGGTCGATGGACGAGGAGATCTGGGTTCTGAGCGCCTGGAGCGGCAGATCCACGTCGCTCATCATGCACAGGGTCTCCATGCGCGCGAGGGCGTCGTGGGGGTTGTTGGCGTGGGTCGTGCTCATGGAGCCGCGGTGCCCGGACGTCATGGCCTGGACCAGGTCGAGGGCCTCGGGGCCGCGCACCTCGCCGATGACGATCCGGTCGGGTCGCATCCGCAGGCTGGTTCGCAGAAGGTCCCGCATGGCCACTTCGCCCCGGCCTTCCTTGTCGGGCGGGCGTGTCTCCAGGGTGATCACGTGGGGCTGCTGGAGCTGCAGCTCGCTGCTGTCCTCCAGCACCAGGATCCGCTGGTCCTCGGGGATCCGGGTCGAGAGCACGTTGAGCAGCGAGGTCTTGCCCGATCCGGTCCCGCCACAGACCAGGACGTTGCGGGAGCTCTGCACGCAGGCGGTGAGGAACTCGGCCGACTCGTCGGACAGGGTGTTGAGCTGGACCAGGCGGTCCATGTTCATGACCTCGCGCTGGAACTTGCGGATGGCCAGGTAGATGCCGCGGCGGGCCACCGGCGGCATGATCACCGTCACGCGAGCCCCATCCGGCAGCCGCGCATCCAGCAGCGGCTCCTCCGCGCTGATGGACTTGCCCACGAACTGGGCGATGTTGCGGACCGCCGAGTCCAGCGCCGCCTCGTCCGGGAAGCGCAGCTGGGTCTCATGCAAGCGCCCGGCCCGTTCGACGTACACCTCGTCGTGGCCGTTGACCAGGATGTCCGAGACCTTGGGATCGGCCAGCGCCTGGGACACGGGCTGCAGGTGATCCCGGAGGGTCTGGGCGAAGATGTCTGTGAGGGTGACCTGCGCCACGCTACAACCCCGCCAGGCGGTCGGCCGCCTTGTCGTAGTACACGAATCCATCCCCCTTGGGGGCGATGGCCATCGCCTTCTCGTACGCCTCGCGGGCGTCCTCGGTGCCGGCGGAGGTGCCTTCCCGCTCCGCCAGGTACCCCTCGTTGAAGTAACCCTTGGCCACCTCCTCGAGCTCCTTGCGGCCCTTGGAGATCCCCGAGTGGCTGGACCAGGCCTTCTTCCCCGAGCGCCACTCGAAATTCGCCTTGGCGTACTTGGCCTTGTCGAAGGCCGCCCTCCCCCGCCGGTAGCGGCACTCCGCCAGCGCCTGCTTGATGTCGTTGCGCCGGGAGTTGCCCGACGACGAGTCCATCTGCGTGATCTTCTTGTACGCGGCCTCGAAGCTGTTGAGCGAGGAGTCCAGGTCGCCGCTGTCCATCGCCCGCTTACCCGCGGCGAACTTCCGCTCCACGTAGTCCACACGGCCCAGGACGTCCTGAAGCTCCAGCTTCTCCGCCGGGTCCGACGAGGCGTCGATGGCCCGTTGCAGCATGGCACGGGCCGAGTCCACGTCGCCCGCGATGTAGGCTCCGATGGCCTGCCCGCTGACGTCCTTGCTCGACGAAGACGACCGATCGCGATTGCGCTCCGATCGATCCCGGTCTCGCTCCCTGTCCCGCTCGCGCTCCCGCTCGCGATCGGCCTCGGCCTGGGCGTCGGCCTCCGTGGGTTCGGCCACGTCGGCTTCGAGCTCCCGTCCCAGATTGGCCCGGTACTCCTCGATGGCCTTCGCGCGCCGGCGCTTGTTCCTGATGTCGGCGATCTCGCGCAGCTTGTCGGGTCCGACGACGTCGGGATCGTAGGTCTCGGCCTCTTCCAACAAGCTGAGGGCGCCCGGCACGTCCTCGGCTTCCAGCTGCACCACGGCCTGGTCCACCAGTCTCTGGGCCGCCAACGGTACCAGGGGCTCCACCAGCGCCTTGGCCAGGGGGAAGTAGAACGACGTCGCCGGAATGCTCTTGTACGAATCGTAGGCGCGGGTGAAGTCGTCGTGAGCCTTGGACAGCCCGTAGGCCCTGACCATGGCCTGGGCGTCCTCGTACCGCGAGAAGTTGTCCCGCTCGCGCGCGATGTTGCTCAGCTGGGTCTGGGCGTCGTCGTAGCGCGGATCGATGTCCTTGATCTGCGTGAAGTACTGCTCGGCGGTGTCCCAGTCCTGGATCCCGTAGGCGGCCAGGCCGGCCTGGAACACGGGCTCCATGTCCCGTTCGTCCAGGCCACTGCCGAAGTTGAACGCGTACTGGGCGGCCTGCCACAGCAGCGCCAGGACCAGGACCGCCCCGAGCATCCCCAGGATCCCCACCTGCCAGTAGCGGAACCGCAGGGAGCCGATGGCCACCACCCCGGAGGGTTTGGCGGCCTTGGGCGGCGCCGGTCTGGACGCCGGTGGAGGCTGGGGTTGGGGGGGCCCCAGGGTCGTGCTGCTCTGGGCCGAAGCCGGCAGCGCGCTCATCTCCCGCATGGTGGCAGCCGTGCGGCCGGAGCGGGACGGTGGGCCGGGCGTCAGGGCCTGGGTCGGATGCCCCGAGGGGGGCAGCGGATCCGCCGCGGGCGGAACGGCCGCCGCCGCGGCTGGAGCCGACTCCCCGGGGCGGCGGAACAACATCAGGACCCCACCCACCTGCAGGCGCGTCCCGTTGGTCAGCTCCGCCTGGGCCACGTCCTGGCTGTCCACCCGGATGCCGTTGGTCGAGCCCATGTCCTTGACCACGTACAGGCCGCCCTCGAGATCCACCCGGGCGTGCTGGCGGGAGACGAAGGGATCGTCGAGCACCAGGTTGTTGCGGCTCCCGGCGCCGATGGTCACGCCGCGGCTGCTGACGGTGATCATGTGCCCCTTGCCGTCGCCGTCCACGATCTCCAGGTAGGCGTGCCCCTCCCGGGGGGTGAGCCCGCTGCCGCTGGAGACCGGCTGTCCCTCGGAGGCCGACGCGGGGGGGGCGACCCTCGGGTCCGTCTCCGTCATACCCTGGGCGAACTGCGGCCCCTGGTCGGCGGGCTCCGGGGCCTCCCCGCCCACCGGATCCAGCAGCTCGGAGACGTCCAGGTCCTCGGGCGCCTCGGCCGCCGGATCGAAGGACTGGGGAACGGGGGACGGGCCCTTGGCCTGGAGGTAGCCCGGCAACCCATCCTCGTCTTCGGCGAACACCAGCTCGTAGGGCCCGACCCGGATCCGGTCGCCGGTGGAGATGAGGATCTCACCGTCCATCCGGATGCCGTTGATCAGGGTGCCGTTGGACGAGTTGAGATCCTTGACGGCGAAGCCGTGTTCCCGCTTGACGATCTGGCAGTGGAACTTGCTCACCTGTCGGTCGCCCAGAACCAGGTGGTTCCGGCTGTCCCGCCCCACCGCGAACTCGTCGCGGTCCACCGGCCGCGAGAAGCTCCGGCCGTCGGCCGTGGAGACGGTGATCTGGGACGTCATCTACGCGTGTCCTTCATCAACTGTTCGATCTGTGCCATCTCGCGAGCCGCGTACTGGAAGCGCTCGTCCTGCTCGTCGTCGATCAGACGCATGATGAACTCGAGCTCGGACTGTCCCTCCCGGAAGTCGCCCGATCGCTTGAGCTTCTCGTAGTGGAACAGCGCGTCCCGGTGCTTCTGGTCGCGCAGGTCTTCGGCCTGGCTGAGCATGTCCTCCACGTCCCCCATCAGGGTGCCGGGATTCTCCAGCAGCTGGAGCGTGGCCCGGGAGGTCCGCAGCTGCTGGATCGCCATGGTCAGGTTCCCGTCCTCCAGGTGGTGCTCCTCGAGCTTGGTGGTGCCCACGGCGAGGTGCTTCTCGGCGGCCGCCCTCAGCTCTTCGTCGGAGCGGCCCGCTCGATCACCGACCACGACCATGGCCGCACCCCCGCCGGTGCCCGCCTTGGTGGTGTAGGTTCCCGAGCCGTCCGACGACGGCACCAGCGCGTCCTTCCAGGCCCACAGGGCGAGCAGCAGCATCACCAGCAGCATGGCCGCCCGCACACCCGTGCTCTTCAGCGGCGAGCGCTTCTCCTCCTTCTTGGCGGCTCGCCCGCCCGCCATGCCGTCGGTGGCCTCCTGGATCGCGACGGAGAGTCGCTGGGGATCCAGATCGTCCAGTTCGGGTTGCTGCTCGGCTGAAGGCGGCTTGCTGGGATCCGAGAGGATCATCGCCTGGTTCGCCTGCGCTGGCGTGGGCGTGGGCTGCCCCCCGCGCGGGAGCACTCGGGTGTGCTGTCCGTCGTTGCGGCCGCCGGTATTGAGCTGCACGGCTCCCGGCGCTCCCGGGGGCACGGGGCGCGGGGGCACGGCGCCCAGGGCCGCGGGCCCATTCGCCGGCCCCTTGGGCTTGCCCCGGGGTAGCACCTGGGTGTGCTGGTCGTCGGGGCGGCCGCTGTCGTCATCGTCGGCGAGGGGATCCGCCACCGGGGCGTTGGGCACCAGGTCCAGGGAGTCCTCGTCGTCGTCGTCGTCGTCCAGACCGTCGAGACTGATCTCGGGCATCGCCGGCGCGACGGGGGCGAGGGGATCCGGAGTCGCCCCGGTTGGGACCGGCCTGGCGGCCGCCCGGTGATCCAGGGTCCGCGGGCCCTCCTTGGATTTCGACTCGAGGGTGGGCGAGAAGCACAGCTTGTAGTCGCACACCGTGATCTCGTCGCCGGGCTCCAGCTCCACGTTACTGGCCTTGATCCCGTTGACCAGGGTGGGGTTGCGGCTGTGTCCCACCACCAGCATCGCCCGGTTGGCCTGGGCGTGGATCGCACAGTGAACCCGGGAGACGGCCGGATCGTCGAAGCGGATCTCGCAGCCCGGATCGCGACCGATGCGCACCACGGGGGCGCGGAAGGTGATCAGCGGGCCCGTGCCCCGCTTGTCCAGGAGCTGGATCTTCACCGGGCGGGGTTCAGCAGCCTCGTTCACACCAGCTCCCCGTTCATGTAGCGCACGATCAGCGGGCCGAACATGGTCAGGAACACCGCGATCAGGATCATCAGGATCGGGAACAGGATCTTGATCGTCGCTTCGGCGGCCATCTTCTCCGCCCGCTGGGTCCGCTTGAGCCGGTTGGCCTGGGCCTGGACCTGGAGGATCCGCGACAGCGGCGTCCCCATGGCCTCGGCCTGGACCACCGCCCCGACCACCGAGGTCACGTACTCGGACTGGATCCGGTCGGACATGTTCAGCAGCGCGTCCCGGCGGGTCACGCCGAGCCGGATCTCCTGCAGCACGTAGTGCAGCTCCTCGATCAGCGGGCCCTTCTGGCTCTCCTTGCTCACCACCGACTCCAGGGCGGTGTTGAAGTCGAGTCCGGCGCCCAGACTCAGCGACAGCAGGTCGAGCACGAAGGGCAGGTGTCGGTTGATCGACGACAGCCGTCGGACGATCAGGTCCTCGAGGTAGAGGAACGGCAAGTAGGCGCTGATCATGCCGGGGATCAGGGCCAGCAGGGGGCTGGCCCCGCCGAGTCCCACGGCCGTGAACGCGATGCCGAACAGGGCGCCGGCGATGCCCGCGCAGGTGCAACAAGCCAGGAACTCGTCCGGCGTGAAGCCCCCGGGATGTCCGGCCCGGGCCAGCTTGGTCCGCAGCGTCTGCCGGGCCTTGTCCAGGTTGAGCGTCCCGATCCAGTACGTGGGGATGTAGATCAGGATCCGGAGCATCACGTACAGCTGGTTTCTCTGGGCCAGCTGTTCGCGCTTGAACGCGACGAATCCCTTCTCCGGCGCCTCCCCATCCCAGTCGTCGTCGGGGGCCATCGCCCGCACGGCCACGTAGACCGCCAGGAACAGCACCGAGGACGCGAACAGGCCGTACATGTAGATCATCTAGATGTCCGCCGCCAGGATCCGCCGGATGAGGAAGACACCCACGGCCTCGAAGGCCAGGATCAAAAAGACGATCACGTACCCCTTCGGATCGGTGAACAGCTCGGAGATGTACTCGGGGTCGATCAGGTAGACCGCGAACGCGAAGGCGGCCGGCATGCCGCCGATGACCCAGCCCTGGAGCTTGCCCTGGGCGGTCATGGTCTTGATCTTCTCCTCGAGCCGGAAGATCTCGCGGATCGCCGACGACGTGTCCTCGAACACCTGGGGTACGTTCCCACCGTGGACCCGGGTGATCAGGATCCCGGTCATCACCATGTCGAAGAACCGGCTGCGCAGCCGGTTGCCCATCTTGACCAGGGCCTCCTCCAGGGTCAGCCCCAGCTTGTGCTCCTTGAGCATCAGCCGGAACTCCTGGTTGATGGGAGGCTCCATGGAGTCGGAGACCACGTCCATCGCCTGGGTCAGGACGAGGCCGGCGCGCATGGAGTTGGCCATCGACTGCAGCGCGTCGATGAGCTG
This sequence comes from uncultured Rickettsiales bacterium, assembly GCA_964542165.1. Taxonomy (GTDB): domain Bacteria; phylum Myxococcota_A; class UBA796; order UBA9615; family CAYRNR01; genus CAYTBN01. The sequence goes on from CAZITQ010000037.1 coordinate 9,628, forward strand.
CATGTCGAACTTCTCCATCCGCTTGGTGCGGGCGCGCCGCAGCAGGAAGGTGGGCACGAAGTACGCCACCGCCGTCACCACGAAGGCACCGATCCAGCCGATGAAGTTGGCCATCCCGAGAAAGACCAGCACCAGGAACACCATGTGGTACCAGAAGAACTTCTTCGGGCTGAACTCGATGTACAGGTCGTCCAGCTGGGAGCCGACCCAGGAGACGTAGCGGTCGTAGAACTCGTCCACCTTGGCCGCGACCAGCGGACCGTTGAGCGCCACCACCCCCAACATGGTCACCAGGAAGCCCAGGACCACGAGGATCAGGAAGGGGGTGGAGGTGAAACTCACAGGAACTCTCCATCGGTGATGATGCCCCGGGCGACCAGATCGGGGATGAAGGTCGGGATGTAGCCGGTGGTCTTGACCTCGCCCAGGACCTGGCCTTCCTCCCCCAGCCCCTCCCGGAGGAAACGGAAGATGGGCTCGACCACGTAGTTGCCGTGGTCGTCGAGGCGCGAGATCTCGGCGATCTCGGTGATCTTGCGGCTCCCGTCGCTCAGCCGCTCCTGGTGAACGATCAGGTCGATGGCCGACACGATCTGGTGCCGCACCGCCGAAAGGGGCAGATCCATGCCGCTCATGAGCACCATGGTCTCGAGGCGGGCCAGCATGTCCATGGTCGAGTTGGCGTGACCGGTGGTCAACGAGCCGTCGTGGCCGGTGTTCATGGCCTGGAGCATGTCCAGGGCCTCGCCGCCGCGGCACTCCCCGACGATGATCCGGTCGGGCCGCATACGCAGGGAGTTCTTGACCAGGTCGCGGATGGTGAACTCGCCGCGACCCTCGATGTTGGGCGGGCGAGCCTCCAGGCTGACCACGTGCTCCTGGTCCAGCCGCAGCTCCGCCGAGTCCTCGATGGTGACGATCCGCTCCTTGGTGGGGATGAAGGTCGACAGCACGTTCAGCAGGGTCGTCTTGCCCGAACCGGTCCCGCCGCTCACCAGCACGTTGCACCGCCCGCGCACCGACCGCTGCAGGAAGCGGGCGATCTGCGGGGTCATCGTGTTGAACCCGATCAGGTCCTTCATGGTCAGCGGGTCGCGCCGGAACTTTCGGATGGTGATGCAGGGTCCGCGGATCGCCAGCGGCGGGATGATCGCGTTGACCCGGCTGCCGTCCTTGAGGCGGGCGTCCACCAGGGGCGACGACTCGTCGATGCGGCGCCCGAGCGGGGTCACGATCCGCTCGATGACGGCGCGGATCGCGTCGTCGCTGGTGAAGGTCTTGTCGGTGAGGGTGATCTTGCCGTTCTTCTCGATGTAGATGAGGTCCTTGCACACGACCATCACCTCGGTGATGTCGTCGTCCTTGAGGAAGTCCTCCAGGGGCCCGAGCCCCAGGGCCTCGTCGAGAATCTCCTTGACCAGCATCTCCTGGTCGACGTTGGCCGGGACGGAGATCTTGCCGCCGGCGATGATGTCCTCGAGGGCACGCTTGGACTGGCGGAAGACCTCTTCTTCGCCCAGTGCCTCGATGTCCAGCCGCTTCAGGTCCAGGTGATCCAGCAGCCGATCGTGCATCTGCCGCTTGGTCTGCAGGACCGGATCGTCGGCCCGCTGTTCGGCGATGGACGGGCCGCCCACCCGGGCGTCGGCGGCGACCAGGTCGATCTGGATTCGCTGGTCCCCGAGGATCACGTCGTCCCCGTTGCGCAGCATGATGTACGAGTCGATGGGGGCGTTGTTGACCAGCGTGCCGTTCACGCTGGCGTCGATCAGGGAGACCTCCTCGTCGTTGAAGAACACCCGCGCGTGCTGGCGGGACACGGCCGGCGAGGACAGAACGATCTCGTTGACATTGGGATCACGGCCCACGCGGACGGGTGACTGGTCGAACACCCGCTCCTGGACCTGACCGTCCGAGCCGAGAAACCGCACTCTGAGCATCGCTGGCTGCGCCTCCGTCCGCCGCTGGGTTGGGGCTCCGGGGTCCGGCCGACCCTAGGGCCACATCTTCATGTCGCGGTACTCCTCGATGTTGCGGTCGATCAGATCGCGGTTCTCGTCCCCGTCCGGTTCGATCAGGTAGGGGGTGATGAAGACCACGCCGTCCGTGTCCTCCTTGCTGAACGCCCGGGTCGAGAAGAACGCCCCGAGCAGGGGCACGTCGGCCAGCCAGGGCATACCCGCGTACTCCCGCTGGCTCTTGTGCCGCACCACGCCGGCCAGGGCCAGGCTCTGGCCCTCCTTGAGCAGGACCGTGGTCTCCTGGACCTTGTTGCTCAGGGTGTAGACCCCCGCCTCGAAGGAGGTCACGTCCGAGATCTCGTAGTTCACCTCCAGGTGGACGTTGTCCCGGCGGTCGATGCGGGGCGTCGCCTCGAGGATGATCCCGAAGGGGCGTTCGATCAGGTTCACCGTGGTCTGCGTCTGGACCGGGATGAGCAGCACACCGCCGTACTCGTAGTGGGTCGACTCCCCGTTGAGGACCGTCGCCTCGTGGGACTCCCAGACCCGGGTGAAGGCCTGGGTGGCGTCGAAGTGGATCATGTCGTCGAGCTGGACCGTGGGGCCGTTGCGCACCACGTCCATCCAGTTGAACACCATCGTGGCCAGGTTGCCCGACAGGTTCATGCCGTATTCCTTGGCCTTGTCCCGGTCCACCTCGACGAAGTCGAAGGCCAGCCGGAACATGGGCTTGATGTCCACGGCCTTGGGGTCCAGGCGGGCCAGGTTGACCACCACGTCGTAGGCCTCGGCGATGCCCGTGATCCGGTTCATGTCGTCGTTGGCGAGCACCTCGCCGGAGATGAGGACCCGACCGCCCACGATGTTGACCGAGATGCCCTCGATGTCGAGGAGCATGTCCTCGATCAGATCGCGGATCTCCTCGAGGCCCTCGTCGCTGTACACCGTGACCTTGTAGGTCGTCTCGCCCACGGTGACCGACGAGTAACCGGCGGCGATGGCCTTGAGCACCACCTGGTTGCCCTTGGAGATCACCTTGACCACCTTCTCGTTGCCCGGGACCACGGTGGTGGCCCGATCGACGGAGATGATGTGGGTGTCCCCGATCCTCATGGACAGCTTCTCCTCGGCGGCCAACGCGGCCGTGGCCAGCACCAGCAGGGAGAGCGACGTCAGCAGGAGCAATGCAATACGTGTCTTCGTCACGGGAACCTCGGCGCGGTTCGGGGATCCATCACGGCCCCTCATCGGATGATGGTGACCAGTTCGTTGCGCTTGGTCTGGATCTGGTTGCGTTTCTTCTCACCGAAGACGTCCTTGAAGTTCTTGGGGGGGAGCGCCAGCTCGGTGGTGATGTCGTTCTCGTTGCGCAGCGACAGGGAGATCTTACCCTTGTCCACCGAGAAGGTGAGCAGCTCCGCCTCCTCGGGCGTGACCAGCACGGTCACGGTCTGGAAGCCCCGTCCGGTGGCCTCTTCGCTGGACCGCTCCCGGCTCCCCAGCCGAGCTCCCACGGCCAGCACCGTCACGTTCTGCAGCAGCGTGATGGTGAGCCACTCCTTCTGCTCGGGCTTCATGAAGGTGCCCAGGATGTCCACGTGGTCGTTGGGCTGGAGCAGGCCGCCCATGGAGCTGACCTGGTCCACCGGGATGGCCATGGCGCGCCAGCCCTCCTTGACCACCTGATCCAGCTCCACCTCCGAGCGCGGATCCGAGAAATCGGTCCACAGCAGGGTCTGGCCCTCGCGGATGGTGTGGGCCACCCGCTGGCCGACGATCCGCTCCCACTCGTGGATGAACACGGACTGGGGGTGCACGTAGGACTCGGGCACCTCGATCTGGGTCAGCATGTCGTGGGAGATGGGCTTGTCCGCAGCGATGTCGAACTTGGCGGCGACCAGGGTCACCTTCTCCCCCGCCACCCCGTACTTGGCGGCCAGCTGCTGCGTGTAGATGTACAGCAGCAAGACCGCCAGGATGGCCAGGGCGAGGGACACCAGGAGCACCTTGCGCCGGTTGGACGGGACACCGCCCGCGTTCTTCGTGTTCTGCGCCACGGGACCTCCATGGACGAGTTCTAGGGGTCGCGGTTCGGACGATGACGGCTAGCCGTCAGTGGAGGGAGCCGGGGGGCCCGGTCACCACCACCGTGGCCACGGTCGTGGGGGGGGGGGGGTGGTGCGGGGGGCGGGCGGGGGCCCGGGGGGGGGGGCGGGCTCGTCGTCGTGGTGGCTGGCGGCGCGCTGCAGCTG
>CAZITQ010000037.1:13850-40618 GCA_964542165.1 uncultured Rickettsiales bacterium
GGAGGGAGCCGGGGGGCCCGGTCACCACCACCGTGGCCACGGTCGTGCGGGTCTCGGGATCTTCCGTCGCCGTGACGTGGCACTGCTGGCGGCCACGGACAAATAGCGCCGACGGAGCCGTCCCCAGACCCGCGCCAACGGCTGCGACCCTGGAATCTTCCGACCAATCGTACTTCGGAAGGCGGGTCGAATAGAAGTCCAGGACCGACATGGCGTCGCTGGAGGCCTGATATTGGGCCATGTAGACCGCCATGTCGGTGCGATCCTGGACGAAGGAGAGCAGACGCACATCCCCGGGCATCCGGGGCACGTCGGGGGGATCCACACCGGGGGTGTCCTGGCTGCCGTCGGTGGACACGGCCCGCACATCGAAGTCGCTCGACGGCCAGGCCGCCAGCACCGTGGTGGCCGAGGCGCCGGGTTCCCGCAGCGCGAGGACGAACTTGGCTTCTCCCAGATCGGAGATCCGTCCGCTGGCGGCGGCCGCCGTGGCCCGGGCCTCGATCTCCGTCGCGAAGTCCGGGTCGTCCCAGTCGGGGATCACCGCCGTGCCGTAGATTCCCCAGCTCCCCGCGTCGAGGCGGATGCCGCGGCGGGAGACCCGCTCGTTGAGGATCTCGCGGATCGCGTCCCAGTCCTCCCCCTCGATGTCGGGATTCTTCGGCTCGTCTCCGCCGAAGCGTCCCTCGGGACCGGAGTACAGGTCCTCGTAGTAGTCGAGCACCTCGCTGACGGTGCGCCAGTCCTGGTCCAGGGTGTAGTAGACCCGGTTGCCGTTGAGCGTCGCCTGCTGCACCGAGCCCGGGTCGACCTGGAGATCCCAGACCGAGGGCACGCCGGCAAAGGCGTCCCCCAGGGACTGGAAGACGGTGGCCTGGGCCGGGGGATTCAGGGGCGAGTGACGGTGTCCGAACCAGAACACCGCCAGTGCGAAAGCGGCGATGGCCAGCACACGCCAGGTCCGATCCAGGGCCCCGCGCCAACGGCCCCGTCCATCCCCCCCGTCGGGGGAGGGGCCGCCGGGCGCGGGGCGGGGGCGGCCCCCCCTCGCTTTCTCAGAAGCACCAGTCGCAGAGACCGGAGATCTCAATGTATGCCCACATGTCCAGGTACGCCTCGTAGCCCCAGAGGACGAGGTTCCCGTTGATGTCCTCGTAATCCCAGTTCCCGATCGCGATCCTGTGGCTACGCGTCACGTTGACGTCGGTGGCATAGGGGATCAGCGACGTGCGAATCGGCTGGACCACCGTGGCGTTGAAGTGGGTGTCCACAGGGGCGATCCCCGTGGCCAGCATCGTCGCGATCTGGCTGTAGTTGATCATCCCTGTCGGGTTGGTCAGGCCGCCCGGATCGGGGAACTGCAGGAAGATGGTCGGATCGAAGTCGCTGATGTTCTCCAGGGTGTCGTTGGAGCTGCCACCGCTGATGGAGGCGCCCTGGAGCCGGAAATGGCTCTGGGCCGTGGCCGAGGCGGCGGCGAGGCTGTGATTGGGGTCGTGGCGGCCCGCCTTCCAGGCGATGTAGCGCACGGCGATCTGGGCGTTCTGCTCCTGGTAATAGGCCTTGCCGAAGTGGATCACGCCCATGAACAGGACCAGGAAGATGGGCAGGGTCACCGCGAACTCGACGGTGGCCTGCCCCTCGGCGTCACGGTGGAATCGTCGTAGCGCTCTCATCAGTGCGTGATCACCAGCTGGGTCAGGTCGCTGAGGCCGGCGGTCCACAGCGATATCCGACCGATGGCACCCGCGTCGGGTGGCATGGGCAGCCCGGGCGTGGTGAGCATGTAGTCGGCGATGAACAGGGGCATGTCACCCAGCTTGGACACCGGGACCAGGTGGGCATGCCAGCGGGGCACGAACATGTTGCCGTCGAAGGTGTTGGTGACCTCGGCCTGGGCGACCGTGATCATCCCGAACACCTCGTTGTACGGGTTGTTGAAGTGGTCCGGCAGGGCGACCACCTCCCCCTGAGAGGGAGAGTCGTAGCCGATGGCCACGTACTGGGCGGAATCCGGGAAGTCGTCGTCGAGGATGAGCGGGTTCCCCTTGTCCGTGTCCACGTAGTACTGGAGCATCGGGTAGAACCAGAGCCCCTGGCACTCGACCATGTAGTACCAGGCGATGTTGGTCTCCCACCACGTGTTGCCCTTGGCCAGGGGCGCCATCTTGCCGAAGAGCATCTGGTACGGCAGCTGTTGTGTCGGGCTGCCGAAGGGCCCGTTGGCCCAGTGGGGGTACGCGGCAAGTGCCGGGGCGTAGGCGTCCTCCGGGTACGCGGTGATGGCGAAGTACAGCATCGCCGAGACCGCCGCGGTCTTGGCCCCCGCGTTGTCCCACAGGTCGTAGCCCCCGTCGTTGCCGTTGACCATGGTGTCGCAGAGATCGGTGAGCTCGCCCTCCTTGATCGGCATGGTGTTGGGCCACACGAAGGCATAGTCCAGGCCATTCTCCTGGGCCAGCATCGTGCCCTCGGTCATGGCCATGGCCTCGAAGCCCTCTTGCACCGAATCCGCCACCGTGGACAGGTCGTCCATCCGATCGAAGAGGAACTCGATCTGGTCGTCCAGGGGCGGCCAGCCGTTCATCAACAGCTGGATCCCCACCATCGCGCTGTTCCACTCCTCCTTGATCGACTGCCAGCACCGCCCGAAGTCCAGGGAACACCAGGGGTCGCAGAAGCACGAGGCGTTCGCCGCCGCCATGTCCGCGGACTCGAGCACTGCCCAGGTGATGGACTCGGTGAAGATCGCCTCGGCCAGCAACATCGACTTCATGATGTTGGTCATGGCGATCAGGTTCATGCCCCGGGCCTGCCAGGTGGCCGCGCTGATGGCGGCGGAGTCCACCGCGTTCTGGGCCGTCACCCGGTGGGTCAGGTGGCGGCCGTTGTTCAGCATCAGGATCACGAAGCAGCAGACCAGGAATCCGGTCAGGGCCACGAAGGCCATGGTCTGGCCTTCGCGGTCGCCGTGGAGTGACGTCGCCCGGCGGAGCAGCGCGCGCATCACGGGGTCTCCAGGGTCAGGGTGCAGGTGGCGTTGATCGCCGTGTAGGCACCCGGCGCGTACTCCAGCAGGGCGAACTCGGGGGGCATGGTGCCCATCTGGTCGATCAGCTGGCCCGCGAGCGGGATGTTCAGGTGGAAGGCGTGGGTCACCTGCACGGTGATGTCGTCGTGGGGATTGAAGGTGTAGGTGTCACCCGGTGTCGCCAGGTCGGCGGATCCCCCGCCCGAGAGGGTGACGAACTTCACGTTCGTACAGAAATACGAATAGGCGAAGCGATCCGCATAGTCGAGGACCTGAACCGCCCCCGGGATCACCGACAGGATGTTGGTGATGGTGTTGACCACGTCCATCACCAGCCCGCCCAGCAGCGGCAGTCCGGCGAGCACGTGGCTCGCCCGCCTCGAGATGGGTACGCAGGCGATGACGGCGGAGTTCTTGATGTTGCTGTACTTGTCGTTGCCCGTGGACAGGGTGATCTGGTGCGGAGGTTCGTCCGCGTCCATGGGGATCCACACGATGGCCGACCGGGCCGCGGCGTAGGCGGCGTAGAGGGTCACGTTCTTTGCGTTGTACGCCAGCGACATCTGGGCCACGCCCATCACCGCCATCATCAACGCCCAGAACACGATCACGAACTCGGTGATCGCCTGCCCCGCCTGAGCGCGCCCCAGCTTCCGGAGGCCCCGCAGGGGGGACATCGGGCTCGCCACCAGCAGCGCCAGCCGCCAGATCAGCAGGACCGTGACGCCCACCGCGGCGGAGATGCCGACGGCCAGGCCGGTCGGAGCCCCGCCGAAGGACACGTTGGCGATCACGCCCGGGGCGACGGCCATCGGTCCGCTCAGCAGCTGGGCCGGTGACGGGGCGAAGAACCGGATGCCCAGGTAGCAGGCGATGGACACGCCCAGGAAGGTGAAGAGGATGCGAAGCAACGTGGTGGAGCGGTCAGTCATTTTTCCCGCGATCATCTTATAAGGGCTCCGACGCCACCGGGACGGTTTTTTGCAAATCCATCGCAACTCGGACCCCGTCCGCCCCGATCCGGGGGTCGGCTCCGGCTATTTCATCAATCATTTCATTCGCTTATCGATGCGGATCCTATAGTGAACTACATGAGGAACACTCCGCGCCGTCGCGGCGGAGAACGCCAGCGCCGTACGAGCCTAGCGCGGGAGGGGCTCCACCGAGACGAGGCACTCGTCCCTCCACTCCCGGGACGGGAGCGTCCGGTCCTGGCGCAGGTAGACGAGCCGACCGTACAGGGGCGTCCTGCCGTAGTCGGGGATCAGGGCCCGGGCCAGTCGATAGTCCCTCGCCAGCGCCGGTGCGGCGAGCACCCGGCGCTCCACGGGCGCCCGGACCTGGTCCTCCAGGATCCCGCCGGCGCAGCCCGGGCCGAGCCCCGGATCCCGATCCACCCGCAACACCACCGCGTCGGGCCGCCGCTGATCGAACAGGTAGGCCAGGCTCAGCTCCTTGGCCAGCCTCCCCCCCGGGGCGGCTCCGATCACCGGATCCGTGAGGCCGCCGAGATCGACGACCTCCAGTCCCGAGCGGAAGCCGAGTTCCCCGATGTCGACGAGGGCGACGCGGGTCACGCCGGCCTCGTCGAGCCACCTCTCCAGCACCCGGTCCTCGTGCCGCAGGGTCCGGCGCGACCGATCGGCGAGCTCGGCGTGGTGGGCAGCGCTCCACACCCCGGCGCCGAGGGTGAGCAGCGCCAGCAGTCCGAACGAGAACACCCGGCTGCGGGCCCAGGGGGACGCCTTCGGCGTGGCGTCGAGCGCAGGGAGGAGAGCGCCACTGGCGGATGCGGCGAGCATCCCGTAGCACGGCAGGAGGAAACGATGGCCGGGCATCCAGTCCCCACCCTCGACCACCGCCGCGAGGGCCCAGGCCAGCGCGCCCAGCAGCCATCCCCGGTGAGCTCGCCCCCCCGCGGCAGCGCCGATCACCGCGACCACGAGCAGCCCCAGCGCCCAGGGCTGGTGCAGCCCGTCGAGCAGGTAGCGAAGCCCCTCCATGCGGTCCGGGGGTTTGGCCAGATAGGTATTGGGCCACAGCTCCCCGAACACAAGGATCCGCGCGCCGAAGACGAACCCCGCGCTCAGCAGGCTGGCTCCCCCGAGCAGGACCGCGCGCCGCAGGTGCACCGCATCCCGGACCGCCAGGAGCTGCGCGCCCAGCACGACCGGTAGCCACAGCCCCTCGGGCCGGATCCACGGCGCGAGAACCGCGGCGACCACGCCCAGGGCCAGGGGCAGGCAACCCGCCATCGCACCGGCGACGGCGAGCACTACGGCGAGGAACAGTGGGGTCTCCAGGCCCGTCGCCCCGTGGTAGGCGACCGGACCGCTGACGGCCAGCGACAGACAGGCGATCAGGGGCGGAACCGTCTGCGATGCCCATCCCGCAACCGCCCCGCCGTCCGCGGTGCGCCGGGCCCCCGGCAGGGTCATCGCCGCGAGGGTCGCCAGCGCCGCCACCAGGCAGACGGCGGCCAGCCCCGCGGCAACGGCGGGGATCGACGCTTCTCCCGCCGTCGCCCCGGCGAGGACGCACAGCGCCAGCCACGCGGGGCTGGAGAACCCCTCCGCCGGGCCCGCGGCGGGCTCGAACGTCAGCCCATGTCCCGCCAGCAGGTTGATCGCGTAGCGGAAGGTGATGAAGGCGTCGTCGAGGGGACAGTCGGCCGACTGGAGCGCGAAGGCCAGCCCGGCTGCCGAGGCGCCCGCGGCCGCGACCGCGACGGCGAGCGCGCGCCGCCGCTGGCGCCCCCGGGCGCTCAATCGAAGAGGTCCATGTGGCGCAGCAGATCGAGGCCCTCGAGGGTCGCCCAGACCGTGCCCAGGGCGATGGCCACGCCGAAGGGAACCCGCTGACTGTTGGCCGGGTTGAGCCCTTGGGTCTTCATGGGCAGCGCCCAGGTCACCACCGTCCACAGGGAGTTGCGGATCCCCCGCCAGAGCACGCCCTTCCACAACATCACGGACACGGCGATGACGCCGCCGACCAGGACGGTGTGGAACAGCCCCCCGGCGATCAGGGGGTAGCCCATGATCGCGCCGGCGGCCCCCATGAGCTTCACATCGCCCCCACCCATACCCCTGAAGAGGAAGACCACGAAGAAGGGGATGAACCCCACGGCGAATCCCAGGGCATGCTGCCCCAGCTCGTGGAAGCCGCCCGCGAGGCCGCCGGCGTCCGCGCCGGCCACCGCGGCCAGGACGAGCCCCAGGACGGCGGCCGGGTAGGTGATCTGGTTGAAGATCTTCCCGGTCGCCAGGTCGCTGAAGGCGCAGATCGCCATCACCCCGTAGAGCAGGGACCGCTCTGCGATCTCATACGGCACGGCCGGTGCCCCCTGTCATTATGGTGAAGCGAGTAAAGAACAAGTCAAAAAGCTCCCGAAGATCGTTGGCGGGGACTCCCCATCACCGTGCTATGCTGCACTCGCACGGAATAGCAGGAAAGTACCACAGGTGCACATGGGGCAGGACGGGCCAGAGGAACGGCGGGTGAGCCGGCGCAACCAGTCGGGGCAGGCGATGGTGGAGTACATCCTCGTCGTCGCCATCGCGGTGGTCGGGCTCATCCTCGTGACCGAGGCGCTGACCAAGTCGGTGCTGGGCTACTTCACCATGCAGGCCCTGTGGATCTCCCTGCCGATCATGTAATCGAACCTTTCGGGAGGTTGACGATGAACGCTCTGACGAGGCTCCACCGGGACGAGACGGGACAGGGGATGACCGAGTACATCCTGATCGTGGTCTTCATCGCGATCGCGGTGTTGATCGTGCTCGGAATCTTCAAGGAGCAGATCAAGCGGCTGTTCCGCGGCACCAACCAGGAGCTGACGAACATCAACGTCGCGCCGACGTCCTAGACCGGACGCGCCCTTTCGCACGCCCGCGTGGGCGGTGGCCCAGCCTCCGCGCGGCACGTGGATCCGTCCTACCCCGGCCTCCGTCCTCCAGTTCTCCGCCCGTTGCGCTACAATCAGTGGGATCTGCCCCGCGCCCGTGAGCGAGTGCGGCGCGTCCGCGTGAGCGGCGCTCCAGGAGAGCCTTGACCCCAGGACGGCCCGACCGGAAGCCCCCAGCTCCCGAACAGCTTCCCCAGGCGTCACCGGCCGGCGACGAGGACGAGATCCCCACGGGCGAGCACGCCGTGGAGCTCGAACCGGAGCTCGAGCCGGCATCGGACATGGTGTTGCAGGCCACGCCGGTGGATGGGATCCCGGTGGTGCCGAGGGACGCCCCGTCGGTCGCGCCCGCGGCCGACGAGGAGGACGCGGGGATCCTGTCGGCGGTGCTCGCGGACACGGACGACGAGGTCGTGGCCGCTGCGGTGGTCGACGACGAAGACGACGTGGTGCCCGCCGCCGTGGTCGAGGGCGTGAAACGATCGCCCTCGCCGGGGGCAGGCATCTCGGACACCGTGTTCCAGAGCGACGAGTTCCTGTCCAAGCGCTACGACATGATCCGGCGCGTGGGCAAGGGCGGGATGTCGGTGGTCTATCTGGCCACCGATCGCCAGCTCCGCCGCAGCGTGGCCGTCAAGATCACCCGCCCTTTCACCGACGAGGAGACGGAGGTCTACACCGCCCGCTTCGTCAACGAGGCGCGGATCCTCGCCCGACTGAACCACCCCAACATCGTCCACGTCTACGACTTCGCCGCCAGCGAGTCCGGGATGCGGATCATCATGGAGTACGTGGACGGGCGGACCCTCTACCAGCGGGTGGCCCAGGACGGCCCGATGAACGAGGTCGAGGTGGCCGCCATCGCTTGCGAGGTGCTCGACGCCATCGAGGTGATCCACAGCGAGGGGGTGATCCACCGGGACATGAAGCCCGGCAACGTGATGCTGGACGACAAGGGCCGGGTCAAGGTGATGGACTTCGGCATCGCCCAGACCGAGGGCCTGGACACCGACGCATCCAGCGGCTCGGTGGTCGGCACCATCAAGTTCATGGCGCCCGAGCAGTCCCGGGGGGAGACCGTCACCGAACGTTCCGATCTGTTCAGCGTGGGTGCCACCATGGCCTTCATGCTCCTGGGAGAGCTGCCCAGCGTGCTCCGCGCGGAGCAGCTGCCGCCCAACCTCAGGCCCGTGCTCTTGCAGGCCATGGCCGCCGATCCGGCCGCCCGCTTCGGGTCGGCGACGGCGATGCGCGAGGCCATCGAGACCGCGGCGCGGGAGCCCCAGGCCGGGAGCGGTCTGGGCCGCAAGCTCCTGCTGCTGGCCGTCCTGCCGATCTTCGGCGTGGGCTTCGGGTTGTTGCTCACCGCTGTGGTCCTCTTCGGCTGGCTGGGATCCGACGGCGATCGGGATCCGGGGGGAGCGGGCGAGACATCGGGGTTCCGGGATCCCCACGAGGACGTGGTCTCGGGGGGTGGGATGCTGGTGATCGAGGACGAGCCCGAGACCGACGAGGGGGCCGGCGGGTCGGCGGCGGAGGAGGAGGAGCAGGAGGAGGAGCGGGAAAGGGAGGAGGAGAAGGAGAAGGAGAAGGAGCGGGAGAAGGAGGTGGGGGAGGAGAGGGAGAGGGAGAAGGAGAAGGAGCGGGAGGAGCGGGTGGTGCAGGACGACCCGACCCCCACCGAGCCCGTCGTGTCGTCGGACGAGAAACCCTGGATCAAGCACCCGATCCGTACCGCCGCGACGGACGGCGATCGGGTCCGCTTCGAGGTCTACGTCCGCGGGGCCGAGACCTACGGCGTCAGTGTGACCTACCGGGCGTCCTCGGGAGGCTCGTGGCGTACGCTCAAGATGCCGCACCGGGGCGACGGCAAGTACACCAACACCCTGATCGTTCGAGGGGACCTGGCCGGCGGCGTGGCCTACTACGTCACCATCGTCGAGGAGTCGGGCCCCGGCCGGACCTTCACCCGGGGGACCCTCAACGACCCCTACCTCATCGCCGTGGATTGACGCATCGGACTTCGGGCGTCAGGGAAGACCCTCGAAAGAGACCACGTCACCTTCCCGGAGCTCGGCCATCGCCCCGGACGCCATCTCGATGGTGTAGCGCGCGCCCATGCAGGGGGCGGTCATCCGCCAGGGTCTGAGGTTTCGCACGACCCGCAGGACCTTGCCGTCCAGGGAGACGAACGCCACGTCGATGGCGTAGGCCATACCGAACATGTGGACCTGGTTGCAGGGGACCAGGACGAGACCCTCGCCCTCCCCCGGGCAGGGACGGCCGAGTAGGCCCCGCATTCGCGTCCACACGGTGTCGGCGAGCATCGCCGACCTGGCCAGCACCACGTCGCGGGTGCGATTCTCGATCTGGACCCGCCTCATCCCTTGACCACCAGCAGCGGCCGCAGACGGGCCACAGGTCTGGACAACCCCGCACGGTGGACGACCTGGACGACCTGCTCCACGTCCTTGTAGGCGTCGGGCATCTCCTCGGCCAGGGTTCCCCGTCCGGCGGCACGGACCCGGACACCGAGTCGGGCGAGCTCCGCGGCCAGGTCCCGCCCCCGGGCCCGCTTCTTGGCCTGGGTGCGGGACATCAGGCGTCCTGCGCCGTGGCAGGTGGACCCGAAGCTCCGCTCCATCGCCTGTTGCTGTCCGACCAGGACGTAGGAGCAACGGCCCATGTCCCCGGGGACCAGCACCGGCTGTCCCACCTTTCGGTAGTCCCTGGGTACCTCCCGGTGCCCCGGCGGGAAGGCCCGGGTGGCCCCCTTGCGGTGAACACAGACGGTCCGCGTCTGCCCGTCGACCGTGTGGCGCTCGATCTTGGCGATGTTGTGCGCCACGTCGTACACGGTCCGCAGGCCCATCTGGGCCGGTCGCTGCTCGAACACCCGACGGAACGCCTCGCCGACCTGGCCGGCGATGACCTGTCGGTTGGCGAAGGCGAAATTGGCGGCCGCCGCCATGGCTGCGAGGTAGTCCTCGCCCTCCGGGCTCCGTACCGGCGCACAGCAGAGTTGACGGTCCGGCAGCTCGATGCCGTGGCGCTGGGAGGCGCGCATCATCCCCCGGATGGCATCGGTGGCCACCTGGTGCCCCAGCCCCCGCGATCCCGTGTGGATCGACACGGTGATGCCACCCTCGGCCAGACCCATCGCCCGGGCGGCGTCGGCGTCGTCGATCCGATCCACCACGCCGACCTCCACGAAGTGATTCCCCGACCCCAGGGTACCGAGCTGGACGATCCCCCTCTCCTTGGCCCGCGGCGACACCCGGTCCGGATCCGCGTCCGGGATGCGGCCACGGGCCTCGATGCGGTCCAGATCGCCCCGGGTCCCCAGCCCCCGCCGGACCGCGACCCGCGCCCCGTCCCGCAGCACCCGATCGAGCTCCCGCCGGTCCAGGGACAGGCCGCCCTTGCGGCTTCCCAGCCCGGCCGGGACGGCGGTGGCGAGGGCATACAACAGTCTCTCCCCCCGGCCCTTCAGCTCGTCACGCTCCAGGTCGGTGCGCAGCAACCTCACACCGCAGTTGATGTCGTAGCCCACGCCGCCGGGGCTCACCACGCCGGTGTCCACGTCGAAGGCCGCGACCCCGCCGATGGGGAACCCGTAACCGCCGTGTACGTCGGGCATCACCAGGGCGTCACCGACGATCCCGGGCAGGGCCGCGACATTGCAGATCTGCTCCAGGCTGGGATCGCCGGCCGCAGCGTCGATCATCGCCCGGTCGGCGTAGATCACCGCGTCGGTCCGCATCCTGCCGTGGCGCCGGATCCGCCAGCGATGTCCGTCGAGGGCCTCGATCTTCATCGTCGTCAGAGGTCCAGCAGGACCCGTCCCTTCCAGCGGCCGTCTGCGGTCCGCTCCAGCCGCGCACCGTGGTGGGTGACCGCCTTGATCAGGGTCTCGGGAACGTGACGGCTGGTGTCCAGGGGCTCTCCCAGCGCCTCGAACCGCACCTTCGTCGCCCCCTCCGTCTCCCGGACCTCCAGGTCGCCCACGGCGCTCAGCAGCAGACCGTCCAGGTCGAACTGGACCAGGAGCTCCGCCAGGGACTCGACCCAGGCCGAGGTCAGGTCGATCCCCTCCGCTCGCAACACGACGCGCGTGGCCGGCTCGACCCCTTCGGGATCGGTCATGACGCCGCACAGCGCGCGGGCCGAGGCGTCCCAGACGCCCCGCCGGTCCGACGCCTCGACCTCGAATCCGAGATCGGCCGTGTGTTCCACATAGCGATAGGTCGCCACGGACGTCCGGTCCACGCCCTCAGCCGCGTCGGCGCAGGAGCGCCGCGGCCATCAGGCCAAAGAGCGCGTACCCGGCCCCCGGGGCCACCGGTCCCGCGGAATGGCAGCGGCAGGCGAACCCGGACGGACCGGTGTCATCGTCCCCAGCGACGTCGTCGTCCCCGGTACTGTCGTCGTCGTCCCCCGCGTCGTCGTCGCCGGTGTCGTCGTCGTCTGCGGTCGTGTCGTCGTCACCCTGGCAGTCCGGGTCGTCCCCGTCGATCGCCCCGTCGCAGTCGTTGTCCTCTCCGTCGTCGCAGAGCTCGTCGGCGTCGGGGTGGATCTCGGCGACGCCGTCCTCGCAGTCCTCGCACTTGAGCCAGCCGTCCCCGTCGCCGTCCACCTCGTCCTCCGCCGGCCCGCCCGCGCAGTCCGTATCCAGACCGTCGCAGAGCTCGTCCGCCAGCGGGTGAATACCCGCGTCCAGGTCGTCGCAGTCCTCCATGGGGGCGAACCAGCCATCCCCGTCGTCGTCCGTGACCCCGTCACCAGCGAGCACCCACATGGTCCCGTAGGGCGTGTTGGGCTCGAGGGCGAACATGTCGTAGAGGCCGTTGCCGTCCGCGTCGCCGACCCCGAGCATCACCCCCAGCCGACCCGAGGACTCGCTGCCCACGAACAGGCCCGGGATCTCCTTGAACTGGAGCTCGCTGCCCAGGCCGATGAACACCTCGTCCCGCAGCAGGGCCAGCGCCCCGGCGTCCTCCTGGTCCAGGTCGGCACCGGGCGCGGCGACCCACAGCATGCCGTTGAGTCCGCCGCCATAGGAGGGTGCCGACACCACGACGTCCCCCACGTAGTCCTCGGCGTTCTCCCCCCGCAGCGACGCGATGGCCACGCCGTCATCGTGTTCGACGCCCGTCGGCAGGGCTCCCACGTCGAAGAAGAACACGGCGCCGCGCCCCTCGTCGGTCCCGGGGGCGGTGGCGACCACCTGGAGGCCGCCGCCCAGGCCGATCCCACCGACAAGGGCCAGCCCGGCGCCGAACGCCTGGGTGAATCCGCTGCCCCGGATGGTGCGGGTCGCGACCTGCTCGATCCGGCGCACGGGGAAGATCCCCTCCTCGCCGTCCACCACGTAGATCGCCCCCACCGGTGTGCCGCCCTGGTCGGTGAACTGTCCGTCGCCGACCACCAGGTCCGCGTGTCCCGAACCGTCCAGATCGGGCGCCACCAGGAGGGCGGAGCAGAGGGAATTCTCGCCCACCAGGGCCAGATCCGCCTCGGCCAGGTCGGTGGTGGGTGTCCCCGCCAGGTTCCCCCAGACCAGCACCCCGCCGAAGCCCAGGTTCGCCGGGCCGTTCCAGCCGGGCGCGCAGGCGATCACCTCGTCGTCGGACATGCCGGAGAACAGGTCACCCGCGGCCACCCGGGTCCCCAGCCGCGTGCCGGCGGTCGGGCTCTGGATGTGGATCGTACCCGCGTGGGGGTACATGACCTCCCACTGGGACAGGTCGGGCACGCCGGGGAAGATGACCACCTCGCCGGCGTTCGACGAGGCGCCCGGGACGCCCACGATCAGGTCGTCCCGGCCGTCGCCGTTGATGTCCCCCACCGCCAGCGACGTGCCGAACTCGTCGGCGAAACCGGTGCCCTCCAGGTTGGCGACGGGCTCGAAGTGGGAGGTCGTGACATGCCCGTACCCGGGCTGGGCCCCGGCGATGATGGTCACCTGACCGGGGGTACCCTGGCAGCAGCCGATGGCCATGTCCCCCGCTCCGTCCCCATCGAAGTCTCCGTAGACGAAGGCCTCGATCATGATCGGGCTGCCCATCTCACCGCTCACGGAGTCGGGCACCTCGGAGATGAGCGTGGGGTCGGCCCCCGCCCGGGTGGAGGGCAGCAGCAGCAGGAGTGCGCACAGCGCGGCACGACGCATGTTCTCGCTCCTCGATGAGTGTGAATCCCCGTCCAGTATCGCCGCCCCCGGGCGGGGAATCCAGCGGGGTGGCGCGTCTCAGGGCTGCAGCGCGACGTCGGTCCGCAGGGCCGCACCCGAGGCCAGCTCCACCTCCTGCATGGTGGACGCGAAGGCCTCGTGCCACACATGGAGTACGTAGCGGCCCGCCGGGACGTTTTCGATGGCGAAGGTCCCGTCGGCCCCGGTGAGGGCGACGTACGGATGCTCGGTGACCCAGATCCAGCCCCGGGCGCCGGGGTGCGTCTCGCAGCGCAGGTGGACCAACCCCGGCACGCGCAGGCGACGCTCGGTGTCCCCCGTGGCCGCCGCCGTGAATCGCCCCAGATCCCGGTACCCGGCGGCCTCGATCATCTGGACCTCGTGGTCCTGGCCGTCCGACGCCGTGAGCCGCAGGACCGAATTCAGCGACGCGAGCTGGACCCGGGGCTCGAGGGCGCAGGATCCGAGGGTGGCGGTCGGGCCGCCCTCGGATCCTGCGCGCTCGGCGAGGGGCGCCCCTTCAGCGACCCCCTGCAGGCGCACGACGGCGCCGGCCAGGGGTCCGGCCGGGTAGGCCGGGGGGGCGGCAGGGCATCCGTCCGGCTCCTCCGCCTCGTACACCGGGCCGACGCCCTCGACGGCGGCGGTCACCGTCCCGTGAATGCGAGTGGGGTCCGTGACCTCGATTTCCGCGTAGCTCGGCGTGGGGGGGACCGGGCGGGGCCACGACGTCGAGGGCTCGGGCGCGGCCGCTTCGATGGCTTCGGGCGCGGCGGCGGCGGCCGGGGCGTCCTCGCCGTCCGCCGTCTCCACGGCGGTCGCCTCCCCTTCTGCGGAACAGGCCGCCAGGGTCGCGCACGAGGCCAGGAGCGTGGCCGCGATGGCTACGCTGGACACGGCCCAGCCCAGGGGCCGTGGGGTCCTAGCCCTCATCCAGGTCTTCCGGGGAGAACTCTTCGATCTCGGCCTGGAGGTCGACCTGGGATCCCAGGGGCTTGGTGATGACGCCCTTGGCCAGGTCGGACAGCACCTTCTGGGCGCGCCCGACTCGCTCCTTGGATCCCGCGCCGCCGGGATCCAGCTCGATGACCCGACGGAAGATGTCGTCGGCCTTGCGCGAGTCGCTCTTGAACAGCTCCATCTCGCCCTGCTTGAGGAAGAGATCGGCCGCCATGAACCGCTTGTCCTCGCCGACCACCTCGGCCCGGTAGGCCCGGCGGCGTTCGGTGTTGCCGAACACCTGGCGGACCTCCACCAGCTTGTCCCGGATCGCCGCCTTCATCTCGGCGATGTCCCCCATCTGGAGGGTGTCCATGATCGGGTCGTCCAGGCCCAGTGCGATCTTGTCGCAGGCCCGCAGGAGCTCGGGTTCGATGCAGGACCAGTGGGCCTCCAC
Source organism: uncultured Rickettsiales bacterium (assembly GCA_964542165.1). Taxonomy (GTDB): domain Bacteria; phylum Myxococcota_A; class UBA796; order UBA9615; family CAYRNR01; genus CAYTBN01. The sequence goes on from CAZITQ010000037.1 coordinate 28,375, forward strand.
GAAGGAGAAGTGGTTCTTGTCCATGTAGTCCATGCGGTCGATGAGGAAGCGTTCGGCGCGCATGGTCTTGTAGGCGGGACCCTCGCGTTCGGCCAGGGTGATGATGCCCAGGTCCTGCAGCGCCAGGATCAGGGCCATCAGCTGGCGCGTCGGCATCTCCAGCCGGCCCAGGAGCTCGGCCACCTGCCAGCCCCCGCGCAGGTAGCGCTGGAGGAAGCGGGCCTCGACCCCACCCAGGGACAGCTGCCCCGTCAACGCGCGGCCCTCTTCGGTGACGATCACGTGGTGCTTGTGCAGCTTGTCCACGAGCTCGCGCACGGCCTTGTCGTCGATGTCGGCGAAGCGCTCCCTGGAGCGCTCCCAGAGGACCTTCATCACGTCCACCGGTTCGCCGGAGATGATCCGCGCGACCTCCGGGAGCTCGTAGAACCAGTAGCTGCCGTAGTTGACGGCCAGGAGGCGGTTGGTGATCACCGTGGCAGTCTCGGTCAGCATGCCCGAGACCTTGTCCTGCGACAGCATCCCGAGCCGCACCAGGCCCTCGTCGATCTCGAAGCCCATGATCGTGGAGACGTAGCGGACGCGCTCCAGGGTCGACGGATCCACCAGCTTCTGCCTCGAGATCTGGTACTCGATCGACTCCGAGCGACTCGCCGGCTCCCGGAGATATCGCATGGGCCGCCCCTCGATCAGGTACCCCCAGTACCTCTCGCGGAACCCATCCACCACCAGCAACCCGGTACTGCGCTGGCGCAGGAGATCCATGAAGATCTCCCGCATGGAACGTTCACCCAGGGATCCCTCCAGCAGCGAGGTCCCGGGGACGCTCTGGATCGACCGCCCGGGCAGGGGGATTCCCCGCCCTCCCGCGGCCGGCGTCGGCGTCGCGGGGGCCTGGTACGCCGGCATCCCCGAGGACGGTGTCGACGGCTGCGCGGCCTGCCGGCTGGGCGGCGGCGTCGCGGCCCCGCTGGTCGTGGGCGCGGCCATGGGCCGCGACTGGGGGCGAGGGCGAGCGGAAGCTGGCGCGGCCGGCGCGGGAGCCGGCTCGTCGAACGAGCTCTGGGGAGCCGACACATCGGCCGACGGGGTCGGCGCCACGTCCACGGGCGGGGCCAACGGCTCCCGTTCGGGCTCCTGTGCGGCCGGCTGAGGTGTGGCCGGCTGAGGTGCGGCCGGCTGAGGTGTGGCCGGCTGAGGTGCGGCCGGCTGAGGTGCGGCCGGCTGAGGTGCGGCCGGCTGAGGTGCGGCCGGTGGCGGTTCGGGTGTGGGCTCGGGCTCGGTCGCCGCCTGTGCTCCCCCGGCGTAGGGATCCCGCGGCGGCGACCGCAGGGTCTCCTCCAGCTCGCTCGACGGCTGGATGGGGGAGCTCTCGACGGTTGCGGGCGACGATTCCTCGGTCTGCTCGAGTTCGTCGGTGCGAGCTCCCGGCGGGGGCCGCTGGCCCAGGGCCGTGTACAGCTCCGCCGGCAGGGTGTCCAGCTGGACGATGGTGGCCACGTCGCCGGTGTGCATCACCTGCCCGAGCAGGCGGAAGGTGCGGTCGGCGTACACCAGGTCCAGCTCGATCTCCACGGGCGCGCCGATGCTGACGTCCGGCGTGGAGGGGGCGGTGAGCACGCGATGCTTCAGCCCCGACTGGTAGACCTGCTGGCCGTGCTTCTCGTTCTTGATCCGGAACGGGATCGTCTTGCCTGCCACCGGCTTCTGCCCTCCGCCGCAGGCGTCCCCGCGGCCCAATGCCGTGGACGGGATTATACCCGCGCGCGCAATTTGTTCCCGCGTTCACCTGCGCGGCGTGTCGGGGAGTCCTACATGTCGTCCAGGTCCTCGGGCGACACGTCCATCACGTCCTCGTCGCCGTCGAGCTCCGCCGCCTGGGTGAGGATGCCCCGCCCCAGGTCCTGCAGGACCCGCTTGGCACGGGCCAGGCGCAGCGTCGACTGCCCGCCGCCGGGGTCGACCTCCAGGACCCGTTCGAAGCACTCCCTCGCCAGAACACCCTCCCCCTTGAACAGCGCCATCTCCCCCTGCCGCAGGAAGAGTTCGGCCGCCATCCGGCACTTGGCCTTCTCCACGAGGGTGCCGCGGTACTCCCGTCGCTGCTCCTCGTCGGAGAACACGGCGCGCACCTCCACCAGGCGGGCCCGAATGGCGTCGCGGATCGCGCCGACCTCGGCGAGCTCCAGCTCGTCGAGCACCGGATCGAGCAGCTTCTTCTCCACCTTGTCGCAGGCGGCGGTCAGCTCGGACTCCAGGCCGGTCCAGTGGGACTCGACGAAGGCGAAGGCGTTCTTGTGCATGTAGTCTTCGCGATCGACCAGGAACCGCTCGGCCCGGGCCAGGCGCCAGTTCTCGCCCTCGCGCTCCGACAGACTGACCAGTCCCAGGGCGTCGAGGGTGAACAGCACCTCCAGCAGATCCCGCCGTGGGACCTCGATCCGGCCGATCAACTCCGAGATCTGCCAGCCGCCGCGGAGGTACCGCTCGACCACGATCTGCTCGCGGCCGCGCATCCTCAGCTCCGGGACCAGGGCCCGACCGTGGTCGGTGATGAGCACGTGGTGCTGGTGGTACTGCTCCAGCAGCTGCTTGACCTGCTTCTCGTTGCGGCCACCGAACTTGGCCCGGGTCCGTTCCCACAGCACGTTCATCACGTCCGCGGCCCGTCCCGGGACCAGTTCGGCGACGTCGTCCATGGGGAAGAACCGGTACCGTCCGAAGTTGACCACCATCAGCCGCTCGGTGACCTGGGTCGCACAGGACTGCAGTACGCCGTCCACCTGTTCTCGGGTCAGCAGCCTGCGGCGCAAGAGGATCTCGTCCAGCGGCAGGCTCAGCAGGTCCGCCTGCTCCCGGACCCGCTCGAAGGCTGCGGGCTCCAGCAGCGCCGCCTTGGAGAAGTGGAACTCCAGGGATTCGGCGCGGGTCGGCGGTTCGCGGGTGAAGCGGTGGGGGCGGCCCTCGATGAAGAATCCCCAGTAGCGCTCCTTGTATCCATCGACGACCAGCACGCCGGTGGCGCCCTCCTTGAGCAGGTCCATGAACACGTCGGGCATCCCGACCTCGCCGAGCTCTCCCTTCCTCGCCGGGGTCGCGTCCACGACCACCCCCGGCTTGCCGGGAACCGGCAGGGCGGTGTCCGGGTCGGCCGCTGCGCGGGCCTGCGCCCCCGCCCCCGGAGACGATGGCGGCGCGGGCGGCGCCCCCCCCGGGGGGGGCCCGCCCCGCGCCCTGGGGGCCGGGTGGTTTGACGGCCGGCCCGGCGTTGCCGGGCCATCCGCGGGCGCTGGCGCGGGCGCTTTGGCGGGCACCCGCCTCGGGGGCGCCGTCCCCTCCCCTCCGACCGCCGAGGGGTCCGCCACCGTGCGCTTCGGCGGCACGACGGGTTCCTCCGCTGGACTGCCCTCGGGGGGGGTGTGGGAACCGGTCGCTCCCGGGGCTACCGCCGCTGCCTCCGGAGCCAGCTTCGGCTCCGACGACGGCTCGGCGGTCGGTGCGATCCCCACCTCGGCCGGGGAGACCTCGACGGTCTCGGTCATCGAGTCCACCGGCGGCGAGGGCGGTGGAATCTCGCCGATGACCGCGTAGACCTTGGCCGGCACGCTGTCCATCTGCACGATGGTGGCGGTTCCGCCGCAGTGCACGACCCGAGCGGGAAGCGGGAAGGTGTCGTGGGTCAGCGCCAGGGTCAACGCCACGGTGATCCGGTCCCCCTGGGCCAGCTCCGGGTCCAACGGCAGGGTCAACATCCGGTGTTTCAGGCCAGCGCCGTACAGACGCCGGCCCTGCTTCACCGAGGCGATCGTGAACTCCACGGTCTTGTTCGACACGGCCCTCTCCCGTCCCGCCGGTCAACCGGCCGAAGCCGGATCCTCCCCTGCTCCCTCGCCATCCTCACGACAAACCATCTCCATCGTCAACCGCGTCAGGATCGCGGTCACCCGATCCTGGACCCGCCCGGCCACCCCGTGCACTCGGTGCAGGTCCTGAAGGCCCAGGGCCGCGAACGCCGCGTCGTCCAGCGCCAGACCGACGAGGCCGGCGTCCACCTCCCGCAGACGACTCTCCAGGGCGAGTACGGTTTCCTCTTCGTCCATCGCGTCCTCCCGCGCGGGCAGCGCCCACGCGCGCCCACCGCCGCCACTATAATGGGGGCGCACACCGCTGGAGTGAAGCACCATGAACCACCGACGCACCCTGCTCCGATCGCCCCTGCTGCTCCTGGCCCTCCCGCTGCTGCTGTGGAGCTGCGCCGGCACCCTGTCGGTGGACACGGGGGATGACGACGCCACCGGGGACGACGACACCACCGGGGACGACGACGCCACCGGGGACGACGACACCGGGGACGACGACGCCACGGGGGACGACGACGCCACCGGAGATGACGACACCGGGGAGCCGGACATGAGCACCTGGTCCGGCGCGCGCCAGGTGGTGCTGGACTTCTCCGAGTACGCCGAGGAGTACGCGGGCATGGTGGACTGCGAGGCCCCGTACGAGATGAACGGCGTGGAGGCGACCGCCCAGTACCAGGACCTCTGCCCCGTCTGCGCCTTCATCTTCCAGGTCAACCACACCCCCGAGCCCGAGGAGCAGGCGGAGGAGTGCCTGTCCCAGGCCTACATCAGCGCCTCGAGTTTCGACGCCCTCTACGGCATCCAGATGGCCAGCGAGACCGAGTTCATCCTGTGGCGGAACGACGGCGGCGACGGGGAGCTGGACATGTACGGTTCGGGCAGCGTCGACGGCGCCGATTTCGTCTTCGCGACCGACCCCGACGACAACGGCTGGTACGACTGGTGGGTGGAGGGCGAAGGGACCTTCGGCGGCTAGGCGCCGCCCCCTCGATGCAGCTCAGCGCTCCCATCCACTGGCTCCACGGCGAGGGCACCCCCGATCCCCTGCAGATGGGGGGCAAGGGTGCCCGGCTGGCTCGCCTCGCCCGCGCGGGGTACCCGGTGCCCGAGGGGTTCTGCCTGGGCCCCGGGGCCTTCCGGCAGTCCCTGCTACGGCTCGGGGTGGCCGACCCGGAGCAGGTCGACCCCGAGTGCCTCGCCGCGCTGCGGAGGATCGCTCTGGGGCCCGACCTGGAAGCGGCTGTGGCCGACGCGTTGCGCCGGTTGGGGGGGGGCCAGGTGGCCGTGCGCTCGTCCGCCGTGGACGAGGACGGAACCCGCCGTTCCTTCGCCGGACAGTACCGCTCCCACCTGCACCGCAGCGGCCTGAGGCACGTGCTGGACGCCGTGCAGGACATCTGGGCCTCCTACTTCGACCACCGGGTCCACGCCTACCGGGGTGAGGGGGGCCAACCCGGCGGCGGCATGGCGGTCCTGGTGATGCGGATGGTGGACGCCGAGGCCTCCGGCATCCTGTTCACCGTCAACCCGGTCAGCGGGGCGCCGCGGGAGCTCACCGTCGAGGCGGCGCCCGGCGTCGGCGATCGGCTGGCGGCCGGCGGGGTTCATCCGGACCTGTGGGTCTGCACCCGCCCCCTCCGCGCCCGACGGCGGGGGCTCGTCCGGGTGCTGGAGAGCGCGCCGGCTCCGGACCGCGACGTCGCCTGCCTGGCGGACGAGCGCGTGGTTCAGATGGCCGAGCTGGGTCTTCGGGTCGAGGAGATCCTCGGTTCGCCCCAGGACATCGAGTTCAGCGTCGACGACGACGGGCGGTGCTGGCTGCTGCAGTCCCGCCCGATCACGGCGCTGGGCGAGGCCCTGACCCGCGACCGCGACAGCACCACCCTGTGGACCCAGCGCTTCAGCGGGGAGCGGTGGACCGAGCAGGCGACCCCCCTGGGGTGGTCGATCATGCAACCGGTGCTGCACCACTTCGTCCACTGGGAGAACGCCAGCCGGGAGTACCTCAACGGCGCCCCGGCCAGCATGCTCCACCGCGGGGTGCCGTACTTCAACATCACGATCTTCCGGCACCTGATCTTCAGGCTACCGGGCATGGCGCCGATCCAGTTCATGCTGGAGTTCTTCCCCCAGGAGGAGCAGGAGGAGCTGCGCAGGAAGCCGGTCTACCTGCCCAACGTGGGGCTCGTGGCGAGCATCTTCGGCCAGGTCCTGCGGGAGCGTCGCTGGGAGCGCTACCGGTTCAACTTCCTGACCAACCACAAGGTCTGGGAGCGATATCAGCCGGAGTTCGAGCGCAGCATCGCGGCCCTGTCCACCGAGTTCGAGGATCCCGAGGACGGTCTGACCGAGTTCCGCCGAGCCCGGGAGCTGGTGGTCCGCTACGTGGAGATCCACCTCCTGAGCCTGCTGTTCGCCAACCTCTCCTACCAGCTGCTCGGCGTGGCGCTACGACGCTGGGCCGGGGACCGGGACCACCAGATCCTGGCCGCGCTGACCGCCGCGCCGACCCGGAACCGCACGGTGGACGGGCACAAGGCGATCTGGAAGCTCGCGGGGCTGGCCCAGCAGCTGCCCAGCGTGAACGCGGCGCTGACGGCGGCGGACGGCCCCCCGGACCTGGACGCGCTGGCCCGACTGCCCGACGGCGAGGTGTTCGCCGACGCCGTGGCGGCCTTTCTCGCCGAGTTCGGCCACCGCTCCTCGGCCTCGTGGGAGATCTTCGCTCCCCGCTGGGCCGAGGATCCGCGGCAGGTGTTGAGCATGATCGCCGGGTACCTCAAGGGGGGGCTGCACACCGACCCCTACCTCAACGAGGAGCGTCACCGGGCGGCCTACGTGGCGGCCAGGGAGAAGCTGTCGCGGGCCTTCGGCCGCAAGCGGGGCAAGCGGTACCCCTCCTGGCGTGCGCCCACGACCCGGGCCCTGACCGAACTCACCCGCAGCTACATGAGACTGAGAGAGAACCAGCGGTTCTACTTCGATCAGCTCCTGTTCCAGATCAAGCGGATCTACGAGCGCGTGGGGGATCAACTGGTACGCGACGGGAGACTGGAACAGGCCGACGACATCGTGTTGCTGACCCAGGACGAGGTGGAGGCGCTGGTGGCGGGCACCCTCGCACCGGACGTGGCCGTGGAGCGGATCGCCGCCCGACGGGCGGAGGCCCGGGCGGACGCCACGTCGGATCACCCCGACTTCCTGGTGGGCGACGGCATGCCCGTGCCCTCGGAGATGGACGAGCGCAGGGTGCTCCACGGCATGGGCATCAGCCCCGGGCGGACCCGCGGAACCGTTCGGGTCCTCCGGGACCTCAGCGAGGCGCGCAAGCTCCGCCGCGGCGACATCCTGGTCACCCGAGCCACCGATCCCGGCTGGACCCCCCTCTTCCTCACCGCCGGTGGTCTGGTCATGGAGCTCGGCAGCCTGCTCAGCCACGGAGCCGTGGTCGCCCGCGAGTACGCCCTCCCGGCGGTCGTCAACGTCACCAACGCCACCCGCCGCCTCCACGACGGCCAGGAGGTGGCGCTGGATGGAGCGCAGGGATTGATCTACCTGCTGTAGACCGGGACCGAAGCCGTGAGCGAGGAGGAATGAGCGAGGGGGAACGAGGCGCGGGTCTTCGCCGAAAGCTCGGCGCGCTGGACGTGGCGCTGCTTACGGCGGGCATCTGCATCGGAGCGGGGATCTTCTCCACACCGGGGGTGGTGGCCGAGAATCTACGGTCCCCCGGCTGGATCCTGGCGGCGTGGGTCCTCGGAGGGTCGATCGCCCTCGCCGGGGCGCTGATCTACGCCGAGCTGGGCGCGGCCCAGCCCCGGGCCGGCGGGGACTACGTCTACCTGGGGGCAGCCTTCGGTCCCATGCCCGCCTTCCTGTGGGGCTGGCTGTTCTTCACCATCTCCGGGACGGGCTCCATCGCCGCGGTGGCCGTGGCTGCGGGGGAGTACGCCCATGAGCTCCGCCCCGGGATCCCGGGTACGGCCGTGGCCGCGGCCCTCGTCGTCGGTCTGACCCTGATCAACGTGGTGGGCCTGCGCACCGGCACGCTGGTCCAGAACGGGCTCACGGGCGTCAAGCTCGTCGCGCTGGTCGCGGTGGCCATCCTGGCCTGGACCGCGGGCGAGGACGCCTCGCCCGCGGCCGCCGCCGGCCGCCTGGTCGACACCGGCGCCTCCCCCGACCTTCCGGCGCCCATCTGGGGCCTGGCCCTGGCGCTGGTCCCGGTCAGCTTCACCTTCCTCGGATGGAGCTCGGCGGGTTACGTGGGCGGCGAAGTTCGCTCGCCCCAGACCTCCTTCCCCCGGGGGCTCCTGCTGGGCACCGCGGCGGTGACCCTGATCTACCTGCTCCTCAACGCCGCCTTCCTGCGGGCGCTGGCCCCCGCGGAGATGGCTGGAGACGTCCAGGTCGCCACCTCGGCCTGCCGCGGCGCCCTGGGAGACCGCGCACTGACCGTGATCACCGCGCTGGTCCTGGTCTCCATCCTCGGGGGCCTCAATGGCATGGTGCTGGCCCACGCCCGCGTCCTGTACGCCATGGCCCGTGGCGGGCACTTCCTGGCGGTGTTCGGTCGGGTCGGCAGCCGCTCGAGGGTCCCGGTCGCCGCCCTGTTGTTGCAGGGGATCTGGGCGCTCGGCCTGCTGTTCACCGGGACGTTCTCCCGGCTCGTGGGTTACGTGACGTTCGTGATGATCGCCATGGGCTGCCTGGTCGTGGTCGGCGCCATCCGCCAGCGACTCCGGGCCGCGCCCTCCCCCTTCCGCGTGCCCGCCTTCCCGCTGGTCGTCGGCGCCTTCCTGCTCGCGAACGTCTGGATCCTCGTCGGCGTGATCCGCTTCGCCCCGCTGGACGCGGCCATCGGTGTGGGGCTGCTGGCGGTCGGGTCGGTGGTGTACGCGGTGTGGCGACGGGGTGGTGCGCGGCGGAGCTAGCGTCGAGACCGAGGTCGTTTCTTCTTGACTCCCCACAGATCTGAACTATCCTTCCATCCGGATAGACGGATTAATGAACACCGAAGCGCCCCACAAGCAGATCCTGGCCTGGCTCGGATGCCTGTCGGATCCCACCCGGATGCGCCTGCTGGCGCTTCTACAGGACGAGGAGCTGGGCGTGGGGGAGCTGTGCGAGGTGCTGCAGCTGCCCCAGTCGACCACGAGCCGTCACCTCAAGGTGCTGGCGGAGCAGGGGTGGGTCCGGCACCGGCGACGGGGCACGGCCAACCTGTACCGGCTGGATGCCGGGGAGCTGGACGGTCGCGCCGTGGAGCTGTGGGAGCTGGCCCGGCGTCAGACCTCCGACTGGGCGGAGATCGCCCAGGACCGATTGCGGCTGACCCAGCTGAGGCGGCGCAGTGGGGCCGAGGCGTTCTTCGCCGACGCGGCGGAGAACTGGGCCGCCCTGCGCAGCGAGCTGTACGGCGACCAGTACCCGCTGGAGGCGGTCATCGGTTTGCTGCCCGGCAGCTGGACCGTCGTGGACCTGGGGTGCGGCACGGGCGAGCTCGCGCGGCGCCTGGCCGCCAGCGTCCAGTCGGTGATCGGCGTCGACCAATCGGCGGACATGCTCGAAGGAGCCCGGGCGCTGGCGCGGGGCGCGGGCAACGTCGAGCTGGTCCAGGGCGACCTCTGCGCGTTGCCGCTACCGGACCGATGCTGTGACGCGGCGCTGATGTTGCTGGTCCTCAGCTACCTGCCGGCGCCGGGCGACGCGTTGGCGGAGATGGCGCGGATCCTGCGCCCGGGCGGTCGGGGGGTGGTGGTGGACCTGCTCCGCCACGACCGCGAGGACTTCCGCCAGGAGATGGGACAGCTCAGCGCGGGCTTCGAGCCCGGAAGGCTGACGGAGATGATCAACCGCGCGGGCCTCGAGGAGGTCTCGTGCTCGACACTGGCGCCCCAGCCGGGCGCCAAAGGACCGGCGCTGCTGATGGCGGTGGCCGGGAAACCACTGGAGGAGGACGATTCATGACGACCGACGTCGTGGCGATGCCCAACACCGACCGATTCGACTACCAGATCGCCGACATCAACCTGGCCGACTGGGGCCGCAAGGAGATCGTGCTGGCCGAACAGGAGATGCCCGGCCTGATGTCCGTGCGCGAGGAGTTCGCGGCGAGCAAGCCCCTCGCGGGGCTCAAGATCATGGGCTCGCTGCACATGACCATCCAGACCGCGGTCCTGATCGAGACCCTCGGCGCCCTGGGCGCAGAGCTCCGCTGGGTGTCCTGCAACATCTTCTCGACCCAGGACCACGCCGCAGCGGCCGTGGTGGTCGGCCCCAACGGCACACCCGCCGCGCCGCGTGGCGTCCCGGTCTTCGCCTGGAAGGGCGAGACCCTGCGCGAGTACTGGGACTGCACCGCCCGCGCCCTGGACTTCGGCGACGGCCGCGGTCCGGACCAGATCGTGGACGACGGCGGCGATGCGACCCTGCTGATCCACAAGGGCTACGAGTTCGAGGAGCTGGGCGAGGTGCCACAACCCTCCACGGCCCCCAACGAGGAGGTGGCCGAGGTCTACCGCGTGCTGGGCCGGATCCTCGCCGAGGATCCCCAGCGCTGGCACAAGGTCGCCGACCATTGCCGCGGAGTCACCGAGGAGACCACCACCGGTGTCCATCGGCTGTACGACATGGCCAAGGAGGGCACGCTGCTCTTCCCGGCGATCAACGTGAACGACTCGGTCACCAAGTCCAAGTTCGACAACCTCTACGGCTGCCGCCACTCCCTGGTGGACGGCCTGATGCGGGCTTCGGACGTGATGCTGGCCGGAAAGGTCTGCCTGGTCTGCGGCTACGGGGACGTGGGCAAGGGCTGCGCCCAGTCCCTCGCGGGCCAGGGCGCCCGGGTGATGGTCACCGAGATCGATCCCATCTGCGCCCTGCAGGCGGCGATGGAGGGCTATTCGGTGGTCACGGTCGAGGACGTCCTGGACATCGCCGACGTGTACGTGACCGCCACCGGCAACTACAACGTGATCACCGCCGACCACATGGCCCGGATGAAGGACGGGGCGATCATCGGCAACATCGGCCACTTCGACAACGAGATCGACATGGCCGGGCTGGCCGCCACCGAGGGCGTCGTCCACACCAACATCAAGCCCCAGTACGACAAGTGGACCTACCCGGACGGCCACTCCGTCCTGGTCCTGGCCGAGGGCCGGCTGCTGAACCTGGGCTGCGCCACCGGCCACCCCAGCTTCGTGATGTCCAACAGCTTCACCAACCAGACCCTGGCCCAGATCGAGCTGGCCGTGAACCTGGACAGCTACGACAAGCAGGTCTACGTGCTGCCCAAGCACCTGGACGAGAAGGTCGCCCGCCTCCACCTGGCCAAGATCGGCGTCAAGCTGACCCAGCTCAGCTCGACCCAGGCCGAGTACATCGGCGTCAAGCCCGAAGGACCTTACAAGCCGGATAGTTACCGGTACTAGGTCCGCCCCCGCTCCCGCTCCCGCTCCCGCTACTCTTCCACCTCGACCACATCCACCACGTCCATCTGCAGGAACTGCCCGTCGAAGGCCTCCGGGTAGGGCGGGATGTCCGGGACCACGATCGGATCGCCGTTGGAGTCCCGGTTGATGATCAGGGCGTAGTCCTGGGTGTTCGCGTACAGGATGACATCGGCGCCCCCCTGGGCCTGGAACGAGGCCAGGTAGTCGACCGCCCAGCAGTGTTCGATCCCGGCCTGGTCCGCGTTGAGGAAGTAGGTGGCCGACGGCGAGGTCACGCTCAGGGAGTAGACGTTGTAGGTCTGGTCGTCGCAGGCCCCCCCCGTGTACCACAGGCCGTCCGCGGTCCCCCCGTTGTAGCTGTTGTACTCGATCACACCCCGGAAACGTACGGTCACCACGTACGTGGTGTCCGCGTCGCCGGCCACGGTGGCCGAGTCCTCGAAATCCATCCCCTGGGGCGCGCAGCTGTAGCCCTCGTGGCCGGCCACGCACGGGATCTCGACGCGCAGCGCCTCCAGGGACGCGGCCGCGCTGTCGTCGTCCCCGACGTCGTCGTCCCCCGTGTCGTCGTCCCCGGTGTCGTCGTCGGCCGCGGAGTCGTCGTCGCCGACGTCGTCGTCATCCCCCGCGGGGCAGCCGGTGATCAGAAGCAGGGCAATGATGGCGATGAGATGGGACAGCTCGCTACGGGACATGGGCACCCTCCCAAGGGCCTGGCGGACCGTCCCGGACGTCCAGCCCCCCGGTCCACACCGATCCCATTATCCCACCAACACCGATCGTTGAGGGCAACCGGCGTCCCGAAGTCCACGTTGGCCGTCCGGATCGCGGCGTCGCACCCGTGGCCTCCCCCGCCGTTGTCGTCCAGGGAGGCCTCGTCCAGGCTCCCCCCGAGGTCCGCCCGGGGGGGGGGCGGGGCCCGGC
>CAZITQ010000037.1:40628-50682 GCA_964542165.1 uncultured Rickettsiales bacterium
CCGATATGTTCTCGTCCCCCGACCCGTTGTCCCCTCGAGGCGCGTCGCTCGCACGCGCCGGCACGGCGAAGGGAGGCAGAGCGGATGGGCGCCATCGCAACCTTGGCATCGGGTTCGTTCCTCGTCACCGCGGCATCCCTGGCGGTCATGGCACCCGGCGACGCACTGCCCACCGGTGCGATCGTGCTCGCGGGGTTGCTCGCCGCCGCGGTCGTGCCTTCGGCCCTGCGCCGGACCCTGGGAGCGGCGGGATCACCGTCGGACCACTCCAGCGGCCGGGACCCCGACACGCAGGCCGAACCGCTGGACGAACGCGTCGAGCGGCTTGCCGCCGCCCGGGCGGCCCGGATGGAGCGGCGGTTGATGGTGGCCTACGAGCGGCGCCGGGCGGCCGCCCACGCGAGGATGACCCAGGGGCTGGCCCGGGAGCTCAGCGGGCCCCTCGGGGTCGTAAATTCGTCCGCCGAGATGGCGCGGCGGGCGCTCACGAGCCGCACCGGTGACGAGATCAGGACGCTGGCCCGCTGTCTCGACCTCTGCGGGGCCGCATCCGATCGTGCGATGGGCCTGCTCCGTTCCCTGGAGGCCAGGGGGCAGACCGAGGATCGCGAAGGCGGCGTCTGCGATCCCCGATTGGTGGTCGGTCACGTGGTGGAGCATCTCGGCTCCCGCCTGGCAGAAGCTGGCGTGGCCGTCGAGCTGGACCTGACCCCGGTGCCCTCGCTGGCCATGCCCGCCTCGCTCCTGCGTCGGCTCGCCACCCACCTTCTGGTCAACGCCATCGAGGCCATGCCCGCCGGCGGCCAGATCGACGTGGTGCTCGTGGGGACCGTCGACGGGGGGGTGGCGCTGGTCGTCCAGGACACCGGCGCTGGCGTGCCCAGCGAGCTACGGCACCGCGTCTTCGAACCCTTCTTCACCACCCGACATGACGCCGGCGCGGCGGGTCTGGGGCTCGCCGTCAGCCGTGCGGTCGCCGAGGAGCACGGCGGACGCCTTCGGCTGGACCGGGAGTATCGGGACGGCGCACGGTTCGTGGTGGAGTTCGGCGGTCAGGCGGCGGGTGCCGCGAGCTGATTCACTGGTGGGTGACCTCGACGAGGGAGACGTAGCTCGACACCATCCCACCCGGCTCCTTGTGCAGACCCGACAGGATCGACTTGGCGACGTCGGGGTAGTCGGTGAAGGCGGGTAGCGGGACCACCGAGTTCCGTGGGTTCTGGACCATGCCCAGGTCGACCACGTGCAGGACCTTGCCGTCGATGTCCTTGAGCACCAGCTCGGTGTCGTACATGGCGCCGAGGACGTCCGTCGTCTTCATGAGCAACAGCGGGTCCGCCGCGTTGGCCACGGTCAGGCAGTAGGGGCAGCGGCGCCCCGGGGGCATCGGGAACAGGACCGGCTTGCGCAGCACGCTCTCCCCGCCCTCACCAGCCACGTGGTTGCACAGGTCGGGCAGGGGATCCGGCAGGGACCCGTCACAGGCCCGCAGTGCCTCGACCTGGGTCACCAGACAGGTGGCCGACTCCTCGGCGTAGGAGAACTCGGACGCGACCGTGGCGGTGCAGATGAGCCCGGTCTCGCAGCTCCCCACGTCGACGACCGGCACGTTGGCTCGCAGCGTGGTCAGATCGGGCTTGTACGCGGTGTACTGGGTGGCCGGGCAGGGCACCCGCATGTTCGTCCCGCACAGCTTCACGAGCTTCACCGGCGGTCCGGGGTTGGAGTCCGCCGGGTCGAGGTCGAACCAGGCCGAGGTCGTCCGGCCGAGGTCCTGGCCGTCCGTGATACCCGCGTAGACGTCCCCGGGCTTCGCCGTCGGATCCAGCGACCACAGCAATGCGGCCGCCGAGGAGACCACCGCCGTGCTCAGGGACGTGCCCGACATGGGCGTGGTCGGCAGACCCCGGGCCTCCACGGTGCCGTGGGCGCCGAACGCCACGGCCTGGGGCTCGCTGCCCGGGCGGGAGATGGCGAGTTCCCGATCGTCGTCGTCCACCGCCCCGACCGCGTGGAGCAGCGGGCGGTCGTCGTGCGCCGGGTCCATGCCGGGGCCGAAGCGGGTCTGGCACTCGCCGGCGGTGCCGAGCAGGGCCTGTGGCCGGTAGCCCTCGGCGCCCCAGACCGCGGGCAACAGCGGACCGGACTCGCCCAGGGTGGTCTGGTTGCCCGCGGCGGCGAACACCAGCGCGCCGCTGCACTGGGCGTAGTGCAGCGCGTCGTAGACCGCCGACAGGCGGGGGTTGTCAGCAACGTCCACGGTCGCGATCTTCGACGGCCCGTCGGCCATCCCCCCGTGCACGGAATCCCAACCCAGCGAGAGGTTGACCACCAGCTGGTCGTACGAGTGGCTGCTGCCCCACGGCCCCACGGCCCGGTAGACGGCCTGCGCCAGATCGGACGGCCTGCCCACGTGCCCGGCGGACGGGTCGCCGGGGGCGACTTCCACGGGCAGGGCCACCTCGGTGGTGATCTCGACGGCACACTCGGGGTTGGCCCCGTGCAGGCCCTCGCACAGCAGGTCGCGGGCGATGTGGTACAGGGAGCCACCGTGGCTTTCCGTGTCCACCGGTGGCGTGGCCTGACCGTAGCCGTCGAGGACCGCGAGCCTGACCGTAGGCGTGGCCTGGGTCGGCACCGCTCCGGGCCGGCCGATTCCGTGCCGGAACGCGGGGCCGAAGGCGGAGACCATCTCCTTCTCCAGCGCGGTCTGCAGCGGCGCGATCAGCTCTTCGTCCGGCTGGCAGTCCAGGCCGTGTTCCCGCTGCCACTCCTCACCCACGAACCGGTCCCGGCCGGTGTAGAGGCAGTAGCGCTTCAAGGGCTCGGGAAGCGCGCTCCACGTCTCCCAGCTCCCCGAGCCGTCGTCGAACAGGGGAGCCACCGTCCAGATCCCGGGGGGATCGGTCACCTCGGGACAGCCCGCGAGCTCCGGCGCCACCTCGTCGAGCACGCAGATCTGCTGGAGCACCGTGTCCCGCTGCGGCGGCGGTCCCTGCTCCGGGTCGCCCACGGGCTCCTGCGCCGGACCGTCCGGCGGCCCCTTCTTCGCCCCCCCCATCTGGCACGTCGCCAGAACCAGGCCCAAGAACAGCAGACCCACGATCCCCACCACGGACACACGACCGTTCATCGTTCCCTCCCTTCGTGATTCCACCGGACTACGGTACGAGAAGACGGAACCGTTCCCACTCGACGGCACCGCTTGCCCTCATCCGATGGGAAGCGTATTGGAGCGCGCTCGCCGCGTCCATGTCCCGGGCGAACTCCTCGTGGAACGCGGCGGAGAACTGCGCGGCGGTCTCGTCACTCACCGGACCGCTGGCCGCGACCACGGCCTGGCTTCCGGCGCCGAGGAAGGCCTGCGCCAGGCCCAGGGTCTCCACCGCGGTCGGTGAGGCGTCGGCGGCGTGGCAGGCCAGCAGCACGACCGTCGGCACGGTGGGCCGGGTGAGGACGTCGGCCACCGACAGCGACTCGCCTCCCGCCAGGGTCAGCCGCCCATCCAGGGGTTGCTCGCCCAGCTCGGCGTGGCCGGCGTAGTGCAACAGGTCCGCCCGCGCGAAGCCGTCGAGGACCTCGCTGCGCTCCGCCGCGGTGCCGTCCAGCCGGGTGACCTGGATCCCCCGCTCCCCCAGCCGCCCGGCGAGGGCCTCCCCCTCGTGCCGTGCGCCGGCGAGGTCTCCGTTGGGATCGGTGACCACCAGTGCACGTCCGAGGGGCCCCGGCTCGGAAATCGCGTCGCCCCCCGGGAGGTCCAGGGAGTAGACCACGGCGGGACCCGGGGCCGACGCCTCCTCCGGCAGCAGGGAGGCGTGGAGTGGCAGCGCGCGCAGCGGGCCGATGGGCAGCAGGGTGACGCGGGTCACCCCGTCCAGGGCGAGCCCCTCGAGGGCCCAGGCCTCCGCCCCATCGCCGGACTCCGCGCCGCGGGTTCCCAGCCGGTCGACACGGACCGACTCCTCGCTGGCCGCGAAGCGCACCCAGCCCACGTCCAGCTCGAACCAGGTGACGATCAGCTCGCCGGGTGCCGGGGCGCGATGGGTGTGTTCCCCCACCGGTGGGAGCGCCGCCAGACCCTCGTCCAGGACCTGGTAGGTCTCCAGCGCCAGCCGCCGCAGCTCCTCGCGGTGGGCGTCCAGCTCGCCTGCCGGGACCGACCACGACCGACCGACGCGCTCCTCCATCCGTCCTCTCTGGGCGTTGTACGCCTGGAGCCGCGACTCCCAGGCCGCTCGGCGGGCATCGTCCAGCCCGGCGACGCGCTGGGACAGGTGGAATCCGAGGAGATACCGCGCGCGCGCCCGGCGCGCCGCCTCGAACGCCTCCCCGACCCTCCCCCGGCGGAGGAGCAGATCGACCTGCTCGCGGGAAACACGCATTCGCTCGTCGAGGAAGGTCTCGCGGCCCAGGAACACGGGCACCAGAAAGCTGTGTTCGAACAGCAGGTCTTCTGCTCGCTCGTACTCGTCGAGGGCCTCCTCCTCCCGTCCCAACTGCGCCAGGGCCGCGCCCAGGCCCGCGGCCCCCCGCCACTCGAACTCCAGCGCGCCCGCGCCGAGCGCCTCGGCGTCGACGCGGCGGAACGCGGCCAGCGCCGCCTCGCCGTCGCCGCGGCGCAGGGCGATCCGCCCCTCGATGTCGTCGGCCCACAGCCGCTCGACGGTCCGCATCGACGGGCCGAGCAGGCGCGCGGACGCCAGCTCGGCCGTGGCAGCGTCCAGGCGATCCTCCAGCAGGTACACCAGCGCCAGGTTGATGTGGATGTTGGACGCGTGCCAGGTGAACTCCTCGGGATCGCAGTCCTCGCGGGCCACCTCCAGCGCCTCGAGCAAGAGGACCTCCGGGTCGGTCCCCAGTGACCGGATGGCGGGATCGTCCGCCAGCTCCACCTCGCGCCCCGCGTGGGCCGCCAGCAACAGCGCCCACGCGTAGTCGTTGACGAACACGGCGCGGATGCACTCCCCCTCGCTGCGCCCGGCGGTCAACGGCTCTGCGAGCAGGGCCACGGCGTCCCGGTGCCGGCCGGCCAGCTGGAGCGTGTGGGCCAGCCCGGCCTCCGCGTGGGTCGCCAGCGCCTCCATCCCCGCACGCCGCGCCGCCCTCGCGGCCTCGCGATACCTGCGCTCGGCGGTTCGCACGTCCCCGGTCTGCGTGGCGAGCTGTGCCCGCGGCAGCGCGTCGAAGACCTGGCTGTCCAGGTGACCGGGCGGGGGGGGCGGGCCCTCCTCGATCACCTGCCGCGCCTGGGCGGTCCAGCCGCCTTCCAGCAGGGCGTCCGCGACCAGGCCCGTGTCGCGACAGGCGGCCGAGATGTGGCCGGCCTCCACCTCCAACGCCACCGCCCGACGGCCGACCGCGGCCGCCACTCCGCTGTTGCCGTCGTTGCGCTCGATCATCGCCCAGGTCCCCAGGGCCAGGCCGAGCTGAGACCGTTCCACACCGGTCCACATCGAGAAGAACAGCTCCCGGCCTTCGCCGGGGGACAGCCCGCGGGCCCGGCGGCGCAGGTCGTAGGGCGGCTCCCAGCCGAGATCCAGCTCCCAGGTGCCGGTGTCGGGTGCTTCCGGCCAGTGGACGGAAACCGTCCCTGAGTCCTCCGCAGGGACCAGCTCGATCTGCCAGCCTTCATCGACGTCGACGGCGTCGGTCTCCACGTCCCGGCCGTCGCAGCGGACCCGGGGCGCCCCGAGCGCCCGCTCGTTCCACAGGATCAGCGAGCCGCCGGGCTCCATCTGACACACCGGACCGTCGTCGACCCGGTGACAGCCGGAGTAGCCGACCTCCGCGGGGAGATTCCCGGCGGTCCCCGCACCGCCCCCGCCGCAACCCCAGGCGCAGGCCACCCCTGCGATCGCCCCGGCGATCGCCAGGTGGTGGGCGCGCCCTGCGGGCCTCACCTCATGGCTCCACCACCTCGAATCGGTAGGCGAAGGTCTGCCAGGGGCCCTCCTCTCCTGCGTGACAGGCCTGGATGCGGCCGGGATCGAAGGGGGTGTCCGTGGTCGCCAGCGCAAGGATCAGCTGGTGCTCGCCGGGGGGCAGGCGGAGAGTCTCGCCCACGGTGGCGACGCCCCGCACCGCACCGGACCCGGCGAACTCCCAGGCCACCCCGTCGACGATGCTCTTCTCCCCGATCCGGTCCAGGAACACCCGGAGCTGGGGCGACTCCGGGGCCCCCGCCTCGGGGCGCAGGTCCAGCTGCATCCGGTCGCCGGGTCGGAACCTGGGCAGGCCCTCCGGCGAGGGATCGGTGGATCGGACGGCGCGGGCGCCTCCGGCGGTCTCGAGCCGGTAGCCCGGCAGCTCGACGGACGCGGGGGGGACGGGTCGGAAGACGAGGATCGCCACCGCGGCAGCCGCGGCGATCGCGGCGACGGCCAGCGCGAGCGGACGGGCACGCGGACGGCGCGCGACCCGGGTGATCTCCTCCGCTCGACCGGCGTCCCCGCCGGCCACCGCCTCCATCAGCTCCATCTCCAGAGCCGCCTCCTGCTGCAGGCTCCGCGCGCAGGTGTCACACACCTCCACGTGGGCCTCGAAGGCCTCGATCTCGCCGGCATCCATCACGCCGGCCACGTACTGTTCCACCTCGACGGTGGAGACGTGCTGCTCGGACTTCATGTCCTCTCCTCCATCTCCGTCTTCAGGCGCTTGCGCACCTCGCACAGGCTCTGACGTACCCGCTGCAGGGAGATGCCGAGCCGATCGGCGACCTCCGCGTGCGCCATGTGGTCGCGGTAGACCAGCAGGAAGATCTCCCGCCCCCGGGGTCCGCACCGGCCCAGGGCGGCCTGGGCCCGCTCCAGGCGCTGGCCGTGGATCGCCCGTCGCTCGGGATCCGCGGACCGATCCACCGCCTGGTCCACCCTCCGGGCGTCCATCAGCACCCGCTGGGTGTCGGCGCTGCGCAGGTCGTCCAGCGCCAGAAACGCCGCCTGGCGGATCGCCAACCCCGGGAGAGCCAGCTCCCGAAGCTGGCCTGCTCGCTGCTTCTGGACCAGTCGCAGCCAGGTCTCGTTGGCCAGCTCACGGGCGCGAACCACGCGGATCCCCCGGGCGAGCAGGCTGACGACGACCCGGTGATCGTGGCGCCGCACCAGCTCGTTCCAGGCGCCGTCGTCCCCATCGAGGGCCAGCCGGGTCAACCCCTCGTCGTCCCTCACGGGCTGAGGGATCCGCTCAGCGGGCCTCTCCTCCGCCACCTGGCTAGCCTCCACCCCTCGCCGACGCGCCCACCCTCGCGCGGCTATTGCATGCAACGCGACCATACGGCGAGAACGTCGTTCGCGGGCCAAGCATATCGGTGGGACCTACGGACGGCTACCGCAGGGCCAGGGGGCGATCCGCGTCGCCCGGCGCCGGGAGGACCCGTGTTCCGCGGCTAGCAGGGATCGTTGACCATCCCCGGCGTCCCGAAGTCCAGGTTGGCCATCTGGGTCGTGGCGTCGCACCAGTGGACGCCCGCGCCGTTGTCGTCCAGGTAGGCCTCGTCCAGGCTCATGGAGTGGCCCGCGGCGCCTGGCCACTCGGCCGCCGTGTCCCAGTGGATCTCGTCGATCACCGCCCCGTCGCACTCGAGGATCAGGGCGTCGGCGGTGTTGCCCAGGATCATGTCCGCGCCCATGGCGTAGTCCACGGGGACGTTGCCGTTGAGGCCCGTGTCCAGGCTCCGACCGACCACGCCACGGCCCCCCGCCGGGATCACGGTCACCGGCAGGGCGATGGTGTGGGTCTCCCCGGACAGGTCGGACAGCACACACCCGCGGATGCCGATATCGGCGTCGGTGGTGTTGAGCAGCTCGAGCCACTCGCCGAACTCGTCGTCCGCGGCGTCGGGATTGGCCATCACCTCGACGATGACCAGCTCTCCGGGCTCGATGGGCCCGTCGTCGGCCACGCCGTCACAATCGTCGTCCACGCCGTCGTCCGGGACCTCGGGAGCGCCCGGATAGATCGCTGCGTTGGCGTCGTCGCAGTCCTCGTACAGGTAGGCGCCGTCTCCGTCGCCGTCCGCGTAGTCCGGGCAGTAGACGTTGGGCATGCCCGGCGAGGCGAAGTCCAGGCCGTTGTCCAGGGGTTGTACGCCGTTGCACCACACCGACGCGTCGTCGTTGTACGTCGGATCGACCGGCCCGGGAAGCTCCGGCTCGGTGAGGTTCATCGAGACCCCCCAGGCGCCGGGCCATCCGGCGTTGGTGTCCCACACCACCTCGTCGATGGTCAGGCCCCCGCAGGCGAGGATCAGGGCATCGCTGACGTCGTGCATGCCGATGTCGGTGCCGTAGGCGTAGTCCACCTCGATGCCGCCGTTGATGCCCGGATCGTCGTGCTTGCCCAGCACAACTCGACCGAAGGCCTGCAGCGGAACCGAATCCGCGATGAGATGGGTGTCGTTGCCCTGATCCGAGAGCTGGCAGGCGTCCAGGTCCAGGTCGTCGCCGGTGGTGTTGAGCAGCTCGAACCACTCCCCGTACGCGAAGCTCGCAGCCCGGGGGTCGTACATCACCTCGGTGAACACCACGGCGCCAGAATCCGACGGCTGGGGGGCCAGATCGTCGTCGTCGCCGGTGTCGTCATCCTCCGTGTCGTCGTCCGCCGTGTCGTCGTCCCCGGTGTCGTCATCGCCGGTGGTGTCGTCGTCGCCGGTGCTGTCGTCGTCGTCGGCGGCGCTGTCGTCGTCCACGGCGTCCGGTGGCTCGGGGGACGGACAGGCGGTCATCAGACCGGCCACGGCAAGCAGGGCCAGGAGCTGGAGGGCGAAGCTGCGCATGGGTCCTCCGGGTCGGGTACCCCTACAGCGTACCCGATAGCGGCGGGATTCCGGCGGGTTCCCTACGGCGCGCACTCCTCGTTGCCGGCGCCCGGCGTACCGAACTCGCCGTTGGGCATCGGGGTGGTGGCCTCGCACCAGTAGTCGCCATCGTGGTTGTTGGCCAGGTGGTCCTCGTCCAGGTTCATCGACGCGCCGGCGGGGTCCGGCCAGTCGCCGCCGTCGTCCCAGGCGATCTCGTCGATCACGTCCCCCTCGCAGGTCAGGATGAGCTCGTCGGTCGAGTTGGCCAGGTCCATCTCGCCGCCAAAAGCGTAGTCCACCGAGACATTGCCGTTGATCCCCGTGTCCGTGCTCTTGCCCACCACCACCCTGCCGTGGGCGGGTACCGCCAGCGGACCGGCGATGACATGGGTGTCGGAGCCCAGGTCGGTCAGCACGCAGTCGGTCAGGTCCACCGCCATGCCGAGGGTGTTGAGGACCTCGAACCACTCGCCGTCCCCGTCGTCCACCACCTGAGGATTCTGCATGACCTCGGTGATCACCAGGTCCCCGGGGCCGAAGGGGACCTCGTCCACCGCACCGTCGCAGTCGTCGTCGATCCCGTTGCCGGGGTTCTCGGTCGCACCGGGATTCACGGCCGGATCGTTGTCGTCGCAGTCCTCCTGCTGCACGTAGCCGTCACCGTCCTGGTCCACGCCGCAGGGGATGTTGGGCTGACCGGGGGTCCCTCGTTCGTCGAAGTTGTTCATGGGTGTGAACGCGTCACACCAGTGGTCGGCCAGGTCGTTGACCAGCCCGTGGCTCTCGTCGAAGTTCATGGCGATGCCCTCGTCGCCGGGCCAGCCAACGGCGGTGTCGTACTCGATCCGGTCCACCTCGGCCAGACAGGTCAGGATGATCTCGTCGTCGTCCTGGCCCAGGTGCATCTCACCTCCGAAGCCGTAGTCCGCCGGGATGCCCCCGTTGATCCCCATGTCCGTCGACTTGCACAGCACGACGCGCCCGTGGGCGGGTACCACCAGGGGCGCCGAGATGACGTGCAGGTCCTGGTCCGCGTCGGCGATGGTGCAGTACTGCAGGTCGTATTCGATCCCGGTGACGTTGAGGACCTCGAACCACTCGCCGTCGCCGTCGAGGGCGGCGACCGGGTCGTACATCACCTCCGAGATGACCAGGGATCCCGCCGGAACGTCCGGCGGATCCACGGCCGTGGTGTCGTCGTCCCCGGTGCTGTCGTCGTCGCCCGCGGTGTCGTCGTCGCCCCAGGTGGCGACGTGC
>CAZITQ010000038.1:0-50252 GCA_964542165.1 uncultured Rickettsiales bacterium
CTAGCCTGAAGTGGAGCACGCCAATGAAGGAAAGGGGACGAATCATGAGACGACGGATCCGAACATGGGCTCTGGGAGCGAGCCTGTTGGCCAGCTCCCTGGCACCACCCCTGGCTGCCGGCGCTCGCCCCGCGGACGCGGAGCGGGCGGCCGGAATCCACGGGACACTCCACGATCTCGAAGGGGCCCAGCTCGCCCACCACCGTCCACCGGACGGTCTACGCAAGGCCTTCGCCGCCACCCTTCTGGCCGGCGCCCGCGACCTGGCGGCGCGCAAGGGCCTGGGGGCCGAGGCGCGGGTCGACACCGACGAGTTCGCGCGCTTCGTGGACGACCGGGTGGAGGGGGCTCTGGACGAGCGCTGGGCCAAGGTGCGCACCAGCCGCAACGCCGGCGCCCTCGCGGGTCTCGCCCGGCGCGCCAGCGGTGATCGGTGGGCCGAGACCACCCTGGCCGCCTGGCTCGGCGTCACCCGGCCCGAGGAGTCCGAGCTGTCCGAGGCGGCGACGGACATGCGCCCTCGCCTGTCCGCCCAGCTGTCCACCTCGTCCCGGGGCACGATCCGACTGCGCCCCGAGTTGTCCTCCATCGCGGCCGAGTCGGGGGGACCCGGCGCAGGCAACTCGGTGGTGGACGCCGGCGAGTGGGTCAAGCTCTCGCTGGCCCTCCAGAACACCGGCGACGCGCCCTGGTTCTCCACCTCGGCCTGGGTCGAGACCGGGCACGAGTGCCTGTTCGCCGACCCCGAGATCGAACACGAGCTGTCCGAGATCGGGCCGGGGGAGACCGCGGCGCTGGAGGCCTGGATCTACCTGTCCCGGGAGTGCCCGGACGAGGCCTCGCTGACCCTCCTGATGCGGGACACCCACCGGTCCGGAGGCCAGCAGGTCACGGTGCAGCTCGAGCCCCGCACCGCCGTGGACGCCCGGCTGGTGGGGACGCTGATCGACGCAGACGTCCCGGGCTGGAGCGACCGTGGGGAGCCCACCCTGGAGGCCGGACGGAGGATCGAGATCGCATCGGACCTCCAGCTGGTCCGCGGGCACGCCCAGGACGCGAGCATGGTCTACGTCCTGGACGAGTCGGCCCTCGAGCTGATGGCGTCGGCGGACCTGCGCCAGGTGCCCATGGTCCGCCGTAGCTCCCGGATGTTCGAGGCCGGCGACGACCTGGACATCGAGGGCGCCGACGACGGTACGTTCTCGTCTACGCTGTCGGGCCTGCGCTACCGCTCCCGCTGGTTCCAGGGCGACACCAGCGTCCTGTGGCTCGGGACCGACACGACCCTGTGGGCCCGGTCGCCGGACCCGCCCGACGGGGAATCGACCGAACCCGCGACGGACGAACCGTCGTCGTTGACGTCCACCGACTTCGAGGCCATCGGCGCCCTCGTACACGAGCACCTGCGGCTGGTGGCCTCGCCGACGATCCCCGAGCTGCCCGGTGCGGTGGCCGCGGCGGAGGGCTACGAGGTCCTCTTCGACCGCGCGGGGTTCATGGAGGGGCTCGCTCGGCTGGCGGGGCCCGCGCCCGCGCCCGCCACGGCTGGGGGTGGAGGTCGCCCCGAGCAGGTGGCCTACCGGTTCCGGCACTACGTGGCGCTGCGTGTGGAGGGCGCCGAGTACCCGGACTACACGCCCCCACCGCCCGAGCCCGCTCCCGAACCCGAGCCCGAGTACGAGCCTGTCCGCCACGACGATCCACCGCCGAGGATCGAGGACCGGGACCCGAGGACCGTGTTCCACCTGGACCCGACGAGCATCCAGTGGCGAACCATCGGCGGTCACTCCCTGTCGAACTACTCGCTGACCCTCGGCCTGGCCACCATCGACCGGCCGGTGGGCTTCTACCTGCTCACCGGGTTCCAGCCGATCCCCGATGGCGACGAGGTGGTCATCCCCCTGCGTATGGGCGCCCAGTTCAACTCCAACGGCATCCCGAGCGCCCGGCAGTCCGTTCCCTGGCTGAACGTGGTGTTCCAGGTGGGCGGCACCCTCGACGTGATGGTCGAAGAGGAGATCTTCTTCGGCTTCGAGGTCGGCCCAGCGGTCGACTTCTTCCTGACCGATCAGTTCTCCCTGGGTACCGGCGTGGTCTTCGGCGCCGGCGGCGGCATCCTCGACGGCGGCGAGTTCCGCCACACCCGCTGGGATATCCTCCGGCTCCAGTTCAGCAAGTAGCGCACCGGCGCCCGCACCCCCATCCGCACTCCCACCCGATGCCCAGGAATAACCTCCCTCCCTTTCCGTACCTACGGTCGTCGCCCCACAGCGACGAGAGAGGACGGCGATGGGCATCCTTTCCCACCAGGCTGGCGCGGAGCTGATGGCCCGACAGGCGCACGCGGCGCACAAGAGGATCCAGGCAAGGCGGGATGCCATCCGCCATCGCATGGAGACCCGCCAGCGGTCCCCCCACCTGTTCCCGGATCCCACCGAGCACGCCGAGCACCTGGCCTGCCCCGGCTGCCGCACCACCTACTCGTTCGGCAACACCTGCCCCGACTGCGGCGTGCCCCTGGCGTCGGAATCGCTGGCCGCGTCGGTCCAGCCCCACGACTCCACCCCCGGATTCCGTTCCCGGCGGCACGCGCTGTTGGTCGGCGCCACCCTGGCGCTGGTCACCTGGGGTGCCATCCTGGTGCTGCTGGCGATGGCCGCGCTGGCGATCCGGATCTGATCCCCCCTGGCGACGCTCCCCCCCGCTGGGTCATGATCCCCGCGACGGGAGGACCGCGCCGATGATCACCTACACCCGCGCCCGCCGGATCGCCCGGACCCCCGAGGAGGTCTTCGACTTCGTGACCGACCAGGCCAACCTGCCCACCTGGTCGCCCGAGGTGGTTCGCTCGGAGGTGGTCGGCGGAGGGGAGGTCGAGGTCGGCTCGATCCTGCGTCAGGTCCGGATGAACAAGGGCAAGGAGATGACCACCGAGGTGGAGGTGATCGCCCACGATCGCCCCCGCCTGCACACCGTCCGGGCCAAGGAGTTCTCGGTGGAGGCGACCTTCGAGTTCACCTTCCGCGACGAGGACGGCATCACCCGGGCCCAGATGAAGGCCACGGTCGAGGGACGCTGGTTCGGCAAGTTCTTCGAGAAGACCATGGCCCGGATGATGGAATCCGCCGACGCCCAGGCCATGACCCGGCTCAAGGAGGTGATGGAGGGCGGACCGGACGACGCCTAGTCGTCGTCCTCGAAGAACTTCTGGTCGATGGCGACGGCGGCCAGGAAGGCGACCTCGCGGGGGAGGGCTTCGCTGCAGTTCACGGCGAACTTGTCCTTGAGCGCCAGCTCCTTCTTGACCTCGAACACCGTGGCGCCCGAGCTGTCCTCGCAGGAGAACGCCCGCCCCATCAGGCCGCCGGAGGCCTTGTACTGCTGGCCCCCCGCGGACAGGGTGAAGCTCTTCTTGAGCATGATCAGCGGGAAGCTCAGCACCCCCATCGGCGAGCCGTCGGCGCCCTTGATGGTGAAGGTGGTCTTGAAGAAGTTTCCGGTGACCACGGCGACCTCGTCGCCCTTCTCCCCCTGCACCATGGTCAGCTTGGGGGTGACGGCGATCACCTTGCCCTTGACCGTGTACAGGACCTCGCTGCTCCCTGCCGCGCGCACCTGGTAGGTGGCGCCGATGCTCAGGATCTTCTGGCTGACCTCGTAGGCTTCCATGGGTACTCCCGCGTCCTCCCCGGTGCGGTACCGTATCTCATCGGCCGCTCGCAGGGAACGCGCCCGGGCGCGACGACTCCACGTCGGCGATCCCCGGCGCACGGGCGGCAGGAGGATCTCGTCCCATGTGTGTCAAGGATCTGGTGCAAATGAGCGAGGAACTGAACCGGGTGCTGCGGGAGCTGGCCGCACTCGTCGATTCCCTCGAATCCGTCAAGGTCGAACACGACTGGTCTTACCGCCCGGTGAGCGAATTCGCCTCGGTCGACCACACCGACTACGAGATCGAGCTCTCGGGGTCCGGTCCCAAGGTCGTCTCGAGCGCTCGGATCACGATTCATGTCGTGGACTGCTGCGAGAAGGACGCCCCTCAGCTGCCGAAGGTGACCCGCAGGTTGACACGGGTGGGGAAGATTCTCCTGGAAGGGCCCTGAGCCAGCTCCTCCAGGATCCGGCCGACGCCCCGGCTCAGTTCACGTCCATGAAGACCCACACCGGGCGGTGGCTTGAGATGTTCTGCCCGCCGCCCCACCCCCCCTCGTAGTCGGCGTAGGGCGAGATCTGGTCGTGGGCGATCACGTGGCAGGCTCCCTGCTGTCCCCCGTTGAGGTAGGCCGGCGCGAGGTTTTGAGTCATCACGACGTGGTCGATCTTCGACTGATAGCTCAGCTCCGTGTAGTCGTCGGTGTCCAGGGTGGCGAACAGGAAGTCGGGATCGTGTTCGAAGGCCGCCAGGCTGTCCACGTGGTCGTGGATCCCCGCGAAGGTGTCGTTGAAGTCGCCGGCGACCACGACGTGATCGACGAAGGGGGGATCGTTGCCCAGGAACTCCAGATCCTCGGTCAGGTAGCGATGGAGTTCGAGGACCTGGCGTTCACGCTCGGTCGCGTTGTCGTAGTCGGCGAACGGTACGAAGTGCACGACGGCGAAGGTGAATGCCAGCGAGCCGTCGATGGCGCGCACGTCGGCCAGCAGCGGCGCCTTGTTCGGCCAGTCGTAGCTCGGCAGGGTGACCTCGCGGACGTTGGCCACCGACACCCGATCGGCCCGGTACAGGATCGCGGGATTCTGCGACCAGCCCGTGTCGCCCACCGCATAGGCGTACTGTTCGGGTAGCTCCAGGAGATCCAGGGCGCCCTCCCCCTCGATCTCCTGCATCGCCATCAGATCCAGGTCGTACTCGACGATCAGCTGGCGGATCATCCCGTAGTCGACGTCGTTGCGCGGCGTGTACTCGCTGCCGTGGTGGTCCGCGAGCCAGTCGATGTTGAAGGTGCCCACCTGCAGGAAATCCGAGTCGTCGAGGGCCGGTTCGTCCAGCTCCCCCGCGTCGTCGTCCCCGATCTCGGTGGTGTCGTCGTCCGATGCCTGCCCCTGGACCGTGGGCAAGCAGGCGGGGGCCAGACACCCCAGGCAGACGAGGAACAGGAGTGGCTCCGCCGCCCGGAGACAAAGGGCACGCCCGAGGCGGTTCAGGACGACTTGCACACGAACGGCAGCGGCTCGTCGCACCAGAAGTCCCACCAGCCCCACAGGGAGTTGAACGCGCAGTCCACGTCGTCTCCCCACTCGCTGGGAGCGTCGTCGCCCCAGAACTGGAAGTCCACGTCGCTGCCGTCGGACCAGACGAACTCGCCCTCGGTCTGCCGGTCGTTGAGCCCGGACCAGGACTCCCAGACCTCTCCGAGCTCCACGAAACCCCAGGTCACCTGCTCCCAGGTCCACTCGTCGTGGAAGGAGGCCAGCTCCTGGCCCCGGTCCTGGCAGTAGGTCTCCGCCTGGTCCCAGGGGAGCCACTCGAGGCAGAGCGAGTAGGTCGCTCCGTCGTGGCCCTCGGCATCCAGGCAGTCCGGGCACTCGTCCGGATCGTCGATGACGCCGTTGCAGTCGTCGTCGTGGAAGTTGCACTCCTCGTCGGCGCCCGGGTGCGCCTGGGGATCCCAGTCGTCGCAGTCCTCGGTACAGCCGTCGAAGCCGTCCCCGTCCGAGTCCACGCCCCCGCCGGACAGGCAGGGGAGCCAGTCCTCGATCTGCCCTCCGCGCTCGTCCAGGAACTCGAACACACCGTCCATGGAGGCCTCGGCGAGCTCGGGATCTCCGTATTCCTCGGCCTCGGCCAGCACCTCCGCCTCGATCAGCTCGCGGGCCTCCCAGGCCAGCTCCTCCAGGCCCATCTGCTCCACCCGCTCGATCACCCCCTCGAAGGCGTCGCGCAGCCGCCCGCGGCACTCGTCGGACAAAAAACAGATCTGGTGCAACCGTCCACCCCAGGGCCAGGCCGGTCCGTTCTGCTGGATCACACCCGCGTAGCCCCCCAGCTCCTCGGCGAACAGCTGGTCGATGCCCCACGGCAGGAAGGTGACGGCACCGCTGTCCGGGTGGATGTGGAAGCGGTAGTTGTTGACGCTCCAGGCGTACCCGTCCCAGTGCCCCAGGTAGAGCTCGGTGGCCGCGAACGTCAGGTACTCGTCCAGGTCGATCCACGCCTCCAGCTCGCCGACCACGTCGTCGTCCTCGCCGATGGCGTCCAGGGCCGCGATGAGCTCCCTCAGATCGTCCCGCGACTCGTCGTCGCCGTTGTCCTGCTCGAACCAGTCCACGTGATCGGGGTACAGGTCGACCCCGTAGGCCCCCTCGTAGAGGTTGCCCTCGTCGGTGCCGTACCAGCGCTCGAGGAACTCGTCGTTGTCCTCGGCCTCGATCGTCACGTAAAGCCCCTTTTTCTCGTCGTTGAGCGAGACGGCGGCCCAGCCGCTGCGGGGGGCAGGGACCTCCCCCTCGCGGAACAGGGCGTACCCGAGGAACTCGTGGAGGCCGGACGGGTCCTGGGTCAGGTTGTTCAGCGTGAGCTTCTCCAGCCCATGGAAATGGCCGCCGTCCACGTACCGGTTGAAGTCGACGATGAAGCCGGACTTGCCAGGAGCGCCGTTGCCGTCCCCCGAGACCTCGGGGTAGTCCCCATCCAGGGCCACGAAGGACCCGGCCGCCCCCTTGAGCCGCACGCCCACCGAAGGGAATGCGGTGCCGTCGATGGTCACCGAGGCGTCCACGTACTCCCGGGGCTCCGCCAGCAGGGAGGCCCAGTCCTGGTCGTCCAGGTCGACGTGGATCTCGGCGATCCCGCTCGTGCCGAAGAAGCTGTCCAGGGGATCGGCGACGTCGTCATCGTCGTCATCCCCGGGGAGGTCCGGATCGTCGTCGATGGATCCGGAGCACCCGACGATCGACATCGCCACGGCGATCCCGACGACCGCCCACGGACGCACCCAGAGCCACTTCCTCCCACCCATCGTCGCCTCCCCTACCCGCCCCCCTTCACGGAGCGAGCCAGCCTCATGCCCAGGAAGTTGTACCGATCCGCCGGACGCTCCTCCCCGTGACGGCGCGCCACGCGCACGTCGGCGGGTAGGCTGAAGGCGGAACCGCCCCGGTGGACGCGGAACTGCCCGGACCGAGGACCGCTCGGGTCCGGATCGGCGTCGCCGGCCGGGTACCGCCCGTACACGTCCCAGACCCACTCGGACACGTTCCCGCTCATGTCGAACAGGCCGAATTCGTTGGGGGCGAGCTGGGCCACCGGGTGGGTCAGACCGCCGGTGTTGCGCCAGTGCCAGGCCACCTCCTCGGAGCGGTCCGAGCCGGCGAAGCGCGTGCGTGCGCCGGCCCGCGCCGCCAGCTCCCACTCGGCCTCGGTGGGCAGTCGGAATCCGTCCCGCTCGCGGTCCCAGGTCACGTCGTCCCCGTCGATCCGGTAGGCCGGCTGTAGCCCCTCGATGTCGGAGAGTCGGTTGCACAGCGCCACGGCCTGGAACCAGCTGATGGACTCCACCGGGTGGTCGGACGCGAGGGTCCAGCTGGGGTTGTCCCCCATCGCACCCTCCCACAGGTCCTGGGTGACCGGGGTGATCCCCATCAGGAAGGGGCGGCGCAGGCGCACCTTGTGCAGCCCCTCGTCGGGGTTGCGGCCGATCTCCACCTCGGGGCTGCCCATCCAGAACTCGCGGGCGGGGATCTCGACCATCTCCGGCCCCCGCCGGTGTCGCACCTTGCGCAGGGGGCCGGGCGTGCTCGGCGCCTCCACCTCCACCGACGCCGCTCGCACCGGATCGTGCTGGCCCGTGTCGCCCTCCAGGGGCAGGTGGTCCACCCTGAGGGTGTCGTGGGGGGACGGATCGCCCTCCCGCGGTCCGTCGTACTCCTCGTCCTCCAGCAGATGCCCCAGGTCCTGGAAGGTCACCATCTGGGAGATCAGCGGATCGTCGGCGAACAGGTCGTTTTCGGGCAGCACGGTCTGGATCGGTCGCGGGCGCGCGTCCATGAACTCCATCAACCACGGCCCCAGCTCCTCGTCGTCGGCCCGATCCGGGCAGGCGCGGCGGATGGCCTTGCCCATCTCCGCCGCCGAGGGGAAACGGTCGTCCGCGTTCCTCTGCAGGGCGAGCCGGAGCACGGGGACGAGGGCGGGCATCCGCTCCTCGACCGCGGCCAGCACGGGGTCGATCTCCGCGCGGTCCACCATGTGGAGCACGGCCATCAGGTCGTCGTCCAGGAAGACCACCTCGCCGGTGACGAGCTCCGCGAGCACCGAGCCCAGGCTGAACAGGTCGGAGCGCCGATCCAGCCGATGGCCCCTCACCTGCTCGGGGCTCATGTAGATCGGCGTGCCCTTGGTCACGTCCGCCGAGCTGGTGGTGAACAGGTTCGACGCGGCCTTGACCACCCCGAAGTCCATCACCTTGACCACCCCCCCGAAGGTCAGCATCACGTTGCCCGGCTTGATGTCCCGGTGGACCATGCCCAGGGGGCGACCGTTCTCGTCGCAGGCCTCGTGGGCGCAGTGGAGGCCGTCGCACATCTGAGCCGCAATGGACGCGACCATCCGGGGCGGCATGGGCGTCATCCGCCGACGGGAGCGGGCGATGAGGGCCGACAGGGGGAACCCGGGGACGTACTCCATGGCCAGGTAGTAGGTGTCGTCGACCTTGTCGAATTCGTAGACCTCTACCACGTTGCGATGCCGCAGGTAGCCGGCGATGCGGGCCTCGTTGATCAGCCCGTGGAGCACGCTCTCCTTGCCCGCCACGTGGGGCAGGATCTGCTTGACGGCGACCTCCTTGCGGAATCCCATGGCGCCGGACTGCACCGCCCGGAAGACATGGGCGTTGGCCCCCTTGCCCAGGATCTCGATCAGCAGGTACTTGCCGAAGCGGCGGTGCTGTAGAGCAGGGTCGATCATGGGGCCTTCCGGAGCCGTCCGAGTATAGCCACTCGACCGCCACCCCGCCCCCCGAATCCCACGCCGTCGTCCCCGCGACGTTCCCCGGTTGGCTCTTGTTACGAAGCGGTTACCCGCACCGCGTCCAGCCCTCTCTAGACTGGGCGATGGAAGGCCTGCGCGTGGGCCGGTCCGGGAGGTCGAGGACATGGACAACAAGCTAGGGCGCTGCATCACCCGGTTCCTGTGGATCTCGATCCTGCTGTTCCCCGGGCTGGCCACCGCGCAGGTCCTGCCGGGGGATGACCTGGGGGCGGTCCGCAACGTGCTGGTGCCCCAGGCCCGGGCGACCTCCTTCGGGACGGCCGGCGCCATGCGCATCACCGGCGTGGACGTGGGGGTGGTCGTGCGGGAACAGGCGGCTCGCACCACCGTGGAGGTGAGCCTGCACAACGGTTCGGGACGGGACGACGAGGCAGTGCTGCTGCTGCCGGTGCCCGACGGCGCCGTGGTCCGTCGCTTCGCCTTCGACGGCTCGGCCGCGGAACCCACCGCGAAGCTCCTGCCCAAGGGCGAGGCCGCGTCCACGTACGCCTCCATCGTGGCCAGGGTGCGCGATCCGGCCTTGCTGGAGTTCGCGGGCCACGACCTGATCCGCTCCAGCGTGTTCCCCGTGCCCGCAGGCGGAGAACAGAAGATCCGGGTGACCTACGATCACCTGCTCCCCAGGGACGGAGAGCGGGTGGACTACGTCCTGCCCCGCTCCGAGTCCATCGGCTACGACGTCCCCTGGCAGATCACCGTGCAGGTCCAGGCGACCGAACCCATCTCGACGCTCTATTCGCCGAGCCACGACGTGGAGACCGTCCGCGGCGACGAGACTCGCGTGTCCGCCCGCCTCGCCACCGCCTCGGCGACCGAGCCGGGCCCCTTCCGCCTGTCCTACCTGCTGGCGGGCGACGGGGTGAGCGCGTCCCTGTTCGCCTACCCCGACGTCAGCGGTGACGGGGGGTCGTTCCTCCTGCTCGCGGGGATGCCGGTCCCCGGCGCCGAGCCCGACGCTCCCCCCGTCAGGCGCGAGCTGACGGTGGTCCTGGACCGCTCGGGGAGCATGCGCGGTGACAAGCTGGACCAGGCCCGAGAGGCCACGCTCCAGGTCCTCGCAGGCCTCGACGACGGGGAGAGTTTCAACGTGCTGGTCTACAGCGACCAGGTGTCGATGTTCTCCGCGGAGCCGGTGGTCAAGGACGCCGCCAACATGGAGCGGGCCGAGGCCTACCTGGGCGCGGTGCGTTCGGGCGGCGGCACCAACATCCACGAGGCGTTGACCCGGGCCCTGGCCCAGGAGCCCACCGAGGGCACGCTCCCGATGGTCCTGTTCCTCACCGACGGGCTGCCCACCACCGGCACTACCTCGGAGATGGCGATCCGCGAGCTGGCCTCGGCGGCCAACCCCCACGAGCGGCGGGTGTACTGCTTTGGCGTGGGCTACGACGTGAACGCGCCCCTGCTGGACCGGATCGCCGGTGAGAGCCGGGGCAGCGCCACCTACGTGGGGCCGGAGGAGGACGTGGAGCTGGCGGTGGCCTCCGTGTTCCGGCGCCTGTCCGGCCCGGTGCTGGCAGGAGCCGATCTGACCCTGGTGGACGGGGCCGGTCGTCCTGCGCCGGGCCGGGTGCTGGATGTCGTGCCGGGGCGCCTCCCCGACCTCTTCGAGGGGGACCAGCTGGTGGTCCTGGGCCGCTACCTGGGAGACGATCCCCTGCACTTCGTGCTCGACGGCAGCTACCGCGGTCAGCCCCGGCGCTTCGAGTTCCATCTGGGGCTGGACCGGGCGACCACCGACAACGCCTTCGTGCCCCGACTCTGGGCCAGCCGGCGAATCGCCCAGCTGGGCGAGGAGATCCGACAGCTGGGCGCCGACACGGACGTGGCGATGCTCGCGACGTTCTCCACCGGTACGGTCCGGGGGGGCGTGCCCCACGCGTCGGCGGCCCACGTGCCCATCATCGACAGCGGGACCATCCCTTCGTTCCCGCTGCCCGCGCTGGATCCCCGGGTGCGGGAGCTGGTCGACGAGATCGTCGCCCTGTCCACCGAATACGGCATCCTCACCGAGTACACCGCCTTCCTGGCGCTGGAGGGGACCGACCTGTCGGACCGGGACGAGGTGATGGCCCGGGCCGCCGCCAACTTCCAGGACCGGGCGATGTCCACCCGCTCGGGGATCGGCGCGGTCAACCAGTCGATGAACATGGGCTTCCAGACCACCCAGAGCCGGCTGAACCTGCGCAACGAGTTCGTGGACGCGGGCATGAACCGGGTCGCGGTTGCCGCCGTCCAGCAGGTCAACGATCGGGCGTTCTTCCAGCGGGGATCCCGCTGGGTCGACAGCCGCCTGGCGGCCGGTGGGGGCGAGGCCAACCCGACGACGGTGATCGAGTTCGGCTCCCGGGAACACCTGGCGCTGGTGGAGCGACTGGCTGCGGAGGGACGGGCGGGCAGCGTATCCTTGGAAGGCGAGATCCTGCTGATGGTCGACGGCGAGCCGGTCCTGATCCAGGGCGGCTGAGGGCGGTGCGATGGCGCGACGACGGATACTGGTGGTCGAGGACGATCACGCGATCCGCCAGGGCATGGTCGACGTGCTCGACCACGAGGGCTACGAGGTGCTGGAGGCCGCGGATGGCCGACGGGGGATGGACTCCGCGCTGACGGCCCCCATCGACCTGCTGCTGCTGGACCTGGTGCTCCCCCACCACGGCGGCCTGGAGATCCTCCGCGAGGTCCGCGCGGCCCGGCCGACCCTGCCGGTGATCGTCATCACCGCCAAGGGGGCGGAAGACGACCGGGTCAAGGGACTGAAGCTGGGCGCGGACGACTACGTGGTCAAGCCGTTCTCCATCCGCGAGCTCGTGGCCCGGGTGGAGGCGGTGCTCCGGCGGTCGGCGGAACGCCCCCTGGACGTCAGCCAGGTGCCGGTCCACGGGGGCACGGTGGACCTGGAGGCCCGGGAGGTCCGCTTCGACGACGGGGAACGCGCGGACCTGTCCGAGCGGGAGATCGACCTGCTGCGCTACCTGGTCACCAACGCGGGCCGCGCCATCTCCCGAGACGAGATCCTCGAGCGGGTCTGGCGGATCAATCCGCGGGCGATCGTGGAGACACGGACCATCGACATGCACGTAGCCCGCCTCCGCGAGAAGCTGCGGGAGGATCCGGCGTCCCCATCCCTGATCCGGACCGTCCGCGGCAAGGGCTACATGGTGGCGGGGGGTGATCCCTCACCGTGAGCCGTCCCTGGCGCCCCCTGCTGCTGTTCGGGC
This sequence comes from uncultured Rickettsiales bacterium, assembly GCA_964542165.1. GTDB lineage: Bacteria > Myxococcota_A > UBA796 > UBA9615 > CAYRNR01 > CAYTBN01. Next base: position 12,211 of record CAZITQ010000038.1, read on the forward strand.
TGTGCCTGGCCGTGGTCTTCGCGGCCCTGGCGTGGCTCAGCGTGACCGTTCTCGACCTGGCGCGGGCCGAGGAGGACGCGATCCGGGCGGCGGCGAAGGAGGAGGCCGTCCGCCTCGCCCTGTGGCGGATCGACACGGCGGCGGCGCCCCTGATCGCCCGGGAGAGCGCCCGCCCGCACTTCGTCTACGAGTCGTTCTACCCCGACTTCCGCGTCCGCTCGCTGACCTCGTCGGAGCTGCCCAAGGACCGGACCCTGGTCGCCACACCGCTGCTCACGGAGGTGGCGCCCTTCGTCCGACTCCACTTCCAGGTGGGTCCGGACGGGACCTTCGCCTCGCCCCAGGTGCCGGGCGATGCCTGGGACACCGGGGATGCGACGCTGCCATCGGACGCGGACGTGGACGCCCTGGCCCGCTGGGCGGTGGAGCTGTCGACGCTGCGGGCGCTCGACGGCGTGGCCGATCTGGGGGGAAACCTGGACGCGGTGGCCGATGCCGGGGCGACGCCGGTGAGCGTGCCCGAGCGGACCCGCACGGAGATCCGGACCGAGAAGGTCCCGGTCAGCAAGGCGAGGAAGCAAAAGCTGCCCGACCAGCAGGAGCTGCTCCCGGAGCAGGGGTGGTCGCAGCAGGGGGATCAGCGGCGGGCGGAGTTCAACGAAGCTCAGCAGACCCGGAACTTCCAGGAGTTCAGCCAGCGGGTGAGTACGAGCGCCGCCAACGTGATGATCCAGCAGAAGACGGTGGCCACCTACCTGCCGGCCTCGGAGCTGGCCACGGGGGTGATGCAGCCGCTGTGGATCGCCGGGGAGCTGCTGCTCGTCAGGTCGGTGACCCTCGACGGCGAACACCACGTCCAGGGTTGCTGGCTGGACTGGCCCGGACTGGAGGCTTCGCTGCTGGGCGAGGTGAGCGACCTGCTGCCCGAGGCCAGCCTCCTGCCGGTGGATCCGGCGGACGGCGGAGACCCGAGCCGGCGCCTGGCGGCCCTGCCGGCCCGGCTCTCCCCGGGCGAGGTCGTGGAGGGACTGGCGCCGGCGCCGGCCACGGTGCCGGCGGTGCTGATCGTGGCCTGGATCGGGATCCTGATCGCGGCTGTGGCCGTGGCCGCGCTGCTGGCAGGTGTGCTGTCGCTGAGCGAGCGTCGCGCCGCATTCGTCTCCGCGGTGACCCACGAGCTTCGCACCCCGCTGACCACCTTCCGCATGTACTCGGAGATGCTGGCCGAGGGCATGGTGCCCGAGGGCAAGCGGGACCGTTACCTGCGCACCCTGCAGGTGGAAGCGGAGCGACTGGGGCACCTGGTGGACAACGTGCTGGCCTACGCCCGGCTGGAGCGAGGTCGCTCCACTCGCACGGTCCAGGCGGTGTCGGTGGACGAGCTGCTGGACCGCGCGGTCCCGCGCCTGCGCGAGCGGGCGGCCCGGGTGGAGATGGAGCTCCGCGTGGAACGCTCGCCGGACACCGACGGCGCCGAGCTGCGGGGCGAGCCGTCGGCCATCGAGCAGATCCTGCTGAACCTGGTGGACAACGCCTGCAAGTACGGCGGGGGTGACGAGGACGCGTCCATCGTACTGGCGGTGACCCGCGGGGGCCGGCGGCTCGAGCTGCGGGTCCGGGACCACGGGCACGGCATCGATCGCCGCACCCGCCGCCGCCTGTTCCGTCCGTTCTCCCGCTCCGCCGAAGAGGCCGCCGGCTCGGCCCCCGGCGTGGGTCTCGGCCTGGCGCTGAGCCGCCGGCTGGCCCGGGACCTGGGCGGCGACCTCAAGCTCGTCGACGTCGACGGCCCCGGAGCCTGCTTCGCCCTGACCCTTCCGCTGGCGTGACGAATCCCGTGTAGAGTGGAAGACCACAGGCAGCGAGCTTGCTCGCTGTGTTCCGGGAGAAGCCGATCCCGCCGCTCATTGCCCATATCGGCCGTCTGGCCCTGCGTTTCGGACTGCCGCTCGGCGTGGCGCTGCTGACCTGGTTGGGGGCCGTCCGAGGCTGGGGGTGGCCGGGGTCGATGCTCGAGCCGTTCGTCGGTCTCGGGGAGCGTTGGAACGGGACGATCGACGGGCTGGCGAGCCGGGGATCCACGGAGCTGGCCGTGCTCCTGCTCGCCCTCCCCCTCCTCGCCTGCGCCCTGGCCTTCGTTCCGGGCCGGGCCCAGGAGCTGCGGTACCGGGTGGCTCTGGCTCTGCTCGCGGCGGACGCCACGGCCTCGGCGTGGACGCTGGCGCAGCGGCGCGATGGGACGCTCTGGCTCGTGGCCACCCTCGTTCCCCTGGGGATCGCCCTGGCGATGGCGATCCGCTGGCGGCGGGATCCCGCACCCCGGGGCACGGGGGCAGCCGCCCCCCCCTGGCCGTGGGAGCTGGCCGCGGGGCTGGCGCTGGCGCTGGGCGCCCTGCTCGCCTTCTCCGCCGTCGACCGGGACGTGGGCACCAACTTCTACAGCCACTGGCAAGACTGGGAGGCCCTGGAGCGGCCGGAAGGACTCCGCTCCCTGCTGTCCGTCAGCACCGCAACGGCCCGAACGTCCATGGACTCGGGGCCCTACAGGGCCGCGGTGCACCTGGCGTTCGGACTGTTCGGGGCCTCGTGGACCACGCTGCGCGCCCTGTCGGCGACCTGCTTCGCCATCGCGCTGGCCCTGGCCCACGGCATGCTGCGCCGCAGGCTCTCGGCCCCGGCTGCGGTGGGTGGCGTGCTGCTGCTGGCCACCTCGCCCCTGCTGCTGGACCTGGCCCACGTGCCCAGCTTCCTCGGGCCCTCGGTCCTGCTCGGGGTCGCGACGGTGGCCGCGTACGACCGCTGGCTCGGGTGTGACGGTGAGCGCGGGGGCGTGCTCCTGGGGCTCCTGCTGTGGATCGACCTGTACGGATTCGCCCCCCTCCGCCCCCTGATCGCCCTGTTGCCGCTGGCGGCCGCCGTGCTGCTCCTGCGGCGGGGCCGTCACCGCTTCCGGGCGCGCCTCCTCCTCCAGCCGGGGCTCGCGCTGGGCATCCCGCTCCTGATCTCCCTGGCCGCCACCGGCGCCGACCCGGCCCGCCTGGTCTATGCCGACGGCGAGTTCCTTCCGACCTCGGGCCTGGCCTCCGAGGACCGATTCCGGGTCATCGACGCCCCGGATGACGGCAGCTTCGTCGCCCCGGCCCTGGCCGAGGTCCTGCTGACCAGCGGCGCCGGCTGGTGGCCGGGACCCAACGTGGACGACGGCGTGGCCCGCCCCCTGAGCATCGTCCACGCGGCCGCCGTCGTGTTGGGGCTGATCGCCCTGGCCGTGCGAGGCCTGTGGCGGAGCCGGACGGCGCCGCTTCTCGCGCTCCTGATCGGAGTCCAGCTGCCCCTGCTGGCCCTGGTCTACCCCGTGGCCCTGCGCCGCATGGCGGTGTGGTTCCCCTGCCTGCTGCTCGCGGCTGCCGGAGGCCTGCAGTTGCTACTCGGTGGCCGATCGTCCGAGCGCGGGGTGCGAGGGGCCCTCGCCGGCGGTGCCCTCCTCCTGCTCACCGGACTGCTGGTTCCCCACGCCCTGGCCAGCCTGCCCCGGCTGGCCTCACGGCCCACCGACCTCGAGCTGTCCACGGAGCCCTGCCTTCACCAGCGGACGATCGCCGATCGGGCCCTGGCGGGGGGCGACCACCTGATCTGGGCCCAGGGCCCGGGCGATCCCACGGCCACCTGGTCCCTCTGCCACCCCGACGTCCTGGGGGGCAACTGGGCGTTCTACCGCTGGCGGGAGTGCCGCGATGGCGGCGGGGCCGTGGGGCGCTGGATCGGCGATCCGCTGGACATCGAGCCGTACCGCGCCGAGGCCCTGGGGGTGGACGCACCGGTGTACGCCCTCGGCCGGGACGACTGGCTCCTGTTCATGGACCCGGATCACGCCGGGGCGACCCCCCTCGGAGTGGACCGTCTCGCGTCCGATGCCTATCTCGGCTGTGAATGACGGGCGGCTCCACAAGCCCGTCGGCCTTCCAGTACACCGACACAGAGGTTCTGACCGGTCCTCGCCGGTCACAACCCCTGCGTCGGCGCACTAGCAGGGAGCCTCCGGCCCCGGCTCGGCCTGGATCCCGCGGATCAACGTCCGCACCAGGGCGTCCACGTCCTCCTGGGGCACGTCGCGGCCCTCGTAGAACGTGAGATCGAAGAACCCCTGGAGGGTGCTCTGGAGGGCCGCCGCCAGCTGCTCCGGGTCGTCGATGAGGAAACGGCCGTCGTCGCGGCCGGCCCGGAGCAGACCGGCGAGCAGGGCGCGCTCGGCCCCGTGGAAGTCGTCGACCCGGCTCTGGGCCATGGTCATGTACTCGCCGGCCATGTCGGTGCTGACCCGGTACAGGGTCAACAGCCGGCGCACGTGCTCGGCCCGGGTCCGCACGTAGGTCGACAGGCACTCCTCGGGGGTCGAGTCCGCGGTCAGGGCGCCCTGTAGGGCCTCCTGCAACGCGCCGATCTCGTGATCGATCACGGCCCGGAACATCTCGCCCTTGTTGGGGAAGTGGTAGTAGACCGTCGAACGGCTGACCCGCGCCTCGTCGGCGATGTCGTCCAGGGTGGTCTTGCGGGGGCCCACCCGGGCCACGACCTCGCGCACCGCTCTCACCAGGAGCTGGCGTTTCTCGTCTCCCCGGCGGTTGCCCGGCACCCGTTCACCTCCCGGCCATCCCGCTCGAAGCCTACCACTCGCCCCAGTCCCCCCGCAGGGCGGCCTTCAGGTCCCGGTCGAGGATCGTGCGGCGGCCGTGCCGCTCGGCGCGCTGGGCGGCCTGGTCGACCAGGTAGCGGAGGTGATCCGAGAGCACGTCCATCACGCCGTCGGACGTGCTCAGTCCGCGGGTCTCCTTGACGAACTTCTTGAGCCGGGAGACCACCACCAGCATCTCGCCGCCGCTGGTCTCGGCCTTGGCCCCCGTCGCGGCTGCCACCCGGCGACGTGCCTTTCGCCGCTCGCCACCGCCGGCCTGCTTCGCCGCTTCGGCCGGGCCGGGGGACCGCTCCTCCACCGCCCAGGCGTCCCGGTGACGGGCCGTGGGCAGGTGGGTGTCCCAGCAGCGCACGGAGCAGAACACCAGTCCGGTGCGCTTGCGGTTGCAGGTGGACACGCTGCAAACCCAGTAGGGGGTATGGAAGCCGATCTCGGTCTTGCAGCTGCTGCAGCGGCGCCAGTGGGTCGGTTCGCTCGTCACGGTGCTCCTCCGGAATGGGAAGCACGTATAGTACCCCGCGCGCAATGAAGAAACAGCGCCTCCCGTCTCTCGTCCGTCGTATCCGACGTCTCGGCCCCGGCGGCCGGGCCCAGCCGCCCGCCGGGCCTCGCCTTCGCCCGCCGCCGTGGGAGGTCCGGCCCGACGACCCGTGGCTGCTGACCGACGTGCGGATCGTGGACGTCGACGCCGGTCGACTACGTCCGGAGCGCGCGCTCCTCCTCCGGGGCCGATCCATCGAGCGGCTGGTCCGCCCCCAGCACCTGCCCGCCCTTCGGCGACGCCTCGGAGATCCCCGCCAGTTCGACGGGCGCGGGCAGTTCCTGATCCCGGGCCTGGTGGACCTGCACGCCCACATCGCGCTGGTCCCCCAGCTGGGCCTGGGCATCCGCGACCTGGCCCGGGCGGACACCTGGCGGCGGGACGATCCTCGCACCGCGGAGCAGCGTCGCCGCAACTGCGAGCAGGCGCTGCTCCACGGCTGCACCCTGGTGCGCGATTGTGGCGCCCCGTCCGCCCCCCTGCAGACCCTGCGCGGGGAGATCGCCCGGGGTGACCTCCTCGGTCCGCGCATCGTCTCCTCCGTGGGCGCCCTCAGCCCGCCGGGAGGGATGCTGGACCTGGGCCGGGTGGGCAACCGGGTGGGGGCGCGGCTGATGGGGGGTGCCGTGCTGCGGTTTCCCCGGGACGACGGGGAGATCGTCCGCGAGATCGCTTCGCTGGAAGAGCTGGGAGCCGAATTCCTCAAGATCTACCTGGAGGAGCGACCCATCCTCGGCGCCTCGCCGGGCGCCCGGTTCCCCATGTTCACGCCCCCGCAGCTGGCGTTGATCCGCGAAGCCGCCGATCGACGAGGGCTGGCCGTGGCAGCCCACAGCATGTTCCTGGCCGGATCCCGGCGGGCCGTGGAGGGAGGGGTGGACACCCTGGAGCACCTTCCGGTGGACGCACCGCTCACCGCCGCGGACGCCGACCGCATGGTCCGGCGGAGCGTGGCCGTGGTGCCCACCCTCGACCTGGCCCTGTTCTACGCCATGGACTTCGGGCCGCGGGGCTTCCCCGCCGACGAGGAGGTCCGCTATTTCGCCCTCCTCCGGCGCCGGATCGCGGGCCGCCACGCCGACCGGGTCCTCCTCCCGGAGCTGGCGGCCCACCTGCGACGGGCGATCGGGGAGCTGGGCCGCCCGGATCCGGAGCGCGCGCTGCCCCTGGTGGGGCCGGTCCATCCCGAGCGGGCCCACGGCTACGCGCGCCACGCCCCGCCGAGTCTCGCGGCGCTGCGCGGCGCCGGGGTGAAGATCGGCGTGGGCACCGACGGCGGCACGGCCCTGTCCTTCGCCGGACTGCTGGAGGGGGAGCTGGCCGCCCTGTCGCGCTACGGGTTCCCGGCCCCCGAGCTGCTGCGGATGGCGACTCTGGGCAACCTGGAGATCCTGGGGTTGGACGAACGACGCGGGCGCCTGGCGCCGGGCCAGATCGCCGACATGGTCCTTCTCGGGGACGATCCGCTGGCGGACGCGGCGGCCCTGGGCACGGTGGCCCGGGTGTTCCGGGACGGCCGGTTGCTGGTGGACCGGGGGCCGGCACCGCCATTTGCTATAAGATAGCTCTCGAGCGCCCGACGGGCGCCGTGTGCTGGGCTCACGAGATGCTGCGCTACATGGGCTACGTATGTGCCGGGCTGTCAGGGGTCGCCCTGGCGGTCAACGTGCTGTTGGGGATCGTCGTCTACTGGCGGATGGGGCTTCCGTACGGCGACGACGGGCTGTACCTGGACGAGGCCACCCTGCTGGTCTACCAGGAGAGCACGATCCTGGTGCTGGTGGTGGTGATCGGGTTGGTGGCCCTGTTCATGATCGGCGCGTTCTGGTTCGGCAGAAAGCTGATGAAGATCTGGGTCACCGAGGAATCCTGAACCGCCGCGTCAGCGCGATCCAGACCGCCAGCGCCAGCGGCACCACCCCCTCCGCCGTCACCCCCCGCTGCGAACAGGCGCACCCTTCGTCATCATCGTCGTCGTCCGGAGCCGCCGAATCGTCATCGTCGTCATCCCCCTCCACCTCCGGCAGCGCCACGGCCACGGGTCCCGCCTCGTTGAGCAGGATCCCCGCCTGGAGCGCCTCGGCCCCGGTGGCCGCCAGGTGGAAGCGCCAGGTGGCGGTCTCGTCGGCCCCCAGGGTCTCGTCGACGAAGGTGACGCTGCCCAGGCCCCGGGCGTGCAGGGCGGCCAGGTGGATCGTCTCCTGCTCCAGCACCAGCCACAGGTCCGGCTCCAGCCCCACGACCCCCAGCGCGGCGGGCAGTCCGATGGCGTCACAGGTCAGCTCGTCCGCGTCCACCTCCCGCACCTCGTGGGTCAGGGCGGTGACCCCCCGGTAGGCCTCGCCGTCCCAGGTGAAGGTCACCTGTGGACTTCCCAGGCCATGGCTGCCCTCGGAAAAGGTCAGCTGGAGTACAGGCAGGCCGGTGATGCCGCTGATCAGGTGTTCCACGGCCACCTCGCGCTCCCCGCCCACGGCCTCGAAGTCGGCGCCGAAGGGCCCGCCGTCGATGGCGTCGGCCGGGTCCCCCTCCAGCACGGTCCCGTCCCCATCCAGCCACAGGAGCTGACCGGCGCGGTCGGGATGCTCCGCCACGAGGGCCTCGGCGGCGAGTTCCACGGCTCGGCCCATGTGGGACAGGGAGTACTCGGTCTCGGTACCGTACGGGTTCCAGCCGGTGGAGTCGCTGACCTGGCCCAGCAGAAGCTCCCGCCAGGCCTCGTCCAGCGCCGCCGCGTCCCCCAGGTGGGCGCCGGCCGCGACCAGGATCTTGTGCCCGCGTGTGCCCAGGGTCAGCACCCCGTTGTCCCGCTCGGTCCCGTCGTCACCGCTCCAGGCGCCGCCGCCCCCCATCCAGAGCCCCACGTTGTCCGTGTCGTCCGGTTGCCAGGTGCCGTCGAGCACCGGCGGCAGGGGCTCGCGCTGAACCCCCGCGTCGAGCAGGGCCTGGGCGCAGTCCTCGATCCCGGCGATCCGGTACCCCTGGTCCACCCGCTCCTGGACCCTCTCCTCGAAGGCCAGCAGCGACTCCTCGTGGTACACGAACAGGGGTCCGAGGTAGGGGGGCAGGTCGTTGGTGGCCACGAGCTCGCCGTCGTCCATGAAGTACCAGGTCGCGCCCGCGCCGGTGTCCGCGTCCTCGAATCCGCGGCTTCCGATCATCACGGTCGTGCCGTCCCTTTCGAAGAACGCCCGGTCCCCCATGTCCGAGTGCTGCAGCCCGAACAGGTTCTTGGGCAGGACAGCCACGGTGTACCCGTACTCCTGCATCAGCGGGATCATGCCCTCGCCGAACTGCCCCTCCTGGGTGAACACCGCCCCGGACAGGGGGATGTCGAGTTCGGCGAACACGTCGATGGTCCGCTGGATGGACCGCGCCATGTCCTCTCTGGGGTAGGCCAGGAAGAGCTGGTCGCTGTAGTGGAACGACGCCAGTTCGGCCCGGCCCTCCTGGGCGAGGATCCGCAGCCGGTCCAGCTCGTCGGGGAAGCGCTCGGCCATGATCTCGAGCATCAGGGCCTGCAACTCGAAGGTCAGGGTCCAGTCCGGATGCCGGTCGAGGGTGTCCAGCAGTGGCAAGAAGGACTCGCGGATGATCGCGTCCTCCATCGCCTCCTCGGACCAGTCGTAGTCCCCCGAGTCGAGGCCCAGGTCCTCGGCCATCCCCTCGAGGCCACCGGCCACGTACTGGATGTTGTAGTGCAGCACCCCCACGGCACAGCGCTCCTGGGCGTGGACCGAGGTGGGCAACGAGAGCAGCAAGAGGACGGGCAGGAATCGTCGCATGGCGGCGATTATGCCACCTCGCTGCGGAGGGGCAGTGCGGTTGCCGATCCGCGCCAGAGGGCCTACTGGTCACCTTCGGAGGTAGACCATGACCCATGGGATGTTCAGCCCCCCTCCCCCCCGCAACGAACCGGTGGACGAGCACGCACCGGGCTCACCGGATCGGGCGGCCCTCGAGGCCATGCTCCAGGAGCTCGCCTCCCGACACATGGAGATCCCGCTGATCATCGGCGGTCAGTGGATCGAGACCGGCGACCGGGGCGAGTGCCGGATGCCCCACGACCACGGTCACGTGCTCGGGACGTACCACAAGGCGGACGCCGCCTCGGTGGAGCGGGCCACCGCCGCGGCCATCGAGGCCCGGGAGTCCTGGTCGCGGATGCCCTGGGAGTCCCGGGCGGCGATCTTCTTGAAGGCCGCCGATCTGATCGCGGGTCGACGACGCGCGCTGGTCAACGCCTCGACCATGCTCGGCGTCTCCAAGACCGCCCACCAGTCGGAGATCGACGCGGTCTGCGAGCTGGTGGACTTCCTGCGCTTCAACGTCTCGTTCATGGCCCGGATCTACGGGGAGCAACCCCTGTCCCCCGAGGGCCAGTGGAACAAGATGGAGTGGCGGCCCCTGGAGGGGTTCGTCTTCGCGGTCACCCCGTTCAACTTCACCTCCATCGCCGGCAATCTCCCCGCTGCACCCGCGCTGATGGGCAACACCGTGGTCTGGAAGCCCGCCTCTTCGGCGGTCTACCCGGCCTACGTGATCATGCAGATCTTCGAGGAGGCCGGCCTGCCCCCGGGGGTCATCAACCTGGTACCCGGCCCCGGGGCCACGGTGGGCACCCCGGTTCTCTCGCACCCGCGGCTGGCGGGGCTGAACTTCACCGGCTCGTCGGCCACCTTCCGCACGATGTGGCAGGAGATCTCCCAGCACATCGAACCGCTGCGTTCGTGGCCGCGGATCGTGGGGGAGACCGGGGGCAAGGACTTCGTCGTGGCCCACCCGTCCGCGGACATCCCCGTCCTGGCCACCGCCCTGCTGAGGGGCGCGTTCGAGTACCAGGGCCAGAAGTGCTCGGCCGCCTCGCGGGCCTACATCCCCGAGTCCGTCTGGCCGTCGCTCAAGGAGATCCTGGGGGACCAGCTGGCCACGGTCCGCACGGGCGACGTGCGGGACTTCGGCAACTTCATGGGCGCGGTCATCGACCGGCGGGCCTTCGACACCATCACCGGCTACATCGAGCACGCCCGCCGGGATCCGTCTTGCGAGATCGTCTTCGGTGGGGGCCATGACGACGCCGCGGGGTACTTCGTCCAGCCGACGCTGATCCGCACCACCGATCCCGACTACCGCAGCATGCACGAGGAGATCTTCGGGCCGGTCCTGTCGGTCTACGTCTACCCGGACGCGGAGTTCGCCGAGACCTTGCAACTGTGCGACGCCACCTCGCCGTACGGGCTCACCGGCGCCATCTTCTCCCGGGATCGGGCGGCGATCGTCGAGGCCACCGCAGCGCTACGAGACGCGGCCGGGAACTTCTACATCAACGACAAGCCCACCGGCGCGGTGGTGGGTCAGCAGCCGTTTGGCGGGGGGCGCGCGTCCGGCACCAACGACAAGGCGGGCAGCTTCCTGAATCTGTTGCGGTGGGTGTCCCCCCGGACGATCAAGGAGACCTTCGATCCGCCGACGGACTTCCGCTACCCGTACATGCTCGAGGAGGCCGAGGAGGGGTAGGCGAGACCGCTCAGTCCTCGTCCGGGAGGTCCGGCGCGTGGACCTCGAGGCTGAGGCTGACCCGGTTGCCGCCGTCGAACTCGGCCTGGGCCAGGGCGTCCTCGGCCCGGGCGGCCTGGGTGTGGTGGTCGTGGGCGGGGCGGGCGATGGCGGCCCCCACCGACAGGGTCAGGTCGGCCGGGTCCATGGTCCCCGGGGAGCGCAGGGTCTCGACCAGCACCCGCATGCGCTCGCCCACGGCCAGCAGCTCCTCCAGCGTCACGTTGCGGACGATGGCCACAAAGCGTTCCCGGTCCCAGCGACCCACCACGTCCGAGTCCCGGGCGCAGTCGGCCAGGGTCTGGGCCGCCATCCGTAGCGTCTGGGAGAATCGCTCGTCGTCCTCCTCCCCGGCCCCGTCCACCCGCAGGCACAGGGCGCCGAAGGCCCAGGCGTAGCGCTTGTACTCGGAGATGCGTGTCGCCAGCGCCTTCATCATGTAGCGCCGGTTGGGCAGGTCCGTCTCCCGGTCCACCATCGACAGCTGTTCCATGCCGGAGATGCGCTCGCTCATGGTGCGGGCGCCGGCGGAACGCTGGGTGACCTGGATCGCGCCCACGGTCTCGCCGTCGTCGGCCTTGATCGGGCCGATGCGCACCCGGACCGGGAAGCGGTGCCCGTCCCGGTGGTGCATGTACAGCGACTCCTCGCACTTTCGGCTCGACGCGATGGTCGCCGACAGGGGGCACTGGGCGTCGCACAGGGACTGTCCCTGCTCGTCCACGCAGACCAGGAGGTCGTCCTTGCAGCGCCGGCCCATGACCTCGGAGACGGCGAAGCCCGTCAGCTCGCGCATCGCCCGGTTCCAGTAGGCGATCCGCCGCTCGCGGTCGACGACGAACACGCCGTCGAACAGGTTGTCCATCAGGAACTGGTAGGGGATGGATTCGTGCACACCCCATGGTTAACCGGACGCGGGAGGTCCGGCAAGATCCGCGGTGACCTTTCGGGCGGCACGCAGACAGTCCCTCCGTCCCGGTAACCCGGAGGTACGAGCCATGGGGGCTCGGAAGCCTTACCTTCGAGGACGGGATGGGCACCGGCCGAGGGGCGATACGAGGTCGGGCACACGAGAGGAGAGGATCATGCGTTCGAATCTGCAATCTCTGGCGCTGCTGGGCGCCCTGACGGTTGTCGGGGCGTGGGCGATTCTGGGAGCCACCGGCTGCTGGGAACTGGAACAGGACACGGCGGTCGAGGGCAACTACACCATCACCTACGACGACGTCATCCGGGTCTACGTGAACGACGAGTTCGTCGTCGAGCTGGACGCCGCCCAGGGGGGCACGATCCCGCTGACGGACGAGATCTCGCTCGAGTACGACGAGCTGTGCTCGGACGAGAACACCATCTGCCCCTCGGAGTCCTACTGGGACGAGGTGGCGATCTACCAGCCCCTGGGAGCGGACAACGCCCTGCTCAACGTCGTGAACATCGGCACCATCGGCGAGCCCGGCGTCCGCCTGGCGGGCCTGCTGGGCAACGACGCCACCTTCGACCTGTTGCTGGGCCTGTCGGCCTCGGCCAACGAGCACTGCCTGGCCGTGGGCATCTCCACCGCCGAGGGCGAGTTCGTCAAGTCCGCGGGCGCGGCCCGCAACGCCTTTTACGACGGCATCGACGAGGGCACGATCAACGTCGCCTACGGCGCCGGCTGCGAGATCGTCGAGGGCGTGACCCTGTCGGCCGGCCTGCGCTTCGAGACCGGGTTCGCAGGCGACCGCGTCGGCGACCTGGACGTGGGGAGCGTGGAGGTGGATCCGGCCATCGACGAGCACGGGGATCCGATCGACGAGGATCCGCTGGTGGACTGAGGGACGCGTCGAAGCAGGGGCAACGGGGGCTGCTCCTCGCTCAGGGAACGGTCGCGACCTCGCTGCCGCCGATGTCGAATTCGTACACCGTCCCGTCCCCCTCGGCGGGGGACACCGTGACCACGTGCTTGCCCACGGCGGCGTAGTACGTGAAAGGCGTTTTGCTGGCCTTCGCCATGTTGATGTAGACCCGGGTACCTGCCGGCATCTCCCCGATCTGGATCACCCCCCACGATTGCGTGACATCCGCCTGGGCGGTGAGGGTCCGGGTGTCCTCTCCGGTCAGCCGGAGCAGGGGGACCGAGACCTCTCGCGAGTCCAGGTCGAAGTGCTCGAAGATTTCTCCGTCCTCGCGGATCGTCCACGTCCCACTGCGGAGGATCCCGTGCCGGTAGGTCGCGGTCGTGGCGTTCCACTTCGGCATCGAATTCGGGACCAGGTTCACCCGCCGACCCGAGTCCGATTCCACCCGGAGCACCCGCGGGAGGGTGGTCCCCCAGGCCCCGCCCACCGGATCGGGCTGGACGGTGAGGGTGACCGAGGGCTTGCCCTTCGCCAGGTAATTGCCGAGGGCCAGCAGGACCGCGATCGGGACGACAACCGCGGCGAGGACCACCCAACGGCGGATCGACCGGAACCGGATCCTGCGCATTCTCGCGGCGATCTGTGACTCGTCGTCCACATAGGCCGAGGCGGTCGCCAGGAGTTCCCGGGCCTGGGCGAGCTTGCCCCGGCGAATGAGGTCGTCGCCCCGCGTCAGGTACAGCTCCGCCAGCCGGCCGCTCGCCTGATTCTGCATCCCCAGGCGGCTCGCGTTGTCGTAGGCCGACAGCGCGCCGTCGTAATCTCCCGACTCCACCAGCTGCTCCCCGACCCTCCACCAGCAATCCCCAAGCACTACCCTGTCCGCCGATACCAGGAGGCCCTCCTCGAGGTTGAGCAGCTCGTTGCTCATCTCGGAGTCGTCGGCGCCGGAGCGGAGGCGGGCGCTGCACAGGTACAGATGAGCCCGGGTGCGCTCGGCGTCGTCCCGCAGCCCCCCCTCGATGTGCAAGCCGAAGAGCAGCTCGGTTACCTCGGCGAAGCTGCCCGACTCACCGTCAGCGAGCCGTTCGTGGCGCAGCAGTCCGAGCTGGTAGCGGGCCCGGGCATGTCCCGGATTGTGGGCGAGGACGGCGCGGTACTCCTGCTCGGCCCCTGCGTCGTCCCCCGCTGCCCGGCACGCGTCGGCCACATCGGCCCGCACGTCCGGGTCGTCCGGCGCGATCTCTAGCAGCCGCCGCTTCACGTCGAGTACCGCGCCGGGCCGGTCGGCCTTCTCCAGGAGCGTGACCAGACGATCCAGGTGGCTCCGCTCCCTGGGCTCGAGCTCGGCGAGCCGTCCGAACACGGCGATGGCCTCGTCGTGCTGCCCCTGGCCCAGGTGATACTCCGCCAGCCGCTCCAGGGGCATGGTGCGGTCCGGCATCAGCTGGCTCAGCCCCTCCAGGTGGGCCGCCACCTTGTCAGGCTGGTTGAGTCGCAGACAGACGTCGATGAGAGCCTCGCGGTGATCGGGGACGTCGGGTTCCAGCTGGACCAGCTGCTCCAGCGCGCCCGCCAGGCCTCGCCAGTCCAGGGCCTGCTGGTGCCGGGTGATCTTGCGCCGCAGCGACTTGATCTGGCCCGCACGCGCTCGCTCGTGCTCGGGGGCGCCCGCGAGGCCGAGGGCGTACCGTACCCGGGTCGCGTCCAGCCGGGGCGGAACACTCCCCCGCCAGGCGGTTCGCAGGGTCCTCACGAAGGTCTCGCAGTCGGGGAACCGCCGGGCCGGATCGGCGGCGAGGGCTTTGGCGATGCAGGACTGGATCACCGGATGGGGTGCCGCCGGGCCCACCGGGAGTGGTTCGTACTGGCCGCTGACGATCCGCTGCATGATCTCGAAGTCGCCCTCGGCGTCGAAGGCCAACCAGCCGGTGGTCAGCTCGTAGAGGATGGCCCCGAGGGCGAACACGTCCGTGCGGCGGTCCACGTCGGCTGCTCCCCGGATCTGTTCCGGGCTCATGTAATAGACGGTGCCCATCCGCACGCCCGTCCGGGTTTTCTTCTTGCGGTGGGCCACGTCCGCGTCCTCGGCCAGCTTGGCGATGCCGAAGTCCAGCACCACCGGCCGGACGTCACCGGATGCGGACAGGGCCAGGACCACGTTGGACGGCTTCAGGTCCCGGTGGACGACCCCCTGGTCGTGGGCGTAGCCCACCGCGTCGAGCAGGGGGAGCATCACGGCCAGCTGCTCCTCCAGCGGGAGGGCGGCGTCCTGGGCCTCGATGTACTCCTCGAGGCTCGGACCCTCGACGTACTCCATCACGATGCCGGCCACGTCCGGCAACGCGACGATGTCCGTGGCGGCGACGATGTTGGGGTGCCTCAGCTGGGCCTGGATCTGCCCCTCCGCCAGAAAACGGCCTCGCAGGTCGTCGTTGGTGACCAGGTCCGGCCGCAGAACCTTGAGCGCGTGGGGGCTGCCCAGGGCGGCGTGGGTCACCTGGTAGACCGAGGCCATCCCTCCCTCGCCCAGGAAGCGCTCCACGCGATAGCGGTCCACGATGTCGCCAGGCTTGGGCACGGCCGCCTCCCCCGGGAAGTCCCTCCCCGTGCCGCCGATGGTAGGGCCCGCCATCACGGCCGGTCAACGCGACTGGACGGTCGGCTCGCGAGCCGACAAGATCCTTGCGCCCAACCCCAGGAGCCCCCATGTCCATCGACGAGATCCGTCCCATCGTGGACCACGCCCTCCACGCCACCCTGGCCACCTGCGCGGACGGCCAGCCCCGGGTGCGGCCCATGTCCTTCACCCTGACCCCCGACGGCCGGCTGCTGTCGTCGACCCGGGACACCAGCGGGAAGATGCACGAGTTCGCGGGCAACCCGCGGGTCGAGCTGTGCTTCGTGGATGCGGACAAGAACCACGTGCGGATCGAGGGGCGGATCGACGTGACCGGCGGGGCCGAGGCCAAGCGCGACCTACTGGATGCCCACCCCCCCGCCCGGAGGCACTTCGGCGAACCCGACCATCCGCACCTGGTCCACGTGGAGGTGATCCCCACCCGCGTGCGCTGGAAGCCGCCCGGGTTCAACGAGTACCGCGAGGTGGAGCTGGGCTAGGGCCGGATCTCGACCCCTTCGAAGGGCGGTGACGACGCGAGGATCCCGCCGTAGCGCTCGTCCCCTCGCAGGTGCAGGCCCAGGAAGTCCAGGGAGTAGGCGTTGGCGATCTCCTGGACCTCCGCGGCCGGACGGTAGGGGTCGCCGCAGTCGTCGAACATGCCCGGCAACAGGTCGCACATGTTCGAAAATCCGTAGTGGCCGGCCTCGGCGACCATGACCAGGTGGGCGGGCGGGGGCGTGTGCTCGAACATGGGGACCACGTCCTCGTCGGGTGGGCAGACGCCGTCCCACTCGCCGCCGAAGTAGAGGACCGGCATCCCGATCTTGTCGAGCCCGTCGGTGCCCATGAAGCTGGGGCCGGCGGGGGTCATCGAGATGGCGGCCGAGAAGCGGTCGTCGGATAGATCGAGCGGGGGCTCGATCCCCAGCTCCTCCAGGTCCTGGGGATCCACCAGCGGCAGCGACTGGACCTCCCAGCCGGCCACCGCGGCCGCGGTCCACCCGCCGAAGGAGTGGCCGGCCACCGCCGCCTGTTCGATCGCCAGCCGATCCCCGAGGGGGTCCCCGTCGTCCCGGTTCAGGTCGATCAGGAAGTCCAGGACCGCCGACACGTCCCGGGGACGGTTCAGGGCCACCTCCGCCGTCCTGGAGTCGTCGAAGTCGAACACGGTGTTGAAGGTGTGGTCCGGTGCGGCGACCACGTAGCCGTGGCTGGCCAGGCGGTCGCACCAGAAGGCGGACTGGAAGCGGATCGCGCGGTGGCCATGGCTGAAGACCACCACCGGGAACGGAGCTTCGGCCGGATCCAGCTGCGCGTTTCGCACCGCGAGCCCGAAGTCCCAGGCGAGCTCCCCGTCGGTGGGAACGGCCGGGTACCAGATCTCCAGCGGCGTATCGATGCCCAGTTCGGGCACCCACAGCAGCTCCTCGCGGACGCCCACGGCGAAGGGCCCCGGGGCCATCGGATCGTGGTACGCGGCCTCCGCGACCGGGTCGGCCGAGTCGTCGTCGTCGCCCTCTTCCGTCGGGCAACCCAGCAGGAGACAGGCCAACGTCAGGAGGAATGGGTACGCAAGGGACGCTCGGGGATCGGACCGCATGGATTCCCCTCCGGGATCCAGTCTAGTACACCGAATACGACCCCATCACCGGGTGCCTCTCGCTGCGGGGTCAGGGGCTCCAGTGACACCACCAGCGGCGCAGGAGACCGTCGGGGAACTGCCAGCCTCCCCCGCTCACGCGTTCGAGGTAGCCGTCCGTCTCCAGGGCGGCGAGCGTTTGTGAAGGGAACCTCGCCAGGCCCTTCTCTTCGGCCAGCTCCGTCACCGTCTCGCGGCGGACGAATGCCGCCTCCGAAGATGCAGCCCAGCCCAGAAGATCCAGGACGAACCGCTGCTCCGCCGGCGTCCTCGCGACCTCCTCGAGGCGCGTCACCCAGTGCTGGAAGAGGTGGCGCTCGCTCGGGGCCAGCAGCCCGGTGCACACGCGGTCCACTTCCGATGCGGTCGGGTGGCCGTCGCGAACCTGCTCCACGAGACGCGCCACCACGACCTGGAGATGGAAGGGGACGAAGACGCCCACCGCATCTAGGATGGCGTCGACCACCTCGGACGGCAGATCGAGCCCCGATCCCGCGGCGAGCTCCACGATGAACCTCCGGGCCTCGGCGGCCCCGAGCGGCGGAAGGGCTACTCGGCGCAGGTCGTTGGCCCAGTGCGAGAGCCCGAGGCGCGCGAGGAGGTGGTCGAACCCGAGGGATCCCGCGAGCACGAACCGAACGTGGCGAGCCCCCTTGTCGGACCGGAGGTTCCTGAACCAGGAGAGGAATGCCGCGGGCTGCGAGCTTCCCTCCCCAGCCCGAGCGAGTCGATCGATGAACAACGGGAACTCGTCGATGACGATGGCCACGTCGTTCGATGTGACCTCGTCCAGCGTTTCGATGCACGCCGATCCCACGGCACGCCAGTCCAGTTCGGCGACCACGGCCTTGAACTCCACCAGGGCAGGTGTGCCAGCCTGGTCCAGCATCCGATGCAACCGGTCGACCCCCGGGGGGGTGCCCTCGGCCTGGGAACCGATCTTCTTGGTGACGACCATTCCCACGGTCACCAGGTCCCCCACCCCCTGGATGGCCTTCAACAGCTCGACGACGAATTCGTTTTCGTCCTCACACGCCTGCACGTCCATTTGGACGAACGTCCAACCCCTCGGACCGCCCGACTCCAGATTCCGCAGCAGGCTGGTCTTCCCCATCCGCCGGGCCCCCGTCAGCACGACGCTGCTGGTCTCCAGGGCAGCGCGGAGCGACCTCTCCACGTCCGGCCTCGGGAAGAAGCTGTCCCCCAGGGCCACCCCCCCCACCACGGCCCGGAGACGGCTCGGTTCGAGGCGCCCTCCAAGCGCTTCGTCCGCCGACGGTTCGAGGCCCACCACCTCCGGTCTCACGCCGAGCTTGTCGGCGATCTGCCGGGCGGTCTCGGCCTTCATCCGTTTGTGGTGGCCCATGAGGATGCGGTTCACGATGACGCGGCTCAGGCTCAGCAATTCCGCCATCTCGGCTTGAGTGAGGAGGTGGCGCTCCATGTAGGTTCGAACGACGGGAGCGACCTTGGCGGTCTCCACGTAGGTGGGAACGGGCATGTTCACTGCACCACGATCTGCAGGCGGCCGAACTCCCAGCGCTGCACGACGACCTCCAGCCGGATCCCGGTGGCACTGTCCCGGACGATCGGCTCGATGTTGTCGGGCCAGCAAGGGATGGGGGCGACGCCGCGCTCGCTCCGGGAGACGGATCCTTCGTAGTCGTACAGCTCGACATCGCGCGGGACGCCGGCGTCGTCGTAGATGTCCGCCTCGCAGTGCAACTCGCGCTCGCTCGGCGGCACCTGGCAGCCGACGGTCGCGTGGGTCAGCCAAAGCGACATCCCGCCGATGGCCAGCGTGCCGGTGCCGACCGCGAGCGCGCGCACGGCGTTGATCTTGTTGAGGAACAGATTCTGGCGATCCACCGAGGGATTCGAGGGCATGTCTCCTCCTGCTTCGGCTCAGCCCAAGAAATATCACGCGTGAAACTAGCCTGTAAACTGAAAATTTCGCGCGCCTGGCGCGACCGCGAGCCCCCGAAGCCCGAACGGGAGCGGAGCACGCGTTCTCGGGCCCCCAAACGCCGGCGACCCCCTCCCCTTGCGGGGAGAGGGCCGCCTCCGGTGAGCTCTTCGCGGGACGCTACCGGGTCATGGGATCGTCGCTGGCCAGGTCGCGCATGCCGCCGTCGCCCATGCGGTGGAGCACGGGGCCGCGGTCGTGCCACTCCATGGCCAGGTCGGTGGCGTACCAGACCGTGCGGTCGCGGGTGCTGTCGTGCAGCTCCTGCAGGGTCGTGCGCACGGCCGGGTCACGGTAGCCGTAGGCGCCCAGGACCTGGGCGATCTCGGCCTGGTCGACCGGGTCGGCGACCCGCAGCTGCTGCACGAGCATGTCGATCTGGGTCTGGGTCAGCAGCTCCACACAGGCAGTGCCCACGCAGGCCATCCAGTCGGGCATGCCCTGGACCTCGTCGAAGTCGGGCCAGTTGCAGGGGTCGTGCATGATGTCGGGGTTGCAGCTGGGGTCGGGGTCGCAGGCGTCGCCGAGCAGGTCGCCGTCGAAGTCGATCTGCTGACCGTTGGAGATGTCCTCGCAGTTGTCCTCGTCGTTGTCCACGCCGTCGCCGTCCAGGTCGTCGTCGCAGGCGTTGCCCAGGCCGTCGCCGTCCTTGTCGGCGGTGTCGGTGGTGGCCAGGTCGGGGCAGTTGTCGCAGTCGTCGCCGATGCCGTCGCCGTCCGCGTCCGTGTGGCCGAAGGTCCAGCGGTAGTAGCCGTACCAGCGGGTCTCGACGTAGGTCCGGCTCCAGCTGGCCGGCACCAGGGGGCAGAGGTCCTCGTCGTCGTCGAGGCCGTCGTTGTCGTCATCCTCGTCGCAGGGATCGCCGTGGCCGTCGCCGTCGTTGTCCGCCTGATCGGGGTTGATCTCGTCGGGGCAGTTGTCGCAGGCGTCGTCCACCCCGTCGCCGATCTCGTAGCAGAAGGAGTCGCCGAAGGCGAAGTTGTCGAAGCAGGCCTCCTCGTGGTCGCCGATGTCGGCCGCGTCGCAGTCGTCGCAGGCGTCGCCGATGCCGTCGCCGTCCGCGTCACCCTGGTAGGGATTGGCGTCGAAGATGCAGTTGTCGTTGCACAGCTGGTCCCCGTCGAAGTCGTGGATCGAGGTCGCCGAGTCGAGGCAGGGGTCGCAGTCGGTGTACATGCCGTCGCCATCGTTGTCGAAGTCGTGGCTCAGGGTCATCGAGGATCCGGTCACCACCACCGCGCTCACCAGCGTCGGCGCCAGGTGCAGGTCCTCCACGTGCAGCTCCCAGAAGCCGTCGGCGCCGTCGATCTTGTCGGTCATCGCCTCGTTGATCAGATCCTCCATGTCCCCGTCGGAGAAGTGGTCGTCGGCGTCCACGTCGATCTCGAAGACGCTGAAGTCCAGGGTCGGGAGGTCCTTGGTGAGGTTGCTCACCTGGAAGCCCGTGATCCCGAAGGCCATGGTGGCCATCGGATCGCAGCAGGTGGTGGCGTCGTAGCCGCTGCCGATCTCGTGGCAGAGGGTGGCCTCGTCCACGTCCATGCGGAGCCGCAGGTCCACGGCCAGGGTGCCGATGTTCAGCGGAATGTGGTTGGTCTCGGCGTCACCCACGTCCGGACAGAGGTCGTACCAGCTCGTCTCCAGCTGGATGGAGGTGTAGACCAGCGGGTCCACGGCCACGTCCGACAGCTCCAGGTGGATGTCGAGGGCGTCGTCCGCGTCCACGAAATCGAACGAGACGTCCTGGATCCCGAAGGAGATCCCGTCGAACTCCTCCAGCTCGATCGCGTAGTGGATGTTGCCCCAGCAGGGCCAGTCCTCGAAGTCGAAGGACTCGCTCCCCGAGGTGGCCAGGTCGTCCCAGGCGTCGTCGATCATGGTGGTCAGCGAGGAATGCAGCTCCTCGGTGGCGGTCTCGATCATCGCCGGCGCCATGGCGTCGATGATGATCTGGCCGACCGGGTCGTCCGGATCCACGTTGGCGACGTTGGCGACCATCATCTCGATGGGACCGTCGATGACCTCGGAGATCGTGGACTCTGCGATGCTGTCGTTGTCGAAGGGCGGCGCGGGGGGATCGAGCTGAACGTCGACCACGTCCCCGACCAGGGGATCACCGAGCATCGACTGCAGGTCCTCCTCCGTGGTCATCCCGTTGAGGGTGTCGATGAAGGTCTCGGCCCCTCCCTCCGACGTGACCTGGTCTGCGACGAAATCGCAGCCGGTGGCGCCCCCCACCAGTGCGGCCAGGGCGCCCACGACCAGGGTCCCCCCGGTTCGCCGGACGAAGCCCGTCCGCCAACCGTTCGCGAATCGCCATCCCATCGCCTTGCCATCGGTGTGCATCGTCATCATCCGTCTCCTCCTTGGCCGGCCCCGTCCCGCTGGCGACCGGCGCGGTTTCCCGGGACTGGAGCAAGGGGTGTGCCAGGGGAGGTCTCGGACGGGCTCTCGGGGGGCGAAAACGATGGACGGATCGGCCGCAACGCCGACATCGCAGCTGGGGAGGCGACGGCGCGCGGCCCACCGCTGTTACGCTTCGCCGGTTACACCCCCTGGGGCGCTGTTCCCTCCCGGTGTAACGATGGTGTCAGTCCCCCACCTGGGCGGTATACTCCATCGGCGCTCGCGGGCTGGAGAGGGAGCCCCGCGATCGGGACGGGACCATGTCGGACAAGGGCAGACAGTTCGGCAAGTACGTCTTGCAGGAGGTGCTCGGCGAGGGCGCCATGGCCCGCGTGTTCCGGGCCGTGCGCTCCGGCCCGATGGGCTTCCGCAAGCAGGTGGCGATCAAGCAGATCCTCCCCCACGTCACCGAGAACGACCGGGTGATCAAGGCGTTGATCAACGAGGCCCGGATGGGGGGCTACCTGCAGCACAAGAACCTCGTGGAGATCTACGAGTTCGACCAGGAGGGCGAGGACTACTACATCGCCATGGAGTACGTGGACGGGCGCACCCTGCTCGACGTGCTGCGGCAGGTGTCCGAACACGGCCTGATCGCGCCGCTGATCGTCGCCGAGCTCACCGTCCAGCTCTGCGAGGGTCTGGCCGCCGCCCACGCGGCGGAGGACGAGGAGGGCGAGCCCCTCCATCTGGTCCACCGGGACCTGAAGCCCTCCAACGTGATGATCACCCACGCCGGCGTGGCCAAGGTGATGGACTTCGGCATCGCCAAGTCGGCCACCAACCTGTTCCAGACCAGCGCCATGGACGTGACCAAGGGCACGCCCATCTACATGAGCCCGGAGCAGGTCCGCGGCGAGTCCCTCGACGGCCGCTCGGACCAGTTCGGCCTGGGATCGCTGATCACCGAGCTGCTCACCGGCGAGGTGCTGTTCTACGACCCCCAGCTGATGAACGTCCTGCGCCAGGTCAACGACGCGGACGTCGACGACGCCATGGGCATGGTCGCCACCCGCAGCCCGGAGTTCGAGCCGATCCTGCGCCGGGCGCTCCAGCGGGACCGGGGCGACCGCTACGAGGAGACCGCCGAGATGGCCCAGGAGATCCGCCTGGCGTTCGGCGACCTCCCCGGCCCCGCGGGCATCAAGACCTGGCTGCAGGAATGGTTCGCGCCGCCGGAGGCCGAGGGGTCTGGGGGCTTCTCCGCCGCCCGTGGAGACACGGCGGTGACCACCCGCCCCGTGGCCTCCACCACGGCCGAGCGCTGGGCCGCCGAGGACACCCGAGTGCTGCAGGTGCCGGGCAAGGAACGGCCGGGCACCCTGGTGGAGCACTCCCACGGCGTCCTCATGGTCTACGTGGATCAGGGGCAGTTCTGGATGGGCAGCCCCGACGACGTGCCCGGCCGCAGGCCCGACGAGAACCTCCATCCGGTCCGCATCACCACCCCCTTCCTGATCGGGACGACCGAGGTGACGGTGGCCCAGTGGAAGAAGGTGATGGGCCGCGCCCCCGTCCGTGCCGCGGCGGACGACCACCCGGTGACCTCGGTCAGCTGGTTCGAGGCGCTCCAGTTCTGCAACCGCCTCTCCTCCCTGGAGGCGTTCACCCCGGCCTACCGGGTCGAAGGCGGCACCATGGTCCGGGTCCCGGGGGCGGACGGTTTCCGCCTGCCCACCGAGGCGGAGTGGGAATACGCCGCCCGGGGGAGCGAGGACCGGGTGTTCGCCGGCACCGACGACCTGTCCGAGGCCGCGTGGTACTGGAAGAACGGAGGCGGGATGACCCACCCCGTGGCCCGCAAGCAGCCCAACGCCCTGGGGCTGTACGACATGAGCGGCAACGTGTCCGAGTGGACCTGGGACTGGTACGGCCCCTACGGCATCGACGAGGAGCAGGTGGACCCCATCGGCCCCGACCGCGGTACCGCCCGCGTGGTGCGGGGCGGCTCTTACCAGAGCGTCTCCCGCGACGTCCGCATCGCCGCCCGCCACGCCGGCGCCAAGCCCACCGACCGCTACGTCCACGTCGGCTTCCGCCTCGCCCGGTCCGTGACCTGATCTGCGGCCTGGGTTAGGCTCGTCTCCCGAACCGAGGGAGTCCCATGAACGACGTGCTGTTGAGCGACGAGGAGCGGGGTGTGCGGGACGAGGCGCGGGCCTTCGTTCGGGACGCGGTGGATCCGGAGCTGCTGCGGCGGATGGACGCCGACGAAGTCCGCTATCCAAGGGAGTATCTGGAGGAAGCGGCCGCGCGGAATCTGCTGGGGCTGAGGTTCGACCGCCGGTGGGGCGGCCGGGGCATGGGCTGGACCGGGGAGACCGCGGTCCTCGAGGAGATCGGCGTGCTCGGGACCTCGCTGGGCTGCCTCTACTCCCTGCCCTCCATCGTCGGCGAGGCCCTGCACACCTTCGGGACCGACGACCTCAAGGAGCGCTACCTCAAGCCCACGCTGGAAGGGAAGCTCACCTGCGCCGAGGCCCTCACCGAACCCCGTGGCGGCAGCGACTTCTTCGGCGCCACCTGCCGCGCCCGCCGCCGGGGTGACGTCTTCGTCCTCGAGGGAGCCAAGCGCTTCATCGTGGGCGGCGAGGGGGCCGACTACTTCCTGGTGTACGCGCGCACGGGCGGCGACGACGCCCACCCCCACCGGGCCATCAGCGCCTTCGTGGTCGAACGGGAGATGGGCGTCGAGGTGGAGTACCTCTTCGGCCTCATGGGGACCCGCGGAGGCGGCACCGCTCGGATCTCGTTCCCCGGGATCGAGGTCCCCGCCCGCAACCTGGTGGGCGAGCACAACGGCGGGGCCGTGGTCTTCAACCGGATGATGGTCCCCGAGCGGATGACCTCGGCCGCGGGTGCGCTGGGCACCGCCCGCGCCGCCCTGGAGGTGGCCGTCCGCTACGCCGACCGACGCAAGGCCTTCGGCAAGCCGATCCGGCGCTTCCAGGCGGTGAGCTTCCAGCTGGCCGAGGCGTCGACCCTGCTCGACGCCGCCCGCGGCCTGGTCTTCCTGGCCGCCCGGACGGCGGATGACGGGAGGGACGCCCGCCGCCTGGTGTCCGAGGCCAAGAAGTTCGCCACCCGCTCCGCCTGGGACGTGGTCAACATCGCCATGCAGGTCCTCGGCGGCATCGGCTACACCACCGTCTACCCCGTCGAGCGCATGCTCCGGGACGCGCGGTTGCCGATGATCTGGACCGGCAGCAACGAGATCATGGACCTGCTGATCCAGCACGAGCTGTTCAAGGAGATCCTCGACGCGCCCTCGGACCGCCGGGACGCGGAGCTGGACGCAGGCGACGCCGAGGCCCTGGAGGAAAAGGTCTTCGAGTGACCGTGAAGGTCCACGATCGCCGCTGGCTGGCGGCTCGGATCGCGCTGCTCGTCGCGGCCGGGATCGCGCTGGGACTCACCATCGATCGCCCGTTCACGGGTATGCACTCGTGGCGCCAGACCCACAACGCGATGGTGGCCCGGAACTTCGTCCGCCACTCGTGGAACCCCTCCCTGACCCTGGTGGACTTCGGCGGCGGCGAGCTGCTGTACGCCGCCAACTTGCCGGTCCTCTCGTATCCGACCGCGGTGATCTGGCGAATCGCCGGCGCCGAGCCCCCCGCAGCGCCGCGGGGGCTTGCGATACTCGCCACCCTGCTGGCGGCCCTCTACCTGGCCCGGCTGGCCCGGCGGCTGGGCGGGGAGCTGGCCGGGCTCGCGTCGATCCTGCTGTTCATCCAGATCCCCCTGGTGATGGGCTACGGGACCGCCTTTCTGGACGACTCGGTGCTGCTCGCCGCGCTGGGGGGTGCCGTCTTCCACGCCCACGCCTACGGGCGGGACCGGCGCGCCCGGGACGCCCTCTTCGTCGCCCTGTGGCTGGGGCTGGCCATCGCGATCAAACCCCCCGCGATCTTCGCCCTGCTGCCGGTGGGAGCCGCGGCCTGGGTCGGCCTGGACGGCGGCTCGCCGAGGCGGATGGTGCCCCTGGCGGGGGCAGCGGCCGCGGCAATCGCCCTGGGGTTTGTGTGGTACGCCGTCCTGTGGTGGCGGGTCTCGTCGTACCCCAACGTGTTGATGTCCTTCGGCGTCAGCCCGGGCACGGACAAGTGGGGCAACCTCACGCTGCTGGCCGACCCCGGGACATGGACCCTGCTGGGCAAGCGGCTGACCCAGGAGGTGACCGGCTTCACCGGCGTCGCCCTGGTGGCCCTGGGTCTGTGGTCGGCGCGCAGACGCCGCGAGGTCCTCGTGCCCCTGGCCTGGCTCGGCGCCGTGGTCGTCTACGTGGTCGTGGTGATCGGGGGGCACCGGGAACACGACTACTACCAGCTCGTGCTGGCCCAGCCCGCGGCCCTGGCGATGGCGCTGGCCTTCGGGGCGGCCCGTCGGGGCGTCGAGGGGACGCCAGGGCGACGCCCTCCAGCCTGGCTCCTCCCCGCGCTGGCCGTGCTCCTGACCACCGCCGCGGTGGTGGAGCTCCGCCCGTTCCGCTCCTTTCTGGTGCATCACCAGGACCTGCGCTGGGAACAGCTGGCGGCCGATCTGGCGGCCGAGACGGATCCGGACGACCGGGTCCTGGTCATCGACCACTCCCTCCCCGAGATCCTGTACCTGGCCGACCGGCGGGGCTTCCACCTGCGGCCCGAGCAGGCCTCTCCGGAGGCCCTGGACGACCGGCTCGCCGCCGGCGTCAGCGCCATCGCGGTGCTGGAGCCCCAGCGGCTGCTGGACTCCGGTCACGAGGGGCTGTGGAGCCTCCATCGAAGGTGGTGCGTGGTCCGCGCGGGGGAGCACCACGCGGTGTTCACCCCCTGCGCGACCGCGGAGCGCCGCTGACGACCCGAGATCTTTTTGTTCAAGCTCCCGCCGACTACGTCGATACAGAGGAATGGGGAGACCGGCCGCGGGGTCCCCGACCAGGTGGCCACAACCCGCTCCAAGCCACCGACTTCGTGGGCCGGTCTCCCCCTTGTCCTCCGGTGCGGGTAAAGTCCCCGGGCGAGTCATGAACACGAGGCCCATTCCAGCCGCCGCGTATCTGCTCATGTGCGCACTCGCGGGCTGCCCCGGCGATGATGCGACGCTGGACACCGAGCAGCTCGCCGCCCACGCCCTCCAGGAAGACGACGTGGTGTTCACCTACGGCATGCCCGACGACTACGGGGGGTACCGCGAGGCCTTCCAGCGGTTCGATCAGCTGCACGGCATCCGCAGGCTCGACCTGAGCATGTCCTCCACCGCGGTCCTCGAGCGCCTGGCTGCCGAGCGGGCCGAGCCCCAGGCCGACCTGGTGGTGGTGGGGGCCTTCACGGCGGACCGGGCCGTGGAGCAGGGACTGGTCGACTGCGTCCCGTCCCAGGTCGCGGCTGCGTACCCCGAGGAGCACGTCCGCCGGGGCGAGTCGGGGTGTGTCCAGTGGATGGACACCTTCACCGGCACCCTGGGATTCATGGTCAACCTGGAGGTGGTGGATCCGCCGCCGCGGACCTGGGCCGACCTGCTGAAGCCCGAGTACGCCTCCCAGGTCTCCTTCCTCGATCCCAGCGCGTCGGCCACCGGGGTGGCGACCCTGCTGGCCGCAGCCAGCGCCATGGGTGGCAGCGCCACCGATCCCACCCCCGGCGCCGAGCTGCTGGCGGCCCTGGTCGAGGCCGGCGGTGCCGACCGGGCCCTGGAGCGCCAGGACTACGACGGATTCCTGCGCGGGACGCGGCCGATCCTGATCAACTACGACTACACCGAGGCCCAGCTCAAGGCCCGATACGACGTCCGCTCCACCTTCGTCGTCCCCGAGGACGGCACCGTATCCGTGCCCTACACCACCCTCCTGGTCCGCGATCGGCCCCACCTTCACGGCGGGCGCCTCGCCATGGAGTACCTCCACGGCCCCGAGGGTCAGGCCGCCCTCGCCGAGGGGGGCGTGACGCCGATGCTGCCGACCGCGGCTGGAGGCGGCGTCCCGGGGGCCACCGGGGACGATCCCCCGGCCATCGTCAAGGTCGACCGGGACCACATCGGTCCGCACCTCGACGCCATCCGTCGCGCCTGGTCCCGACAGATCACTGCCGAGGAGCGCACGAGACCATGAAACGCTCGGTGGGCACCCAGGTCACCGCCGCCATGTGCGGCCTGGTCCTGCTGCTGGTGGTGCCCGCTGCGGCGGGGCTCGATCTGCTGATCCAGGACCACTTCGACGGCCTCCGCGCCGAGCGCGGCCTCGACCAGGCAACGGAGGTGGATGGCACGGTCCGGGATCAGCGAGCCCGGCTCGCAGACCGGGTGGACCTGCTCGCCAGCCATCCGGATCTGGTGGGCATGATCCAGGCAGCGAGTCAGCCCGCCGAAGCGGCGGCGCCTCCCCGGGATCCCGACCGGCTGGACCAGATGCGCCGCCAGCTGAGCCTGGACGCGCTCACGCTGGTGGACCGGGCGGGGCGTCAGGTCGCGTCCTGCTCCGAAGGGGACAAGGTCGAGGAGCTGCTGGTGGACCGACCCTTCCGGGACGCCCTCGCCGGCCAGCCCACCCAGGACACGATTCGCCAGGGCCGGACCTTCCGTCTCCGGGCGACCCGGCCCGTGGAGCACGGAGGCCGGGTCGTGGGTGCGCTGATGGGCGGGGTGATCCTGGACCGCGACGATCTGGTCGAGATCCAGCGCCGCGCCGGTTTCGACGCCGCGTTCACCTTCGAAGGAGACGTCCTGGACTCGACCTTGCCGGCCTTCGACCGGGTCCCGTCGGCGGCGGTGTTCGACGTCAAACGGGCCCTCAGCCGGATCGACGACACCCCCGCCGATGGCGCGGAGTCCTATGTGATCCAGGCCATCGAGCTGGATGGGGAACCCTACGACGCGGTCCTCTGCCCCCTCCCCATCGGTGGCGATGCGGACCTCGTCGGGACCGTCGTGTTGCTGATCTCGGCGTCCGAGATGGCCGAGGCCCGGGAGAGCGCCCGCTGGATGGCCGCCGGTCTGGCGGCGGCGGGAGTGGTCCTCGCCTTCGCGCTGGCTGCGCTGTTCTCGTCCCGGATCACGCGGCCGCTCCGTCGCCTGGTGGAGGTCGCCCGAGACCTGCGTGAGGGCGAACTGAGCCGGCGCACCGAGCTGGATCGCACCGACGAGCTGGGCGAACTCGGCGAGCTCGCCCACGCCTTCGACGAGATGGCAGCGGCGCTGGAGCAGAAGGTGGAGGAGACCCAGCGCCTGGCGGTGACCGACGAGCTGACCGGGCTGGCCAACCGCCGCAAGTTCGGCGAGGAGCTCGCCCGGGAGCTCGAGCGGAGCCGGCGCTTCGGTCTCGAGCTCTGCCTGGTGATGCTCGACATCGATCACTTCAAGCGGATCAACGACACCCGAGGTCATCCGGTGGGGGACCAGGTGCTCGTCGGAATCGCCGAGGCATTGCGCGCGAGCCTGCGCAACATCGATCTGGCCTGCCGCTACGGCGGAGAGGAGTTCGCACTCCTGCTGCCCGCGACCCCCGGCGACGACGCGGTACGTGTCGCCGAGCGGGTGCGCGCCGCGGTCGCCGACCGGCCCCTGGGTCCCGACGGGGATCTGCACGTGACCCTGTCGGCCGGGGTGGCCCGCTACCCCGCCGACGGAGAGACCGCGGCGGAGTTGATCCAGATCTCCGACATGCGCCTCTACGCCGCCAAGAAGGGCGGCCGAAACCGGGTGATGGGCCCCCTGAGCTAATCCACCGACGTCCCCGCGGGGTCGCGCCGAGGCGCCTCACCTCGTATCATGTCGTCCGACCCAACGGCATGGAGTTGGCCGATGACCACCTGTTCCAACTGCGGGATCGCGATCACCGTCTCGACCTCCTACTGCCCCCAGTGCGGGGCCCAGCTCGAGGCGATGCCGCCGCCGCAGGCACAGCCGACGCCTCCGCCCCAGCCCGGCTACGGCGCGGACCCCTACGCCCAGCAGAGCCCCCACGCCGCCCCGGGTGGCTACGGCAACCCGGCCTACGGCTCGCCCTACGCGACCCAGGGAGAGCCCCCCAACACGGGTACCGCGATGGCCATCGCGGTGGTCACCTTCCTGTTCTGCTGCTGGCCCATGGGGGTCGCGGGGTTCATCTTCGTGAGCCAGGCCAAGACGGCGATCGTCAACGACGACTACGAGACCGCGCGCGGCAAGATCAAGCTGACCTACCTCCTGTGCGGGGTCGGCGCCGCAGGCGCGATCTTCCTGTACATCTTCGCGTTCGGCTTCCTCATCCTCGCCGAGACCATGTGACCGGGCTCGCGCCGCCCCACCGGACACCGTGCCCCCTGCTCCCGACCCGCGCCGATCGACGATCGCGGTCCGACTGACCTCGCTGCTCCTGCTGGCGGCAGCGGCGACCACGCTGATCGTGCTGGGGGGGAGCCACCCGGACCAGCTGTCCGTCACGCCGATCTGCCCCTGGTACGCGGCCACCGGGCTGCGGTGCACCGGGTGCGGGATGACCCGCGCGCTCCACCTGCTGCTCCAGGGACAGTTCCTCGAGGCCCTCCGCCTCAACCCGCTGATCGTCCTGATCCCCCCCCTCTCCCTGGGCGCCGGGTGGTACCTGACCGCCGGGCTGTTCAAGGGGCGGTTTCCCGTGGTGCCGGAGTGGCCGCGGGCGCTGAGCTGGCCCATCGTGGGGGTGATCGTGCTGCAATGGGCCTACCGAACCGTGGCAGACTTGCTCGCGAGCTGGGCCGGCTAGGCCCGAGGGAGGTCGCGATGTCCGACGCCCAGATCCGACAGTTCCTGCGCAAGAAGCTCGTGATGGCCTCCGGCCTGACCCCGGACCAGCTCCAGGAAGACATTCTCCGCGAGCGCATCGCCGGACTCCTCGACGAGCTCGACTCCCGGGGTGCCACCCTGTCCGGGAGCGTGCGAAAACGGGTCACCGAACAGTCCCTGGACGACCTGCTGGGCCTCGGTCCCCTCGAGCCGCTGATGCGCAACG
Source organism: uncultured Rickettsiales bacterium (assembly GCA_964542165.1). Lineage (GTDB taxonomy): Bacteria > Myxococcota_A > UBA796 > UBA9615 > CAYRNR01 > CAYTBN01. The sequence continues at coordinate 42,417 of CAZITQ010000038.1, forward strand.
AGGAGGTGACCGAGATCATGGTCAACGGCCACGACCGCGTGTTCGTCGAATATCAGGGGCGCAAGGTCCAGGCCAGCCGATCCTTCGACGACGAGCAGCACCTGGCCCAGATCCTCGAGCGCCTGTTGCTGGCCACGGGCACCCGCCTGGACGAGTCGCGGCCCTACGTGGACCTGGCCCTGGCGGACGGCACACGGATCAACGTGGTCATCCCCCCGGCGGTGGCCGGTGGCCCCCACCTGACGGTGCGCAAGTTCCCCCGCCGTTTCCACTCCGTGGACGACCTGGCGGCCGTCGGCTCCCTGGACGAGCGCATGGCCACCTTCCTGCGCGCCTGCGTGCACCTGCGCCGCAACATTCTGCTGGGGGGGGCGTCGGGCGCGGGCAAGACCACGCTGATGGAGGTCCTGGGCAGCCACATCGACGAGACCGAACGCATCGTGCTGATCGAGGACACCCCCGAGCTGCAGCTGCCCCAGCCCAACGTGGCCCGGCTGCTCACCCGGCCACCCAACGTCGAGGGACGGGGGGAGGTCACGATCCGGGACCTGTTCCGCAACAGCCTGCGCATGCGCCCCAGCCGCATCCTGCTGGGGGAGATCCGCGGCCGGGAGGCCCTGGAGTACCTGCAGGCCCTCAACAGCGGGCACCGGGGGTCGCTGGCGGTGATCCACGCCGCGAGCCCCGAGGAGGCGCTGATCCGCCTGGAGAATCTGGTGCCCTACTCGGGGATCGCCGTGCCCGTGGCCGTGGTGCGCGAGCAGATCGCCCGGGGTCTGGACATGGTGGCCCAGCTGGAGCAGCTCCCCGACGGCTCCCGCAAGCTGACCCGACTCTCGGAGGTGCTGGGGTACGAGGGCGACGGTGCGCTGGCCATCCGGGACCTGTTCCAGTTCGTGGAGGAGGGCGTGGACGAGGACGGCGAGATCCTGGGGCACTACGAGGCCACCGGCGCCGAGCCCGACTTCCTCTCCGACTTCGCCCTCGCCGGCATCGAGCTCCCCTCCGACCTGTTCCAGGCAGGCAGCGGGACGTAGGGTAGGCGGGGTTCCATAGGTCCCTCCGGCACGGCGGATGGCCGTGCTACGGTGGGGCCGTCAGGGAGCAAAACGATGAACGGCAAGCTCATCCCGGTCCTCGCGATCCCGATCCTGACCCTCCTGGGTTGTCCCGGCGGCGATCCGCCCCTGCTGTCGCCGATCCCCGCCTTCGTCTCCGCCAGCCTGGTCGGCGACGGCGATCGGCCCATCGAGGGCCCCCTGGCCCAGGCGCTCCCCGGCGACGTGCTGGTGGAGAACGGCCTGATCCGCGTGGTGCTCCAGCAGCCCGGTCGAGCCCTGGCCCTCAACCCCTACGGAGGGACGATCCTGGACGCCGACGTCGTGCGGGGCGACGGCCTGCACCGGGACCGCTTCGGCGAGGTGGGCCTGTTCGTCAACTCCACCATCGCCCAGGCCCCGGAGACCATGGAGATCGTCGACGACGGGTCGGGCGGCCAGGCGGTGGTCCGCTTCACCGGCCCCGCGGGCCGGGCCGACTACATCAACGCCGCGGTGGGCATGAAGCACATCATGGGGCTCGAGTACCCCATCGACACCCTGGTGATCCCCGACCTGGAGATCGCCGTCACCTACACCCTCGGACCCTACGATCCCTACCTGCGCGTGGACGTGGAAATCACCAACCTCGACGCCGAGGAACTGCCCCTGGCGGCCGGATGGCTGGTCCACGGCGGGCTCGCCGAGAACTACTACCCGGCCCTGGGGGGCTACCGCACCACCCAGGTGGCCTCGGCCGGGGCCCTGATGGTCGCCGGCGAGGCGGTGGCCTACGCCTTCGCCCCCCTGCCCTACGAGCCCGGCGAGCACGGGGTGGGGTTCATGGCCGGTGGCTCGGTCCTGATGGACTCGGTGCAGGTCCTCGACGTGCTGTCGTGGCCCGACAGCGCCACGGTCGTTCTGGCTCCGGGGGACACCTTCACCTTCGACGCCGCCTTCGTCGTGGACGAGGACGTGTCCGGGGTGATGCGGACCCTGCGCTCGCTGGGCGATGGCCCGCAAGCCGCCGTCACCCTCGACGGGCGGGTCCGGATCGAGGGCACCGAGGACCCGGTGCCCTTCGCCCAGGTCGTGGCGCTGGCGGCCGACGACGAGGAGGTCCTGGCGTCCACCACCGCGGACGGGGACGGCGCCTTCCGGCTCCAGGTGCCCGAGGGGGAGGTCGACCTGATCGCGGGCAAGCGGGGCTGGCCCCACGCGGGCGGGGGCGGCGAACCGGAGCGGATCCGCGTGTCGGCCGGCGGAGACACCGAGCAGGACCTCTTCCTGCCGGCCACCGGTCAGCTCTCGGTGGAGGTGACCGACGGCGACGGCGCGCCCCTGCCGTGCCGGGTGGTGGTGCTGGGCATCGACCCCAGCCCGCCGTTCGCGGCCCTGGACGCCACCGGGACCGATCCCCTGCCCCCCGGGGTCACGGCGCTCCTCGACCTGCCCGTGGATGGCCAGCTGACCGTCGACCTGGAACCGGGTGAGTACGACGTGGTCGTGACCCGGGGCATGGAGTACGACGCGGTCGTCGAGACCGTCGTGGTCTCCGCCGGCGCCACCGAGGGCGTGGAGGCCGTCCTCCACCGGGTGCTGGACACCGACGGCTGGCTCACCGGCGACTTCCACATCCACGCCGCCGCCGGCCCCGATCTGGTGCTGACCGACGAGATGCGGGTGGCCAACTTCGCCGCGGACGGGGTCGAGGTGCTGGTGACCAGCAACCACGCCTACGTGGCCGACCTGACCCCGGCGATCGAGGACCTGGCCCTGGAGACCTGGGTGACCACCATCCCCAGCCAGGAGGTCACCACCTTCGACTACGGCCACTTCGGCCTGTTCCCGATGGAGGTCGACCCGGCCATGCCCAACGGCGGCGCCTTCGACTGGGTGGGCGTGTCGCCCACCGAGATCTTCGACTGGGCGCTGCAGCAGGACCGGGAGATGGTGGCCCAGATCAACCACCCGCGGCACATCCCCACGCCGGCGGACATGCAGAACTACTTCTCGGTCCTGGACCTCTGGTACGACGACGACGGCTGGTACATCGGCCCCGAGGCCTTCGACCCGCCAGGGTCGGGGCTGCCCCCCGATCCGGTGATGTTCGGCCCCGGCTTCACGGCCATGGAGGTGATGACCTGGCTCAACGTCCAGGGGCTGTCCGACTGGTTCAACCTGCTGTCGGCCGGCTATCGCTTCACCGCCACGGCCAACTCGGACAGCCACACCTGCAACGTCGAGGGCTCGGGCTGGCCCCGCAACTTCGTGTACGTGGGGTACGACGACCCGTCCCAGCTGGACGTGCCGGGCTTCGTGGCGGCGGTCAATCGCGGCCAGCTCAGCGGGTCCTTCGGGCCGCTGGTGTTCCTGGAGGCCGAGCCGGAGGCCGGCGGCGAGGCGGTGATGCAGGGCGAGACCCTGGAGAGCGACGGCCAGCCGGTGCGCGTGAGGGTGCGGATCCAGGCGCCGCCCTGGGTCGAGGTCGACACCCTGGACCTGTACGTGGACGGGGAGCTGGCGGCGCAGGAGATCCTCGAGCTGCAGGAGGTCGAAGGAGCAGGAGGCGGCACGCGGCTGGAGCAGACGATCGAGGTGATCCTCGACGCCCCCGACGACACCTTCATCGCCGCCGTGGTGCACGGGGACGGCAGCCTCTTTCCCTACGTGCCGTTCCACCAGACCGATCCGGACGGCCTGACCCTGGAGATGCTGCGCACGGGCCAGGTGGACAACCCGGCCACCGCCTTCGGCTACGCCAACCCGGTCTTCGTCGACGTCGATGGCGACGGTGCCATCACCCCCTCGCACCACGTCATGCCCGCGGACTACGACGACTACCGCCAGGAGAATCGGCTGGATCCCTACTGATTCCGCCGCACGGCGCCCGGGCGCTCGCCCTTGCGCGCGTGGCTCCGTGTGCGTACCCCTTGTTTCGGGAGGTCCCGCGCCATGCGACATCTGGGCTTCGGGCTGGTCTACCTGATCCCGCTGACGGCCTTCTTCGGCTACCACCTGGGTGGCCTGTTCGCCTTCTTGACACCCGTGGTGGTGTTCGTGCTGATCCCGTCCCTGGACCTGGTGCTGGGGCGGGACCGGGCCAATCCGGCCGACCCTGCGGCGGCCGACCCGCAGGAGGCGCTCCGCTATGACTTCTGGCTGTGGCTGGCCGCCCCGGTGGGGGCCCTGCTGATCCTGTGGGCCCTGATCGTCGTCGCCTGGGGAGAGCCGGGGGCGCTGCGCTTCCTCGGCCTCGCCCTGTCCGTGGGGATCTGCACCGGCTCGGTGGGCATCACCGTGGCCCACGAGCTGGTCCACCGGCGGGATCCCTGGGAGCGCCGGATGGGCGAGTTCCTGCTGCTGCTGGGCGGTTACCTGCACTGGGGCCCGCAGCACGTGGCCGGGCACCACCGCCACGTGGCGACCCGCAGCGACCCGGCGACCGCCCGCGCCGGCGAGTCGCTCTACCGCTTCCTGCCCCGCACGCTGGCGGGCACCTTCGCCACCTCCTGGGCCCTGGAGCGGACGCGGCTCGGGCGCCTGGACCTCCCGCTGTGGGGCAGGCACAACCGGATCCTGCGCTACGGCGCGGTCACGGCCGCCGTGCTGGTGCTGATCACCGCGATCTTCGGTGGGCTGGCTCTGCTGTTCTTCGTCCTCCAGGCGGTGGTGGCCTTCCTGCTGCTGGAGATCGTCAACTACGTGGAGCACTACGGACTGGTGCGGGAGGTCGACGAGGACGGACGGCCCGGTCCCGTCCGCGCCATCCACTCCTGGAACGCAAGCGAGCGGCTGACCAACTGGTTGCTGTTCAACCTCCAGCGCCACTCGGACCACCACGCCGCCCCCCAGCGGCCCTACCCGCAGCTGCTCCACCTGGACGAGGCGCCCCAGCTGCCCACCGGCTACTCCGGCATGGTCCTGCTGGCCCTGGTGCCGCCCCTGTGGTTCCGGGTCATGGACCCGCGGCTACCCGGCACAGCGGACCTCGAGGAATAGCCAGCGACACCGCATCCGCGGAAACCCTGCCCGTGGACTGCCCTCCGCAGGGTGCAGCCCGGACCGGATTCCAGCCGCGTTCCTTTCCCTGCACGGGAAAAACTGCTAGCTGGGTGGGTCATGAACGACCGCCCGCGTATCCAGGCCATCGATCTGCTCCGGGGGCTGGTGATCGTTCTGATGGCCCTGGACCACACCCGGGGGTTCTTCTCCCCCGCCGGGGTTGGGCCCGAGAACTACGACGAGACCACCCTCCCCTTCTTCCTCACCCGCTGGTTCACCCACCTGTGCGCCCCGACCTTCGTGTTTTTGGCCGGGGTCTCGGTGGCCCTGTACCGCCGGTGGCGGCCGGATCGCGAGGCGCTTCGCTTCCTGGTCACCCGCGGCCTGTGGCTGATGCTGCTGGAGGCCACCTGGGTCTCCTTCAGCTGGACCTTCGATTTCAGCTACACCCACCTGGGCATCCTGTGGGCCATCGGCGGCTCGATGGTGCTGCTCGGAGCCGTGATCTGGCTGCCCGCCCGGGCCGTGGGCCTGCTGGGCCTGGGGCTGACGTTGGTGCTCCACGCCACCCCGATCCCCGCGGACCAGGGCATGCTGGGCTTCCTCTGCCAGCCCAACTCGCTGGAGATCCTGGGCCACAAGTTCCACCAGAGCTACGCCATCGTGCCCTGGTTCGGGGTCATCGCGGTCGGCTACGGATTCGCCGACTGGATCAGCGAGCCCCGCAAGGCCCGCCACCTGCTGTGGTTCGGCCCGGCGATGGTCCTGCTGTTCGTCCAGCTGCGCTCGATGAACAGCTTCGGCGACCCGGCCGTCTGGCACGCCCACGAGGGCCCGGCCTGGGTCACCGCCGCCCACTTCTTCAACCCCAGCAAGTACCCCCCCTCGCTGATGTTCCAGTTGCTGTTCCTGGGGATCTCGCTGACGACCCTGCCCCTGCTGGCCCGCTGGCAGGGCCCCTCCAACCGCCTGCTACGGGTCTTCGGCCAGGTGCCGATGTTCTTCTACCTGCTGCACCTGCCCCTGATCCACGCCATCGGCGCCGCCCACGCCAGGCTCCGCTTCGACGCCTCCCGCATCCCCGCCGAGGAACCCCTCTCGATGGCCCTGATCTGGGGGGCCTGGATCGGTCTGATCTTGCTGATGTGGCCGGTCTGTGTGTTCTGGGGGCGGTTCAAGAAACGCCACCGAGATGGGTGGTGGGTAGCGTATCTCTGAACCCGAATTCCGCAGTAACCAAAGTGCTATTCAGAACCGTCTTGTTCCAAACTCGCCCACTCCGGCAGATCCGTCGACGGGGCGATTTGCCGATTGGTCCCAGTGTTCAATTGAATGCGCAACGCAGAATAAAATGGGAGTCCATCATCGTACGGCACCCTGCCGTCCATGCCCACCGAGAGCGCGAGGCCGATCCCTTTGCCGATCGCCAACTCCACACCGGCAGCCCATCGCAATTCGACCACATGATTGCCCCCAGCCAAGACAAAACGGCCTACTACCTCCGGCGATAGTGCCACTCGCTCATAGACATAGATCAGTCGCAGGCCGACATTCGCAGTTCTTATAGACGACGGGGTACCGAGATCTCGTCCAAAATGAGCGAGGCTCCCAACGACGTTCCAATGGGATCCGAGGTACCCCGCCGTTATCCAAGCACCGTACGTTGCTGGAGTCGCTTCACCCAGATCCCAATCGCTCGTTTGCAGCGCAATTCCGCCAGCTAGGTCGAGCACGAATCCCTTACGAATCTCGATCAAGTCCTCACACGCATCCTGCATTTTGTCGCGGTGTTCCGAATACCGGTCTCCCGTCCGCGCAGAAAAAACCTGCTCGAACTCCCATTCCGCATCGGATAACGAGCCAGCAACCGCTTCTGAGATTGCTGACGCGATCCAACGCCGAGATTCCTTTCCAGTATCGATACCTCCTTGATTACCCAGCCACCTCTCCACAAACGCGAGAATCCAGAAATCCGCCAAGTAGAGCAAATCTTCTCGGGATTCCATCAAAGGCAAGCTACGCAACTCGATCACGATTTCCATGGATTGGCGATCCGGCGGCTCTGAACCCGAAACCCCAAGTTCCCACGAGAGGGCACCCATGGCCTCATCCAACGCGGTCGCGACGACCTCGGAAGCATCCTTCGGTAACTCTAAATCAGCACCGAGTATGATGTTCCCTGTATGATCCCAAATCCAGGCACCTAACCACTCTGAACGGTACGTCTGAAGTTCGGCCATTTCTCCGAGGCACGAACGGACGTCGTCCCTGGCCTCGCCCATCTTCCCTTGCAGAAGCGGCAGACGGACGCCGAGAGAGAGCCTCTGGCGCCCCGCCCGAGAGGCACTCGCCCCAAGAGAGAGCGCAAGATTGCTAAACAGAAAACCCGGTGTTTTTCTACCGGGCGCCACCGTGCCATCCCAAGAGAGAGCGCCTGCCCTCCCTGATTCTTCGACCTCCGATCCCGAGACGATGCGCGCCCTAACCTGACGCCGCATTCTGGCCTCACCCGCCGCACCCCAGTAGTAGCGTTCAAGAGTCACTCTTGGATGGGGTAATAGCCAGTAGGGCGTTGTTTCTACCGAGACATCACCGGACCAGTTCCTGCTCGCGCAGGAGACACACCCAGCAGACACGGCCAGCAGTGATGGCGTCGAAGGCCACTCGATCTCGAAGACAGAAGAGCCGTTCAGCAATGCCACTGGCGGAGACGCCGTCCGCTGAGAGTTCAGCACGTCCCTAGCTGGTACGGCAAATACGGGTACCTCTTCCTCGATCTCATATCGCTGGGCCG